>DAOLIZ010000219.1:0-2868 GCA_035328285.1 Gemmatimonadales bacterium
AGTCGCATCAGCCCGGCGAAGGGCGCCACGACGGCGCGCACGCCCGGGAGGATTCGCCCGAGGAACACGCCAGCGAGGCCGTAGCGGATGTAGCCGCGCTCGAGGGACGCCACCGATTCAGGAGAGAGCAGCTGGCGTCCCAGGCGCGACTCGAAGAGGCCGCCGCCGACGCGCCGGGCAAGGAAGTACACGCCGACGGAGCCGAGAAAATTGGGGATCCAGCAGACGAAGAAGAGGGTGACCGGATCGAGGGGGCCGGTGACCGTCAGGAACGCGCCGAGCGCGAGGACGACGTCGCCCGGGACGGGGGGGAAGACATTCTCGAGCAGTGACAGCGCGGCAAGCACGGCATAGACCGCGAGTGGCGGCATGGTGGCCAGCGAGTCCAGCAGCGAAGCGATCAGTGCCCCTCCAGCGTCGCCACGGCGATCGTGGCGATTCCCTCTCCCCGGCCAATGAATCCCATCCCCTCATTCGTCTTGGCCTTGACGCTCACCTCGTCCGCTGACAGGCCCAGGGCGGCGGCGAGTGCGCGGCGCATGGCCGCCACATGGGGGCCGAGGCGCGGACGCTCCAGAATGACGGTGACGTCCACCTGGGTGACGCGAAAGCCGCGTGCCGCGACGACGGCGCACGCCGAGCGGAGCAACGCCATCGAGTCGGCGTCCTTCCACCGCGGGTCGGTGTCAGGGAAATGCGCGCCGATGTCGCCGGCGGCGGCCGCGCCGAGAATCGCGTCGGTCAGCGCGTGAGCCACGGCATCGGCGTCCGAGTGTCCGGCAAGCCCGTGCGTGTGGGGAATGATCTGGCCGCCGAGGACGAGGGGTCGGCCTTCAACGAAGCGGTGCGAGTCGTAGCCGATCCCGGTGCGCGTCATGGGGGGCTGCGGGGCGGCGGGGCAGCGGCGTCGCCGCTACACCGCAACCGCCTCCTCGATGAGGGAGTAGTCCTGGCGTCGCAGCCTGGGGGTGAAACCGGCGTCGGCGATGACGCGGTGCATCTCCTCGAGCGTGGCCCGATGGGTGGTTCCCGCCGCCGAGACGACGTTTTCCTCCATCATGAGCGAGCCGTAGTCGTTCGCGCCGAATCGGAGCGCCACCTGGCCCACCTTGTGGCCCATGGTCACCCAGGAGGACTGCATGTTCGGAATGTTGCGGCAGATGATGCGCGCCATCGCGAGCGTCCGGAGATAGGTCACGGCGTCGGTCTTGGCCCAGCCGTCGAACATCGGCGTCCCCTCCGGCTGGAGGGGCCAGCAGATGAAGGCGGTGAACCCGCCGGTGCGGGCCTGCAGGTCGCGCACCTTCAGGAGGTGCTCGATCCGGTCGGCGTCCGACTCGCCCATGCCGTACATCATCGTGACCGAGGTCCGCATGCCCTGCCGGTGGGCTTCCTCCTGGACACCGAGCCACTCGTCGGTCTGGGCCTTCTTCTTCGCCACCCGCTCACGGACGTCGTCCACCAGGATTTCGCCGCCGCCACCGGGGATGGAATCGAGCCCCGCCTCGCGGAGCTGGCGGATGACCTCGGGCACCGGGATGCGGAACCGCTCGCTGAAGAAGACCACCTCGCTCGGGCTGAAGCCGTGGATATGAATGGCGTGGTGGGCCTTGATGTACCGCATCAGCTCCAGGTACCACTCGAACGGAATATAGGGATTGTGCCCGCCCTGCAGCAGGATCTGGGCGCCGCCGATGGCCCGGCACTCCTCGATCTTCTCGCCGATCTCCTCGAAGCTCAGGACGTACCCCTCGTGGTCCTTCGGCCGCCGATAGAAGGCGCAGAAGCCGCAGTCCGCGACACAGACGTTCGTGTAGTTGATGTTCCGGTCGATGATGTGGGTCACCACCGGCTCCGGATGCAGCTCCCACCGGATCGCGTCGGCCCGGCGCCCGAGCTCGAGGAGGTCGGCCTGCTCGTACAACGCCAGGTAGTCCCGGAATTCCGTCGTGTCGCGGTCCACTCGATACATGGTCATGCCGCCGTGATGAACGAGAGCGATCCCGCCGGCGCCAGGTTGTCCTGGGCCAGTCGGTGGAAGAAGGTCGTGAGCCCCTCGAGCTCGGCCCCGCCGAGGGCGTAGTCCAGGGTCCCCAGGTAGGACCGGCAGGTGGCCACGCTCACGCCGGTGCGGGCGGAGGCCTCCCCGGCGAGGAGGTCGAGGTGCGCCAGCCCCCAGGTCCGGGAGGCGAGCAGCCTGCCGTGGAGCTCGCGCACCGCGGCGGCCTGAGCCTCCCGGCGAGCGGCCCACACCGCGAACACGAACGGCAGGCCGGTCCACGCCTTCCATTCGGCACCCAGGTCGAGCACGTGGGGATACGTGCCTGCCGCGGCGAGCTGGAGGGCGGCGTCGCCGATCACGAGGACAGCCTCGTGCGGGAATCCCGCCAGGGCGTCCAGGTCAGCGGTCTCGGCGCGCACCGTCGCGAATTTCGGCGCGACGCCCCAGCGGTGGCGGCAGAGCAGCTCGAGGAGCAACACCGACGTCCGGGAGGAGGCGGTGCGAAGCACCGTCGCGCCGTCGAGTTCCTCAACGGGGCGCTTGCTGAAGAGGGCCACGCTGTGGACGGGCCCGTCGGCGCTGATGGCAAGGTCGGGGAGGAGATGATAGGCCGCCGCGTTGCGCGCGTATTCGACCGCCGAGACCACGCTCACGTCGAGTTCACCGGCGGCGAGGAGGTCGTTCAGTTCCGAGGCCGTTCCTGTCACGATCTCCGCGCTGACCGGGACAAGGCCCCGGTCGATGGCCCCGGTGACCGGGTAGCAATTGATCCAGGGAATCCGCCCGAGCCTCATGCGGCGTGCACCACCGGCAGCGAGCGCCGGCGCGGCTCCGCGGGTGCGGGAGCCGCGGGCGGCGGGTCGTCG
>DAOLIZ010000220.1:0-2857 GCA_035328285.1 Gemmatimonadales bacterium
GTCCAGCGGCCGGGCCAGGTCGGCGTAGGCGGCCGCGTCCATCACGACGCCGTAGACGACCCGCCCGGGTGCATCGACGCGCACGATGGCGCCGACGCCCACGGGGGATTCCCGCGCGGTCCAGAAATGGAATTGATGCGGGGTGGAGGGCCGGAGCTCGGTGGCGACGACCCGGCCGATCAGATCGGGGCGAATGGCGGAACCTCCGTCAGCCAGAACCCCGCGAGGCGCCGCTTGTGGTCGAGCTCCACCAGCAGGTGGTCGGCGACCCGCACCACCTCGACCTCGCGCCGCCCGCCGATGCGGAGATGGACGATCTTCTCGTCGGGCGTGGCCGACACCGACAACGTGGTGTCGACCTCGACGGCGGAGACGGACTGCCGCGCGGCCTTGCTGGGCAGGAGCACCCGCCCGGCACGCGCGCCCTCCGGCGGCGCCAGCCCCGGCACCGTGTCGACCTCGGGCCACACGACGACGTCGAGACCGCAGAGCACACCGCCCAACACGTCGAGGACGATGACCGACCCCTCTTCGTCGGAGAGTTCGACACTACCCTCCTGGCCGCCCTGGTCCACGGCAGATCGAAAGCCGCCGGAGAGGATGTCGGTCTCGACATCCCAGCGCCATTCGACAGTGGGGAGCATGCCCTCCAGCGGTTCGACCCGGGTATCGACGTTCATCGGTCGCTCCTACGCAGCCTGGGCGGCGGTGAGCCGGCCGATGAACTTGAGGATGCGGTCCACGCCGGCGTCGAGTTCCTTGTCCGCCGCAGCATAACTGAGCCGGACCCACCGGTCGTCCCCGAACGCCGCACCCGGTACCAGCGCAACGCCCTCCTCGGCCATCAGCTTCTCGCAGAATGCGGCGCCGCCGCCCCCCGGCCCAGTCAGGCCGTCCACCCGGAAGAAGAAGTAGAAGGCGCCATGCGGCTCCACGAACTCCACGCCGGGCACCTCCGACCGGAATCGCGACACGAGGCGGTCGCGGCGCGCGCGAAAGGCGGCGACCATCCGGAGGACGTCGGCCTCGACCCGCTCGTCGCTGAACGCCGTCGCCGAGGCCCACTGCGCCGGGTGGTTGGCCCCGGTGGTGGTGTGCGACTGCAGCGCCGCCATCCCCTTGAACACATGGGTCGGCGCCAGGGCGGCGCCGATTCGCCACCCGGTCATCGCGTACGCCTTGCTGGCGCCGCAGATCACCACCGTGCGCTCCAGCAGGTCGTCGGGGAGGTCGAGGAAGCTCGGTGCCGCCTTCGCGCCGTAGTTGATGCGCCGGTAGATCTCGTCGGCGATGATCCAGACCTCGTTCTTCCTGGCCCACTCCGCGATCGCCTTCAACTCCGGCAGGGTGTACACCGCCCCCGTCGGGTTGCAGGGGGAGCAGAGGATGAGCCCCTTGGTGCGGGTGGTGGAGTGATTGTCGAGTTCCCTGGCGCCCACTTTCAGTCCCCACTCGATGTCGCCGGGCACCAGCACCGGCTCGGCGCGGCAGAGGTGGACGATCTGCGGATACGACACCCACGCGGGTGCGGGAATCAGCACCTGGTCATTGGGCCCGAAGAGCGTGAAGCAGGCGTTGAAGAGCGAGTGCTTCGAACCCGAACTGACCAGGATGTTGTCGGCGCTGACCGGCCGGCCGCCGCTCAAGGCGGAGAGGTTCCTCGCGATGGCAGACCGGAGCTCGGGGATGCCCGGGTTCGGGGGATAGTGGGTCATCCCCTTCTGGATGGCCGTGATGCCCGCCTGGGCCGCCACCATCGGCGTGTCAAAATCGGGTTCGCCCAGGCTGAGGTCGAAGACCTCCTCGCCGGCGGCGCGGCGGCGCTTTGTTTCGGCGCTGATCGCGATCGTCTCGGAGGGCTTCAGGTGCACCAGGTTGAGCGAGAGCGGTTCGGGCATTGCGGAGTCCGGAGGGGAGTGGAATGTGGTGAGCCGAAAGCTCCCCACCCCGCAAGGTGATGTCAACTGCGCCTCCGGTGGCATCCGGGTCGCCGTTCGCTTATGCTTGGAGCCCGGCGCGAGCCGACTATTTGACAACCGAGGGTCCTGTGTCCGAGTCTACCATGTTTGCGTCTCCTGCCGACCTCGCCGAGGCGGCCACCACCGCCGAACGCGGCCACAACGTCGTGGCTGCCCTGCCGCCATGCGCCGCCGGTGCGGCCCCCGTGCTTGCCGCACTTGGCAGGCGACTGGCCGCGGCGCCAGCCACCGGACTCCGGGCCCTCATCCTCGCCACTCCCGACACATCCTCCGACTGGACCGACGCCGCCACCAGGGCCATGCCCTCGTGCCGCGTCCGCTCGTCCGGCAACCTGACCCGCACCACCCGGCAGCTCCGCGCCGGGCGGGTGGAGGTCCTGGTCGCGTCGCCCGCCGAGGCGCAGCAGCTGGTGGAAAAGTCGGTCCTCAAGACCGATCAGCTCGCCGCCGTCGTGCTCGCCTGGCCCGAATCGTGGGGCGGTGCCGAGGCGCTGGCGGTCCTGATGCACGATCTCGGCAAGGAGACACAGCGCATCGTCTGCACGGCCCAGCCGGCGGCCGCCGCCGACGTGATCGAGCGCTATGCGCGGAAGGCGCTGATGGTGGGGTTCCCGCCCGCGGAGGCCCCGCCGATGAGCCCGGTCGGTCCGGTGCGCACGGTGAGCGTCTCGTGGAACCGGCGGGCGGCCGCGGTCGCCGAGGTGGTCGAGCTGCTCGATCCCGCCCGGGTGACGGTGTGGTGCGTCGATGAGGCGGGCGTCGCGGCGGTCAAGTCGGCGATGGCGGGGCACGACGCTGATGCGCTCGTGACCGACGGCGTGGTCGAGGCGACCGAACTGGTGGTCGCCTATGACCTGCCGACCCCGGCGCAGCTCCGG
>DAOLIZ010000221.1:0-2856 GCA_035328285.1 Gemmatimonadales bacterium
CCGTAGAACAGCCGGATGTACTTGGCCTGGGTCCGGCTCAGGCGGCGGACCGCCCACGACAGGTGCACGAAGTGGGGCTCGAGAGGCGGATGCAGCGGCTGCATGCCGCACTCCTCGGGGAGGCGGTTGCCCTTCCGGGTGTTGCAGCTGCTGCACGCCGTGACGACGTTGGTCCAGGCATTGCCTCCCCCGCGGGAAATCGGCACCAGGTGGTCGCGCGTGAGGCACTCGCGCGGACGCAGCTCGGGCTGGGTCCGGTTGCAGTACTGGCACCGGTACTCGTCGCGGGCAAAGAGGAATGTGTTGGTGACGTGGCGGCGGAAGCGGCGGGGGACGTGCACGAACTTGACGAGGCGGATGATGGCTGGCCGTGGGATGGCCAGCCGCTCACTTCGCATGTATTCGGGGCCGTCGGCCTCGACGATCTCGGCCTTGCCCTCGATGACAAGCCGCAGCGCCCGGCGCACGGGCACCATGGTGAGTGGCTCGAATGAGGCGTTCAGTGCAAGGCAGCGCATGCGGTGAGTTCCGCCTGAGTTGGTTGCAGGAATCGTAACGAGCGGCGCTGGCGCCAGCAAGGGAGGGTCGGGGGCGTTCTACCCCCGGTACACCGTCCGGCCGCCGAGGATGGTTTCCGCCACCTCGGCGGGGGTGCTGGCCAGTACCGCCTCGAGCGCCGGCTCCGCCGACCCGGCCTGGCCGATGTTCACCACCGCAAGGTCTCCCCAGCTCCCCGGACGGAGCGCCCCCACCTCGTCTGCCATCCCGATTGCCCGCGCCGCCCCGCTCGTTACCAGCGCGAGCGCCTCCATGGCCGACAGGCCGGCCAGCGCACGGGCCGCCTGCGCCTCGGCCAGCAGGTCCAGCCGTCCCACGCTCGCCACCGAGTCGGTCCCCACCCCCACCGCGAGGCCTGCCTCCAGGAAGGCGGCGAGCGGGGCTGCGCCGTGACCGTGCCTGCGGTTGGAGAGGGGGCAGTGCGCCACCGCGGTGCGGCTCCGGCGCAGGAGGGCCACATCATCCCCCCCGGCCCGGACAACATGGATGGCCAGGGTCCGCTCCCCGAGCACGCCATGCCGCTCGAGCCACGCGACGGGCGAGGCGCCCCCGGCCGCCGGCAGTGGGATGCCCCTCAGCCGCCACGCCTCCGCGAACGGCCCCGCCCCGCCGGTCACCAGTTCCGATTCCGCCGCCGATTCCGCCAAATGCACCGCCACCGGCAGCCGCTCCTGCTCCGCGAAATCGGCGACCGCCCGGTACAGCTCGGCGCTGACGGTATAGGGGGCGTGGGGGGAAACACCGAGCCGGACGCGCTCCGATGCGAAACGGCGGAGGTCCGACACCCGCTGGCGCAGCCCCGCCATGCTCTCGTCCAGCTGGTCGGGATGGGGGCCGAACACCTCGTGGTAGGCGATCCCGCTTCCCCCCGCCTCCGCCAGCGCCTGGATGACCGCGCCGCTGTCGCCGGTGTCGGCGACGGTGGTCACACCCGCCGCGTGGCAGTCGGCGAGTCCCTGACGCGCCGCGGCGAGGAACTCGTCCGCGCTCCGTTCCGCCTTGAGCGCGCGGATCCGGCGGATCCAGTCGGCAAACTCGTCCTCGTCCGCCATGCCGGCGAACCCGGTGAGTTCGAGGTGGGTGTGGGTGTTGACGAGGCCGGGCAGGATGGCGGCGTCGGGCCAGCCGGACCGCTCGGCGTCCGCGGGGCACGGGACACTCCCCGCCGGGCCGACGGCCTCGATCCGTCCATCGCCCCCGATCAGGACCGCGCCGTTCCGGATCGGGGGCCCGTCCATCGGGAGGACCCAGCCGGCGGTCAGGAACCGGGGGGGCATGCTACCGGCCGTCGGGCGCGGGCTCGACTGGGGCGGCTTCGACTTCCGTGGACCGCCCGAACGGCAGGTGCACCGGGCAGGCCTCGTTCGGCTCGCTCCCCGGCAGGAACCACTCCGTAGCCCGTACAGCCGTCGGGCAGTAGGGCGACGCGCGGAAGCCGGTGGTGCGGTCGATCTCGGCGCTCACGAGGCCGTCGGGCTGGGGCCACCCGCCCGGAGTGGGACGCCGCTCGTACACCTCGGTCATCATCTGCTGCCACGCCGGCGCGGCGAGGAGGCCGCCCTGCGCGTTGCTCTTGATCTTCTCCGGCGCGTCGAACCCGAACCAGAAGCCGGTGACGAGGTCGGAGGTGTAGCCCACGAACCAGACGTCGTTGCCGTCGTTGGTGGTGCCCGTCTTCCCGCCGACCGGGAAGCTGATGCCGGTCACGGCGCGGGTGCCGGTGCCGCGGCGCACCACATCCTGCAGCGCGCCGTTCATGATCCAGGCAAGCGGCGGATCCATGACCGGCTCGAGCCGCGGCTTCGGCTGCCAGAGGATGTTCCCCTGGCGGTCCTCCACCCGCAGGATCCCCATCGGCGTGGCGCGCTCCCCCTGGTTGGCGAACGCGGTGTAGGCCGCGATCAGTTCAAGCGGCTTGACCACCGCGGAGCCGAGGTGGATCGAGGGGACGGCCGGGATGGGGGAGGCCACGAGGCCGAAGCGGGTGGCCTCCGCGATGACCGCCTCCTCGCCGATTTCCATGCCCAGCTTGATGGCGATGATGTTGACCGACTTGTAGAGCGCCTGCCGAAGCGGCATCGGCCCGGCGAAGGTGTTGTCGTAGTTCTGCGGCTCCCACGCCTCCTGGATGCCCGGCATCTCCACCGTGATCGGCTCGTCCACCATCACCGTGGAGAGCGGCACGCCGGCCCGCACGCCGGCGGTGTACACGATCGGCTTGAAGGTGGAGCCGGGCTGCCGCAGCGCCTGCGTGGCGCGGTTGAACTTGCTGTCCTCGAAGTCGCGCCCGCCCACCAT
>DAOLIZ010000222.1:0-2798 GCA_035328285.1 Gemmatimonadales bacterium
GCCGCGCGGCGAGGTCCACGACCGGGGCGCCGGCGGCGCCGATCCGGGAGGCGATGCCGGCCCAGAGGTCACCCTCGACCGGGCGATCGACCAGCGCGTGCGCCCGGTGCACCACCCGGCGAAGCTCGGTGACCGTGTTGCGGCAGGCCTGACACTCCGGCAGGTGGGCGTCGACCTCCGCGCGCTCGGCGAGCGAGAGGGTGCCGTCGAGGTATTCCGAGAGCCGATCCGTCCATTGATCCGTCATGGGGTCCTTCCCGTCGTTCAGTCGAGCCACGAGCGCAGTGCCATGCGCGCCCGGTGGAGTTGTGATTTCGATGTCCCCGTCGCCAGGCCCAGCATGTCGGCGATCTCCTCGTGGCGATACCCTTCCACGTCGTGCAGGACGAACACCTCGCGAGCCCCGTCGGGGAGCCTGGCCAGCGCCTGTTCAAGGTCCATCGCGACCTCGGGCGATTCCCGCCTGGAGGAGGCGGTCGCCAGCAGCTGCTCGTCCTCGCTGAACCGGTTCCGCCTCCGTCCCCGGGCCTCCCGGTGCGTGAGGATCACGTTCACCGCCAGCCGGTGCAGCCAGGTCGAGAAGGCCGACTCGCCGCGAAACGTCCCCAGCTTCTCCCAGGCGCGGACGAAGACATCCTGGGTCACTTCGTCGCAGTCGTCGGGGCCGTGCATCCGGCGGACCAGGTTGTGGACCCGGGTCACGTGCCGCCGATAGAGGCGCTCGAAGGCATGCGCATCCCCGCTCGCGGCGAGGGTGACCTCGACCGCATCGGCCGTGTGCCGGGATTCGGATGGGTCTCGGGACAGGGCCGGGACTCCGGAGGCTGAGGTTTGCATGCACGGGATTGGACACCCGCAGGTCCGAAAAGGTTGCACGGCCCCGGGCAAGGGGCAATTCCCATCCTTGCGCTGAGGGGGCCGAAGGGCCGACCTTACAGTCCTAACCGGAGGCCCTCTGCATGCGGCGTGACCTGCTCCCGATGATCCAGGAGGCCCTGCGCGGCAAGTACGTTGTCGAGCGGGAACTGGCGCGCGGGGGGGCGGGGCGGGTGTTCTTCGCCCGATCGCCGGATGGCCAGGCCGTCGCCCTGAAGGTGCTGCATCCGGAGCTGGTGGTCACCGCCACCGCCGACCGTTTCCTCCGCGAAATCAAGACCCTCTCCCGCCTCGAACATCCCCATGTGGCCAAGCTGCTGGACTACGGCGAGCACGAGTGGCTCGTGTACCTCGCCATGGCCTACATCGAGGGCCCGACGCTCAAGGAGCACATCGCCCAGGTGCGCCGGGTCTCGATCGACGATGCGGTCCGCATCGGGCGGGACGTCCTCGGCGCGCTGGCCTACGCCCACCAGAACAACGTGGTGCACCGGGACGTGAAGCCGGACAACATCGTCCTCTCGACCGAAGGGGCCATGCTGCTGGACTTCGGCATCGCGCGGGCCATCGAGGCCGTGGGGGACGAGAAGTTGACGCGGTCCGGCTTCACGGTCGGCACGTCGTCCTACATGAGTCCGGAACAGGTCATCGCGGTCAAGGACCTCGATCACCGGAGCGACATCTACTCGCTCGGGTGTGTCCTCTTCGAGGCATTGGCTGGCCGGCCGCCATTTGTGCACCGGAGCGAGGCCGTGGTCCTCCAGCTGCAGCAGACCGCCGAGGCGCCCTCCCTCGCGGAACTCCGCCCAGAGGTGCCCGCGGCGCTGGCCGGAGCGGTCCAGCGGGCGCTGGCCAAGGACCGTGACCAGCGCTGGTCGAGCGCGCTCGACATGCGTGCGGAGCTCGACCGGCTGGCCTGACGGCACGATGCCCGGCGGCGGCCGCCCCTCCGCTCTTCTCCCTTCCTCCCCGGCTGGCCCCTCGGATCCGGTTCACGTGCCTCCAGTGGTCTGGTCGCCCGGCGCCCTGTCGCCGCGGGCTGCCCGACGGCGCGGGCCGTCCGCGAGTCCAACTCTCGTGTTCCTGCCGGTCGTGGCGGTGTAGAATCCGGCCCGCGGCCGTTAGATTTCGGGCTCCTCTTCCACCAGTGAACTGCTCATGACTGCCACCGTCTCCTCTCCGATTCACGCCCCCCGGGGCACCGCGCTCTCCTGCAAGGGCTGGCACCAGGAAGCCGCGCTCCGGATGCTGATGAACAACCTCGACCCGGCAGTCGCCGAGCGGCCCGAGGAGCTGATCGTCTACGGCGGCGGTGGGAAGGCCGCCCGCGACTGGCCGAGCTACCACCGGATCGTCTCCACCCTCCAGCGGCTCGAGAACGACGAGACGCTGCTGGTGCAGAGCGGCAAGCCGGTCGGCGTCTTCCGGACCCACGAGGAGGCGCCGCGCGTCCTGATCGCCAACGCCAACCTCGTTCCCCGCTGGGCCACCTGGGATGAATTCCGCCGGCTCGACGCCCTCGGGCTCACGATGTACGGCCAGATGACGGCCGGATCGTGGATCTACATCGGCACCCAGGGCATCCTGCAGGGCACGTACGAGACCTTTGCCGAGTGCGCGCGGCAGCACTTCGGTGGCACCCTTGCGGGCCGCCTCGTGGTGACCGGCGGTCTCGGTGGCATGGGCGGTGCCCAGCCGCTCGCCGCCACCATGAATGGCGCGGCCTTTCTCGGCGTGGATGTCGACGCCACCCGCATCCAGCGGCGGGTCGACACCGGGTACTGCGATGCCATCTCCACCGATCTCGACGAGGCCCTGACCCTGGTGGAGAAGGCCCGCGCCGAGCGGCGCGGCTATTCGGTCGGCCTGGTCGGCAACATCGCCGAGGTGCTGCCGGAACTGGTGCGCCGCGGCATCACCCT
>DAOLIZ010000223.1:0-2793 GCA_035328285.1 Gemmatimonadales bacterium
CCGAACTCGTTGCCGACCGGATCGTCGAAGATGGCAAACGCCCCCATCCCGGGGCCGATGTCCGTCCGGGGCAGGCGGACCCTCCCGCCGCCGCTGACGATCCTGGCGAGCGACTCCACGATGTCGTCCACCATGATGTAGACCCGGGTCTGTTCCTCCGGTGTCCGGTCGCCCTCCTTGACCCAGGTCCCGCTCACGCCGCCGGCGTCGTCGAAGGCGAGGTTGCCGTCGCCCCGCTCGCGCACCGTCCAGCCGAAGATCTCCGAGTAGAAGCGGGCGGAGTCCTCCGCGCGATTGGCGGGGATTTCGAGATAGCAGATCTTGCCGTGCGGCATCTGGGCGTCCTCCTCAATGGGCCATACCTGACGAGTCATGCGCCATGGCGTGGTGCGCATGGCGCTGGTAGGCCAGGAACTCATGCACCGCGGCCACGGCCGTCGTGTCGCTGGTGCGGATCATCACCTCGCCTCCACGTGGCAACGTGTCCATCGTGTAGGTGATTTCGGCCCGGCGTGCCGCCATCACCGCGGAACCGGGGACGGTCTCGCCGTGGACGAATCCGGGCACGTCGAAGTCGCCCCGCGCGAAGGCCTGGGCGATCGAGGCCAGGTGAGCCCGGATGGCGCCGGTGCCTGCGGTGTCGGGCGCGTTCCGCTGCAGGACGATGCGACCGCCGTCCGGCAGCGGTTCGAAGATGTGGGAGGAGGTGTACTGATCGACGCCCATCGCCACCTTGCCGCGCTCCTGCATCGCGGCAAAGCTGGTGTCGGCGGGACTCTTCGCCTGGGCGACCTGCGCGGAGGGAGCGCACGCCAGGAGCATCGCAGCCCCATACCACACGCCGGACCAGCGCACGCGGCTCATCCCTCTCCGATCTGGCGGGACTCGTCGCCGGGCTTCAGTGCTGGGCCGGCGCGCCGGGCCAGCAGGAGGGCCGCGGTGGCCGAGCCGCCACCGAGCACCACGAAGATGGTCAGGTTGGCCAGGGCGGCGCGGAGGGACCATGCGTGCCAGGCGTTGGCCGCCAGCACCCCGTAGAGCAGGAGGCCGCCGCCGGCACCCAGCGCAGCAATCCGGGGGAGGGTGAGCTTCTCGAAGGGCCGGCCGCGCGCGGTCAACGCCAGGAATCCGGCGAACGCCATCCCGATCGGGAAGGCCCAGACCGCGCTCGCGACGACCAGCCGGATCAGCTCCACGTCGCGCGGCATCCCCGCGATCAGCCAGGTGACTCCGGCAATGGCCGAGGCGATGGCGCCTACGCCCATGGAGAAGATCAGTCCGGTCCCGACCATCCCGCGAAGGACTCTCAGCCAGCGGGGCATTCGTCACCTCCTGTCGTGCCACTCTCGCCGGCGGCTAGGTGGCGAAGATCTGCGCGTCGTCGCGAAACGCCTTGAATTCGAGGGCGTTGCCCGAGGGATCGAGAAAGAACATGGTGGCCTGCTCGCCGACGTCGCCCTCGAACCGGATGTAGGGCTCGATCACGAAGGTGACACCCGCCTCCCGGAGTCGATCCCGCAGGGCCTTCCAGTCGTCCATGGTCAGCACGACGCCGAAGTGCGGCACCGGGACCGCGTGCCCATCCACCACGTTGTGGTGCGCATCCTCGGTCGGGGCCGGCTTGAGGTGCGCCACCACCTGGTGACCGAAGAAGTCGAAGTCCACCCACTGTTCGGAGCTGCGGCCCTCCGCGCAGCCCAGCAGCCCGCCGTAGAACCGACGGGCTTCCGCGATGTCCCGCACCGGGAACGCGAGATGGAACGGCCGGACCCCCGTCATGGCGTGAGGGCGTCCCACTCCTGGGCGGTCGCCGCTGCGAATTGCCGCTCCATCAGGACGACCCACCGGTCGTGCAGGCGGACCAGGAGCGCCTCCATCGGGATGTGGTAGGAGGTGGCCTTCCCGGTGCTGTCCACCACCGTGTACTTGAACATGCCCGTCTCAAAGGCGGTCTCGGCGTTGTCGACCCGCTTGGTGAACCGGAAGGCGACCGTGGCCGTCTCCCCCCGAGCCTTGGCCGTCTGCATGTCCTTGCCCCACTGGGGAAGCTGGTTCCGGGCCGGCATGGTCCTGCCGGGGGTCACCACGACCGCGTCGGGATGGTAGGTGGCGGCCATCGCGTCGATGTCCTGGTCCACTACCGAAGCCGAGATGGCGGACCACACCTGCTCATCAATGGCGGCGGTCGAAGCGGTGGTGCCGGCGGGGGCATTAGCCTGTGCGGCGGCGACTGCGGGAACGCTGATGACAACGGCGGCGAGGACGGTCAGAAGCTTCATGGGTAGGCCCCCGGAGGTGGACGGTGACGCGCGGCTGGACGCCGGAATATGGACGCCTACGCCCGGCGGGGGGGAATCGTTTCAGGCTTCGGGTTCCTGCCACGCCGGATTGGCTGGCGGCGTCATGCGGCGGAGGCGATCTCGTACTCGAACAGGTACGAGTGCTTTCCGCCTTCGATGATGATCTGCATTGCTCCTGACAGCCCCTCCAGTCCGTCCGTGCCCGAATCGGGGACCACCGTGAGGGTCAGGCGCGGCTCCCCCCGGTTCATCGTCCCGCTGTGCTGCAGCACGAAGGTACCCGACCGTCCACCGAGCGTGCCGGTCACCTGTTCCATCGCCACATAGCCGGCCGAGCCCTTTGTCGTCGTGTTGAAGGCCAGCATGTGTCCCTTGCTGGTGGCCTCCAGGTCGCCGTGAAAGGCCTTGTCGATGGCCAGGCTGCCAAGGGCCGCTGCCCACTCGAGCGGCTGGGGGGTGAGTTTCACGTCGAAGGGGCCGCTGGCAGTCATGG
>DAOLIZ010000224.1:0-1432 GCA_035328285.1 Gemmatimonadales bacterium
TCGAGCGGCACCTCCGGCCGGGCCAGTCGGTGCTCGACCTCGGCAGCGGCAGCGGAATCCTGTCCATCGCCGCCATCCGGCTCGGAGCCTCCCGCGCAACCGGCATCGAGATCGACGAAGACGCCAACGTGGTGGCCGTCCGGAACGCCGAACAGAACGACGTGACGGCCACCTGCACCTTTCTCGACGGCGACGCCGCGCTGCTGGCGCCGCTCCTCGGCCCCGTCGACCTCCTCCTCTCCAACATCCTTCGCACCGTCAACGTGACCCTCCTCCCCGCTATCCGCGCCGCGCTCGCGCCGGGCGGCCTCGCGATCTTCTCGGGGATGGAGGAGGGGGAGGCGCCGCTCTTCCGGCCCGTGCTCGCATCGGCGGGGTTCGAGATTGTGGACGAGGTGCTCGACGCCGCGTGGTGTGCCGTGGCCGCCCGGCGGGCGCCGTGAACGTCCTCGTCCCCGTCGGCTCGCTCGTGCCAGGGGCCCGGATCCATCTCGACGCCCTCGAGGTGCACCACCTCCGGGTGCGGCGCGCCGGTGCGGGCGAAGCCGTCCGGCTGCTGGACGGTGCGGGCGGCGTGGGTGCCGGCGTGCTGGAGCTCGGGAAGAAGGGCGCGGTGGTGACCGTGAGCGAGGTGCACCGCGAGGCGGCCCCGGTGCCGCTGGTGCTGGCCATCGGGGCGGGGGAGCGGGACCGGTTCGCCTGGGTGGTGGAAAAGGCCGCCGAGCTCGGCGTAACGGAAATCGTCCCGCTCGAGACCGAGCATACGCGGGGCGTCGCGTCCCGCATCCGCCATGCCCAGGTCGAACGCTTTCGGCGGCGCACCCTGGAGGCGATCAAACAGTGCGGCGCGACCTGGGCCCCGCAGGTGCGCGACCCGGTCCCGCTCGAGGAGTTTGCCGCCGAACCGCGCGCCGGCATCCGGTGGCTGGCGGCGCTTGAGGGGGGCGTTCCGCCGGCCGGGGTGGGGCCCGATGCGGTGACCATCGCCATCGGACCCGAAGGAGGGTTCACCGCCGAGGAACGGAGCGCGCTCGAGGCGGCCGGGTTCACGCCGGTCCGGTTCGGCGATCACATTCTGCGGTTCGAGACTGCCGCCCTGGCCGGGGCGGTCTACACCAGCGTGGCGCGAAAGCGAGGGCTCGATGGCTGATTGCATCTTCTGCCGGATCGCGTCAGGGGACATCCCGGCCCAGATCGTGGGACAGACCTCGGACGCCCTGGCCTTCCGCGACCTCAACCCGCAGGCGCCGGTGCATGTCCTGGTGATCCCGGTGCAGCACCACGCCGCCGCCCGGGACGCCACGGGCCCGGAGGGGGAACGCCTTCTGGGCCGGCTGCTGGCCTTCGCCGCGGAGACCGCGACCGCGCTGGGCCTCGACGCCGGGGGGTACCGCATCGTGACCAACACCGGCAGGGACGGGGGCCAGAGCGT
>DAOLIZ010000224.1:1532-2789 GCA_035328285.1 Gemmatimonadales bacterium
GGGCCAGTCTATGTTTAAGGACTGCATAACATTACCGCCCTGACACGGGCTGGAGAGGGGTGATTTGCTGATGTCCGAAGTCATCATTCACGATGACGAAAGCTTCGAGCGGGCGCTGAAGCGCTTCAAGAAGAAGTGTGAAAAGGCCGGGATTCTTTCCGACCTGCGCAAGCACCGCCACTACGAGAAGCCGAGCGAAAAGCGGAAGCGGAAGATGAACGCCGCCGCGCGCAAGGTACGCCGTGGGCCCCGGAAGCCGCGTGTCTAATCTGGCAGACGACCTGCACGCCGCCCTGACCGCGGCTCGCAAGTCCAAGAACAAGGACCGGACCCAGCTTCTGGGGACGGTCCTTGCGGCTCTCAAGAACCGGGAGCTGGAGCAGAATCGCGCCCCGACCGACGAGGACGTGCTCGAGGTGCTGCAGAAGGGCGTCAAGATGCGGCGGGAATCCGTCGAGCAATACGTCAAGGGCGGCCGGGAGGACCTGGCCGCGCAGGAGCGCGCCGAGATCGCGATCATCGAGGAGTTTCTTCCGCCGGCCGCCGATCCGGAGGAGATCCGCGCGGCGGTCCGCGCGGCCATTGCCGGAGGGGCGACGGATATCGGCAAGGTCATGGGGCGTGTGGTCCCGCAATTCAAGGGACGCGCCGACGGCAAGGTGATCCAACAGATCGTCCGAACGGAGCTCTCGCTGGGATGATGGCAACCGAACCGGTCAAACAGAGCCACGGGGTGCAGGCGTTCACGGACGCCGGCACCCCGTCCTCTTTACCGGGGGGGGCAGTCGACGCGGCACTCGAGACGCTCGAGTTTGCGCGCGCGCTCGATGCCGTGGCGGGGTTCGCCGCCGGCCCGCTGGGTGCCGCGCGCATCCGGGCCCGCCGGCCGACCGGCGACCTGCCGTGGATTCGCCGGGAGCTCGAGGGCGTCGAGGAACTGGCGGTGCTCTGCCGCCGGGAGACGCCCCTCCTCGTGGAACCGGCGCCCGACGCCGCCGGCGCCCTGGCGCGGCTCCGGGTGGAAGGGTCCGTGCTCGACGGGGTGGAGCTGGTGCGGATGCGCGCCCTGCTGCGCGCCTGCCGGCTGAACGCGGCCGAGCTCCGTCGGGTGGCGGAGGAGGCGCCGCTCGCCGCCTCGCTGGCCGTTCCCGTCCCGGACAAGGCGCTGGATCGCCGGCTCGAGGCGGCGCTCGACGACGACGGGCAATTGCTCGACGGCGCGACCGCGTAGGCACGTCCGTCTCGGTCAAGGTCGTG
>DAOLIZ010000225.1:0-2784 GCA_035328285.1 Gemmatimonadales bacterium
GTTGGGGTGATCGGTCGATGCGATGGCGTGGAGCCGCCAGACGCCCTGTTCCTTCTCATAGGTCTCCAGCCAGGCGTACGTGGTGTGGGTCTCGCGCGGGACGCCGTCACTGTCAGGCTCCGTGACGCGCACTTCCTTCTGCACGATGATGTACGCCATCTGGCCATCCGACGAGACGCGGATGACGGGTGGCACCCGGTCGTCCCACACCAGGATGGTGGACCGGTTGAAGTACGCCTGGAACCGTGTCTCGCTGGCGGCCTGGCTGGGGGTGTCGACTTTGCCGGAGGCAATGCTGTAGAACGTGTCGGCGAACGACGCCACCAGGAGATCGGCCCTCCGTTCCAGATGGGCTGTTCGCTGCACCTCGTGGAGCTTGAGCAACTCCGCACGATCCTGCGCCAGGTCGGGGCGGGGGCCGCAGGCGGCGAGCCCGACGGCCGCTGCCAGGGTGATCGGCGCAGTTCGCCACGCGGCGGCGCCTCGCGTTATTGCCGGCACGGGGCGTTGGGATCGGGACGGGGTCCGTCGAGCATCGGCCGGTGGTCGGCGTTAGCCACTTCGCTGGCGAACAGGTATACCAGGCCCGTCACGCGGGCGAGGGCGTCGTAGTCGATGTACTGCGCCTCATCGGTGACCTGGTGGTAATCGAGATGCTCCCCGCGCGAGAGCGCCACGCTCGGGATGCCCCACCGCGCATAGCTGTAGTGGTCCGCCCGGCAGTAGTACTGCAGCGGATGCCCCGGCTGGTCGTACGTGAGGTTGAAGACAAAGGGCTCCGGCAGCCTGGCATTGGCGGCGGTCAGCATGTCGCCGAACTGCGTCGACAGCCGCCAGGCGCCGATCACCTCGAGATACGCCGGCCCACCGTCCGGCAGGTCCTCCAGCCCACCACGCCCGACCATGTCCTGGTCGATTTCCGCCACGATCGAGTCTCGCGGTACCGTGGGGTGTTGCGCGTACCAGGCGGAGCCGAGGAGTCCGTACTCCTCCCCCGTATGCGATACAAAGAGGAGGGAGCGGCGGGGGCGATCGGACTGCTCCGAGAATACGCGGGCCAGTTCGAGCAGGGAGACGGTACCGGTGCCGTCGTCGTCGGCGCCGTTCTGGATGGAGTCCGGCCGGGGCCGAAACCGTGCTCGAAGGCTGTCGAGGATGGCGCGAATGCGGGTCCATTCCTCCGTGGTCGGAGGGCGATCGGGGCTGTCGGCGCCCATCGGACGGATCACTCGGTTGTAGGCCCGGACCGAGTCGTGGTCCACGGGCGGGGCACCGGTCAGCCCCACATGATCGTTGTGGGCGCTCAACGCGACGTACTCGTGTCGCAGGCGCGGGTCGGAGCCGGGAAGGACCGCGACGACATTCCGGGCGGGGTACGGGGTGGGATCGCCCACCATGGCGGCGGTCGCCTGCACCCGGTGGCCGGTCGCTCCGGGCCGCAATTGGTCGAGCGGGGTGGGGAAGAGTGCCTGCGCGCCGTGCGGCGTCAGGAGTACCAATGGCGGGAGATCGGCGGCGGCCTCTGGTTGACTCACGGTCAGGCGGCCGTCGATCGTGGCGCGGCGGACGCCGACCGGGAGGAGGTCCAGCTCGACGAGCACCACCGCCGCGGCCCGCTGCCAGTGGGTGGCCGTGCCGACGATCCGGGTGCTGATGTACCGGCGTTGCACGGCGGGATTGGTCCCCACGGTCAGCACGACCACCCTGCCGGCGGCCGACTCCGGCGAAATCCAGCGGGAAGAATCGAAGGCGTCTCCGGCGTAGACCGTCTCAACCCCATCAAGGGAGAGGGGGCGATTGGGAAGCCACACGGCTGGCAGGAAGTCCTCTCCCAGCGTGAGGGGGACGTCTCCCGCTCGGAAGAATGTGCCGTCCGACAAGTGTTCGACCACGAACGGCACACGCTGAAAATAGGTGCCGGCGTCGCCGGCCGGCTCGAGGCCGAGGCGGCGAAACTCCGATGCGATATACTCCGTCGTCAGGAAATTGCCGCGTGACCCGGGCGCCCGCCCGCCCATCGAGTCGTCGGCCAGCCGATAGAGATCGGCCCGCGCCCGCTCACCCTGGATCGGCGGCCACCCACTCGGGGCGGGGGTCGATTGGGCGGTGAGCTTGGGGGCGGTGGCGAAGGGGAGGGGGGCGAGGAGGAGCAGCAGAAGCAGACGTCGGACGCGTACCATCGTGGTGGGCTCCTCGGGCGGCGGTTTCCGGTACTGGACGCTTCCATGCCCTACGGAGGAGCTGTTGGAAAGTGTCGTGGCACGGGACCGCACGAGGCTCGCAGTCTTGCCCTGCGACCGATTGGCGATCCCTGGCATCTCGACATAGGTCTACTGCCACTCAATCTCTTCCCCAGAACCGGAGCACGACACCGATGCTGCGTACCCTGTGCTGTCTGATGGTGCTGAACGCCACCGCACTCGCCGCCCAGCAGTCCCCCTTCGCCGGGACCTGGCGGGTCACCTACCCGGTCGGGGCGTCGATCGATAACGGGGTGGTCACCCCGATCATGGGCTCGGGCACGCTGGTGGTGGCCCCGGTGGCTGACTCGCTGATCGGCGAGCTCAATATGGATCCCGATCCCGAGCTCCCGGCGCGTCCGGCGCAGCGGCTGGCGGCTCCGGCCACCGCGCCAGCGGCCACCTTCGTCGCCCGCTCGGAGGCCACCCTCAACATGAACGGCGCGGAGAGCCAGGCGACCGTCATCAGCACCTGGAAGCTGACCGTCAAGGGCGACTCCCTTTCCGGGACGGTGGAACGGGTGCTTGAAGGGTACGAAGCGGC
>DAOLIZ010000226.1:0-2761 GCA_035328285.1 Gemmatimonadales bacterium
TCGATTTCAGCCAGGTCGCCTCCGCGCGCCAGTTGGCTCGCCGCCCTCCAGGGGGCGGACGCGCGGCTCGCGGCGGCGGAAGCGGCGGTGGAGAATGCGCGGCTGCAAGTGGAACACACCGTGCTGGTGGCGCCGGCCGACGGCATCGTGGCCCGCCGCGAAGTGGAGGTCGGCGAACTGGTGCAGGCCGGACAGACGCTGATGACGGTGGTGCCGAGCGAGGCCGTCTGGGTCACCGCCAACCTCAAGGAGACGGAAATCGAGGACGTCACTCCAGGCGACTCCGCCACCTTCACGGTGGATGCGTACCCGGGGCACACGTTCCGCGGCGTGGTCGAGAGCCTCAGCCCCGCCACCGGGGCCCGGTTCGCCCTCCTGCCACCCGACAACGCCACCGGCAACTTCACCAAGGTCGTCCAGCGTGTGCCGGTCCGCATCGCGGTGCAGCCCGATCCGGGCGGCGAGCACCCCCTCCGCCCCGGCCTCTCCGCCACCGTGACCATCACCACTCGCTGACGCGGCCGTGACGTCCATCGCCCTGCCCCGGAGCGGGCGGCCGCAACTCGCCCGCAGCGAAGTGTACGGCGCGCGCTACCTGATCGCCTTCGCGGTCACCCTGGCCAGCGTGCTCGAGCTCGTGGACACGAGCATCGTCAACGTCGCCATCCCGCACATGATGGGGAACCTCGGCGCCACGCTGGATGAGATCGCCTGGGTCAGCACCGGCTACATCGTGGCCAACGTCATCATCCTGCCGCTCACCGGGTGGCTCTCCGAACGGCTCGGCCGGCGGAACTACTACACCGGATCCATCGCCCTCTTCACCCTGGCCTCGTTCTTCTGCGGGCACGCGAACACCCTGCACGACCTGGTCTTCTGGCGGGTGGTCCAGGGCATCGGCGGCGGCGCGCTGATCTCCACGGCCCAGGCCATCCTCTTCGACGTCTTCCCGCGCAAGGAGGCCGGGACGGCCATGGCCATCTTCGGGATGGGCGTCATGGTCGGCCCGACGCTCGGCCCGACCCTCGGCGGCTGGCTGACCGACAACTACGCCTGGCCCTGGATCTTCTACATCAACGTGCCGCTCGGGGTCTTTGCGGGCATGATGACCTGGCGGTACGTCCCGGAGCCCGAGCACCACATCGACCTGCCGGACCATGTGGACTGGAAAGGCCTGGCGCTGCTCATCCTTGGCATCGGCTCGCTCCAGATCTGCCTGGAGCGCGGGGAGGCCCACGACTGGTTCGCCTCGCGGGAAATCATCACCGAGCTGGCGGTGGCCGTCACGGCGATCCTGCTGTTCGTCTGGCACGAACTCCGGACCCCGTTCCCCGTGGTCAACCTCCGGGTGCTCGCCAACCGCCAGCTCTCGATCGGGGTCATCTTCGGGCTCCTGCTCGGCTTCGCCCTCTACTCGAGCGTCTTTGCCCTGCCGGTCTTCCTGCAGACGTTCCTGGGCTACACCGCCTGGGACACCGGCCTCGTGATCCTGCCCGGCGCGCTCGCCAGCGCGGTCACCATGGCCGTGGCCGGCCGGTTCAACACCCGCATCGATGCACGGCTCAGCATCACGGTCGGCGTGCTCCTGTTCGCCCTGTCGATGTGGCGGCACTATCACTTTACGCTCGAGCTCGGGATGGGCGACCTCCACATCCCGATGATCCTGCGTGGCGTCGCGATGGGGCTCATCTTCGTGCCGCTCACCGCCGCCACCGTCGCCGACCTCCCCTCGAAGCAGATGGCACAGGGCACGGGGCTCTTCAACCTGTCGCGCCAGCTGGGGGGGAGTTTCGGGATTGCCATCACGGCGACGCTGCTCGCGCGGTTCACCGAACAGGCGCGCGACGCGCTGCGCCCGCACCTCGGCGTGACCGATGCGGCACCGCGGCAGTGGATCGGGGGGCTCCAGCACCTGTTCCTGCGGCAGGGAGGCACGCCACAGGAGGCCACCCACAAGGCGATGGCCGTGCTCGACGGGGTGCTGCATCAGCAGGCGGCGGTCATCGCCTTCGAAAAGGTCTTCTTCACGATGGGAGCGGCGTTCCTCCTCGCGCTCCCCCTGCTGCTGCTCATGCGCACGGGGAAGGCCGCGGCCGGGGCAGGCCCCGCCCACTAGGCATCAGCGGCAGTCTCCGGCGACACGGCGGACCTGCGTCTCCTGCGTGAGCCTGCTCCGCCCCGCTCCATTCACGAACTCCACGCTGGCGTCGGTGGAGCTCGCCCACCCCAGCGGCCCCTCCCCGTCCCGCCACTCCAGGCGGCCGCTCTCCGATTCGCTGCGATGCACGACGACGGTCGAGTCGCCGACGCGCACTCCTTCGTCCCACCCCTCCCGGCGAATCCACCGGTAGCGACCGACGGGCCCGTGTGCGGACGCGCTGTCCGACAGCCGCCAGATCGTCAGCCCCGCGCCCTCGGTCCACTCCCCGCCCGGGGGCAGGCCCGTCGGGGGTAACGGCGGAAAGAAATGCAGGAGGAGCCGGCTGAAGTCGAAGATGTCCCGCAGGGCGGCTGGCACGAAGGGAGTGACGTTGGAGAGGTACTCGCCGTCGGGGTCGAGCACGCCGCCGTATCGCCCGCCGAAGATTCCGTCGGCATCGGGCGCGAACCGCCCCTCCGGGCCCTCGCGGAACACGGCGAGCGTGTCGTACCAGGCCTCCACCCTCAGCCCGGTGCCGGCTGGCGTCGCCTGGACGACCAGCACGCCGTCGCGTCCGAGGGTTTCGGTGCGACCCACCGATCCGAACGCCGACTCGAGCTC
>DAOLIZ010000227.1:0-2749 GCA_035328285.1 Gemmatimonadales bacterium
CGCTGATTCGCGAAGGTCGCAGTCCAACAGCAGTTCCTTTCACAAAGGACCAGCATACCATGAACACCGCCTCCAAGCTGTCCCTCACCGTTGTGGCGCTCCTCGCCCTCGGGGCCACCGCGGCCCAGGCGCAGACCGCCAACATCAACGCCACCGCCACGGTGCAGACGCCGCTGACCCTGTCGGGCCAGGCCGATCTCGCCTTCGCCGCCGTCTTCCCGGGCGTGGCCAAGACCGTCCTCTCGACCGACCCGGGCGCCGGCCGCTTCCTGATCGCCGGCCAGGCCGCCGCGCAGGTCAACGTGACCTTCTCGCTGCCGACCCAGCTGACCTCGGGGGCCAACAACCTCCCGATCGGCACCTTTACCGGCGGCCAGTTCGCCACGAACACGCAGGCGAGCCAGACCGCGTTGGTGCCGACCGCGCCGACGCTTACCAACATCGGGGCCGGCGGAAACCTCTTCATCTGGCTCGGCGCGACGGTGACGCCGGCCTTTGGGCAGGCCGCCGGGGCCTATACCGCCCCGATTACGATGACTGTCGCGTACACCGGCAGCTGAGCTGGACACCGTGAGGCGGTGGTACCGGCGGCGTGGGCTCTGGCCTGCGCCGCCGGTGCGCCCTTCTGGACCCATGCACTCGACACGGCTGCTCTCGCTCCTGGTCCTCGGGACGGCGCTCGCCGCCACGCCGGCGGCGCTCCGCGCACAGACGGTCGTCGGCATCCAGGATCTGAGTTTCGGCACGGTCATTCCCGGCGTCCCGACGACCATCCTCCAGACGGACGCGGTGCGGGCGGGCCAGTTCCGGATCAGCGGGGTGTTCATCCGGAACGTGACCATCACGTTCACGCTGCCGACCGTCATGACGCGCATCGGCGCGCCGGCAGCGACGATGCCGATCACGTTCCTGAACAACAGCGCGGGATACACCACGGTGTTCCAGGCGAATACACCGTTCAACCCGAACACGCCGTACAACGAGACCGTCATCTTCAACGCGACGATTACGCTCGGCGGGCGGGTGGCACCCGCGCCGACGCAACTCGGCGGCAACTACACCGCCAACATCGTCATGACCGTCATCTTCCTCTGAGCACGACAGGCCGATGAACCATACCGCACGCTTGCTGGTCGCCCTCCTGACGCTGACGCCCGCCGCCGCCCTGGCGCAGGGCGTCATCGTGGCCCCGCACGCCGTATTCATCGACCACGCCACCCGGGCCGGCTCCATCACCCTGTACAACCCCGGCGACGAGCCGGTCGAGGTGGGCGTTTCCTTCGGCTTCGGCTATCCGACCACCGATTCAGCAGGTTCCGTCGGCCTCGAGCTGTTGGACGAGGCTCCGGCCGGGGAGCCGGCGGCCACCGCGTGGCTGCAGGCATTTCCGCGGCGGGTCACCGTGGGCAAGCAGCAGCGGCAGACCATTCGCATCTTGGGGACGCCTCCCGCCGACCTGCCCAACGGGGAGTACTGGGCCCGATTGATCGTCAGCGCCAAGGCCGGGCAGGTTCCGGTGGCCGGCGTGCCTGACTCCGGGAACATCAGCGTCGGCCTGAGCCTCGAGGTCCGGACGGTCATCGGCGTGGTCTACCGGAAGGGTGCCCTCACCACGGGTATCACGCTGGCCCCGATCAGCGCGGCGTATGCCGACGACACGGTGGCCGTCCGCGTGCCGATGACTCGCACGGGCACCGCCGCTTACCTCGGGACGGCCCGCGTCCAGCTCGTCGATGGCCGCGGGACGACCGTCGCCGAGGCCGACCGCGCCGTCGGCGTGTACTACACCCTCGACCCCCGTCTCGACGTCGCGGTGGATTCGCTGCCGCCGGGCGCGTACAAGGTGCGGGTGAGCGTGTCCACCGACCGGTCCGACCTCCCGGCGCGGGCGGCCCTCCCGGCCCCGCCGGTCCGCGATTCGGTGGAGATCCGAATCAAGTGAAGCGCCTCGCCCTCGCCCTGCTCTGCGCGCTCGCGCCGACGGTAGCGTCGGCGCAGGGCGTGTCCGTCTCGGGCCGGGCGACGGCGACCGTCTACACGGTCCCCATCACCTTTCTGAACCTGCAGAGCCTCAATTTCGCCACGGTCACTCGCGGCGTTCCGAAGACCGTGGTCCAGAACACCGCCGCCGCGGGAAAGGTGCGGGTGTCGGGGCAACCGAACGCCTTCACCCAGATCCGGTTCACCCTCCCGACGCAGCTGCCGAACATCCAGGCGGTGCCCGGGATCAACATGCCGATCAGCTTCGCCGCCAACTCGGCGCGCTGGCGGCGCGCCACCGACGCGACCGGCGGCGGCACGACCTTCAACCCGGCGGTCGGGGTCAACAACGCCCGCTTCGGCGGCAATGCCAACCCGTACTTTTTCGTGTATCTTGGTGGCACCGTGACGCCATCTCTCACGCAGGCACCGGGCATCTATCAGGGAACGATCATCCTGACCATCACCTACCTCTAGCATGCTGGTGGGGCTTCTGGCCAAGCTGGTCGCAGCGCTGATTTTCGTACTCGTCGTCGTCGGCGTGTTTGTCGGCGGGGAGAAGTTGGTGTCGGTGGTCGACAAGGCGCGCGGCCCCGCTCCACCAACCGCCGTGCGCGCCGTCCCCGAGTCCGTCCCCCACACTCCATACAAGCCGCTGACCCAACCGAGCCCGACGCGCAAATCAGCGCCCTCGGTCGCTGTCTTGACCCCAACACAGCCGCCGCCCGGCCCCGCCGCCCAGCCCCCCCGCCCCAAGCGCGGTGCCCTC
>DAOLIZ010000228.1:0-2719 GCA_035328285.1 Gemmatimonadales bacterium
TGGTCGGCGGGGAAGTTCAGCGCGCCGAAGTTCATCCACTCCGTCTCGGCCTCGGGGCCGACGGCGCGATTGAACCCGAGGCCGTGGAAGATCTCGCAGATCTCCTCGACCACCCTGGTGACGGGATGCTCGGCCCCCACCCAGCGGCGGCGGCCCGGCATGGTGAGGTCGAGGCCGGCGGCGGACGGCCCGCGCTCGGTGGAAAGCGCCGCCGACCGGGCCTGGAACGCCGCCTCAAACGCCTGGCGAAGCTCGTTGGCCGCGGCGCCGACCGCCTTGCGCTCCTCGGGGGGCAGCGTCGCCAGCGACCGCAGGAGCGCGGTCAGCGCGCCGCTCTTCCGCCCCAGCACGGCAATCTGCTCCGCCTCGAGGGCAGCCGCGTCGAGTTCCGGCACGGCGGCGAGGCGGGGCCGGAGGGCGTCGAGCAGCGATTGTGGGTGGGACTCGGCCATGGCGAATCCGGGGGAAGCGAAGCGTGAAAACGACGGTGGGGCCGGCCGCGCATGGCGACCGGCCCCACGCGCGACCGAGCCCGGGAGCCCGGCGATTAGTGCGCGGCCTTGGCCACCTCAGCCTTGGCGACGTGCGCCTTGGCCACTTCGGCGATCGCCGCAAAGGCGTCGGCGTCGCGCACCGCGAGGTCGGCGAGCACCTTGCGGTTCACTTCCACGCCCGCATGCTTGAGGGCGTCCATGAAGCGGCTGTAGCTCAGCCCGTGCTGCCGGGCGGCGGCGTTGATGCGCGTGATCCAGAGCGCGCGGAACTCGCTCTTCTTCTTGCGGCGGTCGCGGTAGGCGTACGCCAGGCCGCGCTCGACGTTTTCCTTGGCGGCCTTGTACAGCTTGCTGCGCGACTGGAAGCCGCCCTTGGCGGCCTTCATGATCTTCTTCTTCCGGGCGTGATGCGCGGGACCGTTCTTTACGCGAGGCATGGTATCTCCCTTACGCCTGGAGGAGGCGGCTGACGCGTGGGAAGTCGGCCGAACTCACGTAGGCCACCTTCTTCAGCTTGTTCTTCCGCTTCCGACTCTTCTTGGTCAGAATGTGGCTGTGGTTGGCGTGAAAGCGCTTCAGCTTCCCCGTCCCCGTCTTCTTGAACCGCTTCATGGCGGCCCGCTTGGTCTTCATCTTTGGCATGACACGCTACCCTTTCGAAATCATGCGCCGTTACTTGGGCGCGATCACCATCGTCATGTTGCGGCCTTCGAGCTTGGCATCCATTTCGACCTTGCCGACGTCCGCCAGGGCCGCGATCACCCGGTCGAGCACGGCCCGACCCAGGTCGATGTGGGCCAGTTGGCGGCCCCGGAACATCAGCGTGACCTTGACCTTGTTGCCGTCGCCGAGAAACTCGCGGGCGTGGCGGGTCTTGAAA
Source organism: Gemmatimonadales bacterium (assembly GCA_035328285.1). Classification (GTDB taxonomy): domain Bacteria; phylum Gemmatimonadota; class Gemmatimonadetes; order Gemmatimonadales; family GWC2-71-9; genus SPDF01. Next base: position 1,375 of record DAOLIZ010000228.1, read on the forward strand.
TCGAAGTCGTGGTCGTCGATGCCGGGCCGGTACTTCACTTCCTTCAGCTGGATCACGTGCTGCTTCTTCTTGGCCGCGCGCGCCGCCTTGGCCTCCTCGAACTTGAACTTGCCGTAGTCCATGATCTTCACGACGGGGGGCCGGGCGGTCGGGGCCACCTCCACCAGGTCGAGCCCCCGATCCTGGGCGGCGGCGAGCGCCTCCTCGATCGGCAGCACACCGAGCTGTTCACCCTCCGCCGTGATGACCCGCACCGGACTGATCCGGATCTGACGGTTGACGCGTACGCGCTTGTCGCGGTCTGTGGACAGTGGAACGCCTCCGGCCAAAAAAGAAAAAGGACATCCTGAGATGACGGATGTCCACGTGCGCCACGGCCGATGCGTCCGGCCTGGTGACGACCTCGGGACCCGTTCACGCCGGCACGCCGCCGGGCTCAGGGTGGGGGGATTGTCCCCCGCTTCAAGTGCGCAAAGTCTAGACGGGACAGCCGATTATGTCAAGATGGGCCGGCACCCGGGGCCAGGACCTCGTCGACCAGGCCGGCCCCCCCCTTGGCCTCGACGGCCCTCCCGTATGCCACCCGGGGATCGTGCTCGAAGAGGAGGAGCCAGCCCCCGGCGACCGCGTCCCGGAGCAGGGCCCGCCGGGATTCGAGGGTCCGGAGCGGTTCCACGTCGTATCCCATGATCCACGGCAGCGGGAGGTGCGCGGAGGTGGGGATCAGGTCGGCAAGGAACACCAGCGTGTCGGCGCCGTCGGAGACCAGCACCGACTGGTGATGCGGCACGTGACCCGGCGTGACACGGACGCGGATGCCGGGGAGCACCTCGCCGTCCCCCTCGAGCAGGCGGAACTTCCCGGCGGCGGCGACCGGCTCGAAGTTGTGCGGGAGGTAGCTGGCCCGGGTCCGCTCGTTGGTGTGCCGGGCGAAGTCGAGATCCCCCCGCTGGACCAGGTAGGTGGCCTCGGGAAAGGTGAGCCGCACCTCGGTGCCGCCGCCGGGCAGGGGGATGGCCGTCGTGTTGCCCCCGGCGTGGTCAAAATGGAGGTGGGTATTGATGACCCACCGGATGTCCCCCGGGGCGTACCCCAGCTCGCGGAGGGCGTCCTCGAGTTGCGTCGGCCCCGGGTTCCCGGTGTTCTCGGCCCCGTAGATGTCGATGAACTTCGGGTCTTCCTTGTTTCCCAGCCCCGTGTCGATCAGGACCAGCCCGTCGGGGTGCTCCACGAGCAGGCAGCGCATCGCCAGCGGAATGCGGTTCCGGTCATCGGGGGCGATCCGCCGGGCCCAGAGGGTCCGGGGCACCACGCCGAACATCGCCCCGCCGTCGAGGCGCTGGAG
>DAOLIZ010000229.1:0-2719 GCA_035328285.1 Gemmatimonadales bacterium
CGATGGCCAGCCACATCCCGGTGTTGTCGTGCGGGGGCTTCACTTCCTTGAGCGGCACGTACACCGTCGCGCCGGGGTTCGGCTTGGGATTCGTCCCGCCGAAGAAGAGGAAGCCGCCCCGCTTGGCCAGCGTCTGCCCATTCGATTGCCGGACCGCGGCACGGCCCGCGTTGCCCTCCGGGAGCGCGCCGCCGGCGGCGTCGATGTAGTAGTTGAGGCTCTTGCCCTCTTCCCACAGCACGCTGCCCGGGGACACCACCGCGCCCTCGATCCGGACGCTCGGCTGGTACTGGGTGACCCAGATCTGGTCCCCACCGCGGAGGAGCAGGTCTTCCTTCGAGCCCGGCTTGGCCATCGCCATCGGGAGGTTCACGTTCAGCCGCCCCACACCGCCGGTATCCCGCACAAACCAGACGCCGTCGGGGTAGGCCAGGGCGGTGAGCCCGCCCGCCCGCTTGACGAGATCGGAGAGCCGCTCGCTCCGGCTCTCGAGGGCGTAGGTGCCGGGGTACACCACCTCGCCGCCGATGCTGACGGTCTGCTGGAACTCGAAGTCGGGCTGCCGGAAAATCAGCACGTTGTCCCAGGGTTCCAGCGGCACCTCGGGGGCGCCGGAGGCCGGGAAGGCCCGGCCGGGAGGGCCGATGTACTGCCCCGCGCTGTCCCGGTCGAAGAGGTAGGTGGAATCGAGCGGCACCCGAATGGTGGTGGCGAGCTGCCCCGCGCTCCGGTTCTCCGGCAGGCGCGCGATTTCGGCATAGGCGAGGGAGGCACCGGGCTTCAGGCCGCCGGACTGCAGGATCAGGTCGCGGAGCGTCATGCCGGCCTCCCACGGGTGCCTGCCCGGCTTGTTCACCGCCCCGACGATGGTGGTCGTGCGGACCGGCCGGGTGTCGAGGAGGCCGAAGATCACCACCGAGTCCCGGTCCTGGAGCATCGGGTCATCGGTCCAGGGGGCCAGGCTGTCGCTGGGCAGCGCCACGGGAATGAGCCGCCGGGTCTGGTCATCCTCGTTGAGCCGGGAAATCAGGGCGCGGCCCGTGTAGGTAGCCGGCTGCAAGCCGCCGGCCAGCGTCACCAGGCGGGAGAGCGTCAGCCCCTGCTCCATCCCGAATCGGCCGGGGTTGTAGACGTTGCCGGTGACGGAGACGAAGTTCCGCTGGGCGGGGGCGACGCCGAACACCGTCACGCTGTCGCCGTCCGCCATCGGCACCGGCGGAATCTCGGTGGACCCGGCGGGGAGGGGCACGTCGAGGGTCACGCGGTGCGGTCCACCGGAGCGTCGCTCGGCTGGCGGCACGATGCGGTCGATCGAAATGCGGGTGCGGGAGGCCTCGGCGTCGAGCCCGCCGGCGGCGGCGATCAGCTGGGCCAGCGTCTCGGTCGGCGCCAGGTCGTACATGGCGGGGCGCTGGACGTTGCCGGTGACGGTCACCCGTCGCTCGCGTACCCCGACGAACACCACGTCGCCGTTCTCGATCCGGATGTCCTCGCGGGTGTCGCCCTTGAGGAGGTAGTCGTAGAGGTCGAAGGTGGCGACCGTCTTGCCACCGCGGCGCACCTCCACCGCACGCGGGTTGGCCCGCTCCGTCACCCCGCCTGCGGTGTAGAGGGCGGTCAGGACGGTGCCGAGGGCGCTGATCTGGTAGGCGCCGGGCTGGGTCACCTCGCCGACCACGTACACCTGCGCCGCGCGCACGCTGGCCACCGAGAGGTCGAACTGGGTGGTGGCGTTGGCGCCCCGCTTCACGCCGGAATAGACCCGCCCCAGTCGGTCGTAGAGGGTGCTGCGGGCCTGCTCCAGGGTGAGGTTGGCGAGGTATACCTGGCCCACCTGGGGAATGACCACGAACCCCTCGCGGGTGATGCCGAGCTGGTAGGTCAGCTCGACGTCGCCGGTCAGGATCAGGACCAGCATGTCGCCCGGCCCCAGCCGGTAGTCGGGCGGCACCGGCCCCGAGAGCAGCGGCAGGAACTGCGTGGTGGAGCGGCGGAACACATCCACGCCGAACACGCCGATCGGTGGGAGCGAGTCGACCACCCGGAGGCCGGTGTCCACCGGTTGCCTGGCGATCGAGTCGGGCTTGATCCCGAGTGCGGCCAGGGCGGCCTGCTGGGTGGCCGTGACGGACACGGTGTCGGAGCCCGGCCTGTCGATCAGGAAGGGATCGATCAGCGCGGGGTCATAGCCGGCGGCCTGCAGCCGGATGCGAATCTGGTCGGGGGAAAGGCCCGAATTCTTGATCAGCGCCCGGATGGAGTCCGCGCCGCCCGGCTGGGCCATGAGTGCCTTGGCCTGTTCCGGGGTGGGCTGCTGGGCGGCGAGAGGTGCGGCGAGGAGCAGGAGGGCAAGGAGGGCCAACCAGTTCCGGGACGGTGACTTAGGCATGGAGGGAACTTAGGGGCCGCCGAGGGGGCGTCAAGGAGAGACGAGCTCGTGGAATCCCGGGGCCCAGGTCGCTAGGCCATGCATCCGGGTTCCGAGTATCTTGAACATCGATGAGCCTCCCGACACAGAGCCCGCCGCCTCCGTCGGCACCCTCGAGCCCTCGGCGGGACGTCCGCCTGCACGCGCTGTTCGTGCTCTACCTTCTCGCGATGCTGTTGCTCTTCCTCCTGCCGGTTCCACGAGGCGTGGAGTCGGTGGCGCGGCAGTACGACACGGTCGCCCATTTCCTGATCTTCCTGGTCTTTGCCCTGCTGTACCAGCGCGATCGCG
>DAOLIZ010000230.1:0-2701 GCA_035328285.1 Gemmatimonadales bacterium
GCAGGGAGGCAGGGAGGCAGGGAGGCAGGGAGGCAGGGAGGCAGGGAGGCAGGGCCAAGCTGCGATCGGACGCCAGAATCGTCAACCCCGATCTTCTGGGAACCGACCAACCGCGACCGCCTCGTCATCCGGCATGGAGTCGTGTGTGCTTGTGAATAGGGGTGGGCGTGAGCCCACCCCGGTGGGTCCGCCGACGCACGGGATCGCCATGGGCATCGGGGCACATGCCCACCCCGGTCCGTCCAACCGAGCCGGGGGATGCCTTTTCAGGCCTCGTCATCAGCCCATTTTGATGCGAGCCTGACGCCGATTCGATGCATCGGGCGGTATCAGCAATATCGATTCATCTTTCCCGCGTTCCCGCGTCTCCGCGTCCACGCCCATGTGGACACGCATGCCCAACTCGCTCGCTTCCCTCTGCTTCCAGCGTTCATGAACATCGATTCCGGCGCTGTCAAGTGCATGTAACGGAACCCACATTTTCGGCTACGTTGACTTTTCCACACTGGCCTCGTAGAATCGTCCCCCCAAGCCATTTCTCCCACCGGGTTCACGAGTCTCGATGCCGCTGTCCGCCAAAGAAGCCTGGAAACGCATTCTCGAAGATGCGCGCCGTGAGCTTCCCGAACACGCAATCCGCACCTGGCTGGAGCCGACGTCGGCGATAGCCCTGGACGGATCGGAGCTCGTGATCGGCGCCCCGGACCAGTTTGCGGTCGAGTGGAACGAGACCAAGCACGCCAGCGTACTGTCGAAGCTCGCGGAGCCGCTCCTCGGGCAGGCCACCAGGATCGTGTTCCGTGTCCAGGAGGAGCGCCAGCAACGGCCCCAGATGGACTTCTTCGTGGCACCGCCGGCCAGCGAGCCGGCCGCGGCCGCCGCCATCCGGAACACGCAGCCGCTCAACGAGCGCTACACCTTCGACACCTTCGTCATCGGCAAGTCGAACGAGCTGGCCGCCGCCGCCGCGCACGCCGTGGCCGAGGCCCCGGGCAAGACCTACAATCCGCTCTTCATCTATGGCGCCACCGGGCTGGGGAAGACCCACCTGATGCAGGCCATCGCCCACGCGGTGATCCAGCGGGCCCCCGAGACGCGGGTCCTCTTCGTCGGCGCCGAGCAGTTCATCAACGAGGTCATCGAGAGCATCCACAGCCGCACCACGCCGGAGCTCAAGCGCCGGTACCGGAGCGACGTGGACCTCCTGCTGGTGGACGACGTGCACTTCCTGGAGGGCAAGGAGCGCACCCAGGAGGAGTTCTTCCATACCTTCAATGCCCTCTACGAGGCCGGCAAGCAGATCGTCGTGACCTCCGACCGGCCTCCCAAGGAGCTCCCCGGCCTCGAGGCCCGGCTGGTGAGCCGGTTCGAGTGGGGCATGGTGGCCGACAGCGGGCTGCCCGACCTCGAGCACCGGATTGCCATCCTGCAGAAGAAGCAGGAGCAGGACCATCTCGAGATGACCATCCCGGACGATGTGCTCCGGTTCATCGCCGAGCACGTCCGGTCCAACGTCCGGGAGCTCGAAGGGTGTATCATCAAGCTGCTGCTCTTCGCCTCGCTGAAGCACCGGGAAATCACCATCGAGCTGGCGCGCGAATCCCTGGCCGACAAGATCAAGGCCAGCGAGGAGGCTGCCAGTGTGACACCCCGGCCGCTGCCGTCCGTGGACCGGGTGCAGGAAATTGTGTCGCGACGGTGGGGCGTCACTCCCGAGGGGCTGCGCTCCAAGGCCCGCATCCAGACGCTGACCGTGCCGCGCCAGATTGCGATGTACCTCGCGCGTGAAGTGCTCCAGATGCAGCTGGTCGAGATTGGCCAGGCGTTCGGTGGGCGCGACCACAGCACCGTGATTCACAGTGTGGACAAGGTCGAGCGTCAGATGGCGCGGGATCGTGCGTTCCGGGAGCGAGTTGACCTCGCCCGGCAGGAGTTGTTCGCACAATAGTCGGCTCGGCGAATGTGCACAGATGTGGAATCGACATTCGCAGTCGAAATCGGCGGAGCTTTCCAGTTGCTCCACACGCTTCCGACAGAGCCAAAGTGGTACAGGGTGTTGTTCGATGGCGAGTTGGGGCGGTCACCCACATCTCCACACCCTCTACTACTACTGCTAGTCATATATATCTATAGAAGTACTAGTACTACTTGCACGGTGGGGACGGTATGAAGTTCACGATCACACGCGAACAGTTCCAGGAAGGCCTCGTGGCCGTGGCGGCCAGTGTTCCCGCCAAGACCACCCTCCCGGTGCTGGCCAATATCCTGCTCGAAGCCACCAAGGACGGCCTCCGCATTTCGGGGACCGATCTCGACATCGCTGTCAGCACCACGGTGCCGGCCAGTGTCGACCAGGAAGGCGCCATCACCCTGCCAGCCCGGAAGCTGGTGGAGATCGTCCGGGAACTCCCCAGCGCCAGCATCCGGTTTACCGCCTCCGGTGAGCAGCGGGTCAGCCTGGAGTGCGGGAAATCCAAGTTCAAGCTGCTGGGGCTGCCGCGCGAGGAATTCCCCGCCTTCCCGACCGTCAGCTTCGACGGCGGCTGGACGGTGGCGGCCAAGGAGCTGCACAAGCTCATCGGGCATGTGGCCTTTGCGGCCAGCACCGAGGAAAGCCGCCCGATCCTGAACGGCGTCCTGTGGGAACTCCGCCCCGACAAGATGCGCATGGTGGCCACCAACGGGCATCGGCTGGCGCGCA
>DAOLIZ010000231.1:0-2698 GCA_035328285.1 Gemmatimonadales bacterium
CACAGCTGCCGCGGGAGCGGGACCGGCTGCGCGGCGCGGTGACCGAACTGCTCGACGGTCGCGCCGTCGACGACGCGCGGCTCGCCCAGGAACTGGCGCTGCTCGCCGACAAGCTGGACATCACCGAGGAGCTCGTCCGCTTCGCCTCCCACGTGGCCGCCTGTCGTGCGGCGCTGGCCAGCAGCGGCCCGGTGGGGAAGCAGCTCGGGTTCCTGGCGCAGGAGCTGGGGCGGGAGATCAACACGATGGGCTCCAAGGCCAACGACGCGGAGATCTCGCAGCAGGTCATCGTGATGAAGGGCGAGATGGAGAAGTTCCGCGAGCAGCTGGAAAACCTGGAGTGACGCCGTTCCTCCTGGTGCTCTCCTCGCCCTCCGGGGGTGGCAAGACCACCATCGCGCGGGCGCTGCTGCAGGCACGGAACGATGTCGGGTACTCGGTGTCCGCCACCACGCGCCCGCCACGCCACGGGGAGCGGGACGGGCACGACTACCACTTCCTGACCTCGGAAGAGTTCGAGCGCCGGGTGGCGGCGGGTGAGTTCCTCGAGCACGCGACGTACGGCGGGAACCGCTACGGGACCTTGCGCGCCGAGATCAGCCGGGTGCTGGGCGGCGGCCGCCACGCGGTGCTCGATATCGAGGTCGAGGGCGCCCGGCAGGTCATGGAGCGGATGCCGGACGCGGTGCGGGTGTTCATCCTCCCGCCCTCGGCCAAGGTGCTGGTCGAACGCCTCCGCAGCCGGGATACGGAGACGCCCGAGTCGCGGCGGATCCGGCTGGCGCGTGCGGCCGAAGAGCTGCTGGCCGTGACCGAGTACGATTATGTGGTGATCAACGAGCACCTGCGCGACGCCGTCAACGAGGTCGGGGCCATCCTCGACGCCGAGTCGAGCCGGGTGGCGCGTCGGCGGGACCTCGCAGGATTCGTGGAACTTTTGCGCCAGGGTGTCGCGGCGGCGGCCCAGGGCGACAGCGTATGACCAACCAAGGGAGCAGGAAGCCATGAAGATCTATACCCCGGTGGATGCGGCCAGGAAGTCCGGCAACAAGTACCTCGGTGTGCTGGTCGCGGCCAAGTTCGCGCGGTACCTGAACGAGTTCCCGCGCGACCACCTCGACACCGGCGACGAGAAGCTCACGACGACCGCCCTCGAGTCGCTGTCGTTCGGCGGGCTCGAATACAAGATGATCCGCCGCCGCCGCTCCGAGGCGTAGCATGTGGGCCGGCCGGCACGTCGTCCTCGGCGTGTCGGGCGGGATCGCATGCTACAAGAGCTGCAGTCTTGCCCGACGCCTGACCGAGGCGGGGGCGCGGGTGGATGTCGTCCTCACGCGTGCCGCCGCGGAGTTCGTGCGGCCACTTACCTTCGAGGCACTGACCGGGCGCCCGGTCCTGACTTCCCTCTGGGAACGGGACCGGGCGCTCGCGCATGTGCGCCTGGCCGACGCCGCCGATCTCGTCGTCCTCGCGCCGGCCACCGCCCAGCTGCTCGCCCGCGCCGCGCAGGGGCTCGCCGACGACGTCCTGACCACCCTGCTGCTCGCCCGCACCGGACCAGTGCTCGTCGCCCCCGCCATGAACGACGCCATGTACGCGCACGAGGCGACGGCGCGCAACGTGGAGGCGCTCGTCGGGCGCGGGTGGGCGTTCGTCGGCCCCGAGATCGGCCCGCTCGCCGAGGGCCCGTCGGACCGTCCGGGCCGCATGAGCGAACCGGAGACGATCATGGCCCATGCGGCGCGGGTGCTTCGCCGCGGGAGCGCGCTGGCGGGACGGACCGTGGTCGTGACCGCCGGCCCGACCCGGGAGCCGATCGACCCGGTGCGGGTGGTGACCAACCGGTCCAGCGGCAAGATGGGCTACCGGCTCGCCGAGGCGGCGTGGGAGCGCGGCGCCGACGTGGTCCTGGTCAGCGGCCCCGTCACGCTGCAGGCGCCGGTCGGGGTGCGGCTCCGGTCGGTGGAGACCACGGAGGACCTGGAGCGGGCGGTGGCGGCGGAGCTTCCCGGGGCGGATGTCCTGATCATGGCCGCCGCGCCGGCGGACTACCGCCCGTCGAGCCCGAGTACCGCCAAGCGGCCGCGGACCGACGGCGCGCTGGCGATCCCGATGGAGCCGACGGCCGATATCCTCCGGGCGACCGTGGCAGTGCGCAAGGCGGGGAGCGTGATCGTCGGGTTCGCGCTGGAGACGGGAGACGCGATCCAGAAGGCCCGCACGAAACTGGAAGGGAAGGCGCTGGACCTGATCGTGGTGAACGACGCCCTCGAGCCGGGCGCCGGATTCGACGTGGACACCAACCGGGTGGCGATCCTCGACCGCGAGGGCAACGCGCGCGTCGTGCCGCTGGCGTCGAAGCGTGAAGTGGCCGACGCGATCCTCGACGCCGTGGAGGCCCGCATTGTCGGATAAGTGGCAGAACTATCTCCGCCAACAGGCGGAGATAGGCGGCGGCGAGATCTATCTGGCGGAGGCGAGGCAGGGGGGCAGCGGGGCAGGGGGCCTCCGTGCGCGAGGACCAACGTCGTGACCGACGTCGCGAAACGGCGCGATGGCTGATCCCCACCGGGGGCTCGAACGAGCACGAAGAGGCGCGGCTGCCGGCTCGAACTGTTCGCGTTTCATGCTTTTTCCTCGCTTCCCAGAACGGAGGAAGCTTCCAGCTATCCAGGCTGTCCGAGTACGGCGGCCATGC
>DAOLIZ010000232.1:0-2679 GCA_035328285.1 Gemmatimonadales bacterium
TCTATGAAACGGTGGTGTCGGCGAGCGGAGGGGTGGTGCCGAAGGCGGGGACGATGCGAATGGGACTCCGGTGGCCGTTCCGGATGTGGGGCACGCCGACGGAGTGAGGGAGCCGGCCACTAGACCTTGAGCGCGCGTCCCAGCATCTCCTCGGCGTGCCGCCGCGCGGCGGCACCGTCCGGATCCCCGAGCATCCGCGCGATTTCCGTGACGCGGTCCTCACCGAGAATGGTGGCGACGCTGCTGGTGGCCACGCCCCCCTCGACCCCCTTCGACACCACGAGATGCCGGTCCGCCCGGACCGCGATCTGCGGCAGGTGCGTGATGACCAGCACCTGGTGCTCGGACGCGACGTCCGCGAGCGCCTGCCCCACCTGCCCGCCGACTTCGCCCCCGATGCCCTGATCGATTTCATCGAACACGAACGTGGGGATCCGGTCGTGCTTCGCCACCACCACCTCGAGCGCGAGCATCAATCGTGACAGCTCGCCGCCCGATGCCACCTTCTGGATCGGCTGCGCATCGAGGCCGACGTTGAGCCGCACCGTGAACTGCACCGCTTCGGCGCCGTCCGGCCCCGGCTGCGCCAGCGGAACGAGCACCACCTCGAACCTGCCGCCGGTGAGGCCAAGCTTGGGGAGGAGCCTGCCGACCGCGCGGGCCAGCCGGCCCGCGGCGTCTTTCCGCTTTTCGGTCAGCCTCTCCGCTGCCGCGCCCGCGGCCTCTTCCGCCACACGTCGCCGCGCGGCCAGCGCCCGCAGGTCGGCGTCCGCCGTGTCCAGCAGCTCCAGTTCGGCCGCCGCGGCGCGGTGCGTCTCGAGCACCGCCTCCAGGGTCCCTCCGTGCTTCTGCTGCAGCCGAAAGAGCAGGTCGCGCCGGCGTTCCACCGATTCCAGCCGGGCGGGGTCCCGCTCGATCTCGTCGGCGTATGCAGCCGCGAGGCGCGCCACCTCGGACAGCTGGGCGTACGCCCCGTCGAGCAGTTCTCGCCAAGGGGTCACCTCGGGGTCGACCCGTTCGAGCTGGCCGAGCGCCCGCTCGGCGGCGGTGAGCGCGCGCAGCGCCCCGGCATCTTCCCCGTCGATGGCCTCCGACAAGATCCGCGCCTGTTCCTCGAGGGAACTGGCGTGCGCCAGTCGCTTCGCCTCCTGCGCGAGCGCCTCGTCCTCCCCCGGCTTCAGCCGCGCGGCGGCGATCTCGTCGGTGACGTGCTTGAGGTAGTCGGCGCGGCGGCGGACCTCCTCCAGGCGCGCTGTCAGCCCCCCCTCCTGCGCCCGCAGCTCCGCCAGTGCCGCGTGCGCGGCCGCCACGGTCTCGCGCTCCGTTCCCGCCTGCGCGTAGGCGTCGAGGATGTCGCGCTGGGTCTCGGGTCTGAGGAGGGAGACGGTCTCGTGCTGCCCGTGCAGGTCGACCAGCAGCCCGCCCAGTTCGGCGAGCACGCCGATGGTCGTCGGGCTGCCGTTGATCCAGGCGCGGGACCGCCCTTCCGCGCTGACCTCGCGGCGGATGACGATCCGGCCCTCGTCGACATCCACGCCGAGCGCTTCAACCCGGCGGGTGAGGGCGCGCGACAATCCCTCGAACGCCCCCTCCACCACCGCGCGCCCGGCGCCGGGGCGCACGACGCCGCTGTCGCCCCGCCCGCCCAGGAGGAGGCCAAGCGCGTCCACCAGGATGGACTTGCCGGCACCGGTTTCACCGGTGAGGACGTTGAGGCCGGGGCCGAGAGGGAGGGAGACGTCCGCGATGGTGGCGACGTCGCGGACGCGGAGTTCGGCGAGCATCAGATGCCGGAGCGGTCGCTCAGGTCGCCCCAGTGGAGCTTCTGGCGCATCCGCTCGAAGTAACTCTCGGGCCCGACGCGGACGAGCATCACCGGGTTCTCCGCGACGCGGATCTGGACGCGGGCACCCGCGCTGAGCGCGGTGACGACCTGGCCGTCGACGGAGACGATCACTTCGTCCTCGGTCGGATCGACCGGCTGGATGACGACGTCCCAGGAGGCAGGGAACACGAGGGGCCGCACCGCCAGGGTGTGGGCGCAGATGGGCGTGAGGATGAGCGCCTTGACGCCGGGCGCCACGATCGGCCCGCCCGCGCTGAGCGAATAGGCGGTGGAGCCGGTGGGGGTGGCCACGATGAGGCCGTCGGCGCTGTACGGCCCGACATCGTCGCCGTGCACCTCGACATTGAGCCGGATGACGCGCGCCACCCCGCCCTTGTGCACCACCACGTCGTTCAGCGCCAGTTCCAAGGGGGTGAAGTGCCCCTCGACGTCCTGGATGACCGCCTTCAGCGCCTGCCGCGGCTCCTGGACGTACCGTCCGGCGACGATCGCGTCGAGGGCGTCGGGCATGGCGTCACGCGAGACGCTGGTGAGGTAGCCGACCTTGCCGAGATTGACCCCGAGGATCGGTACGCCCCGGTCCTCGAACATGCGGGCGCCGCGCAGGAGCGTGCCGTCGCCGCCGAAGCTCAGCAGCAGGTCGAGGGGGGCGGCCTCCAGGTCCGGCGGGGGGACCGGCCACAGGTCCGCCAGGAGCGGCTCCGAGAAGAGCTGGATGCCGCGCGCCGGGGCAAGCGCGGCCAACTGCTCAAGCAGCCCGCGGAGTTCCACGTACCGATGGTTGCCGCAGACGCCGACGTTCATCGCGCCTCGACCGATTCCTCGCCATGCAG
>DAOLIZ010000233.1:0-2666 GCA_035328285.1 Gemmatimonadales bacterium
CCCTGCACCGCAAGGTGCTGCGCGATCTCTGGCATCTTCGGAGCCAGATGGCGGCGGTGGCGGTGGTGATGGCCTGCGGCCTCGCGATGTTCGTGACGCTGCGCTCGATGCATGGCTGGCTCCAGGACACCCAGGCGCGGTACTACGACGCCTACCGGTTCGCGGACGTGTTCGCCAATGCCCGCCGGGCGCCCGCCTCCCTGCGGCGCCAGCTCGCAGCCATCCCCGGCGCGGCCGCCGTCCGTACCCGCGTGGTCATGGACGTGACCCTCGACCTGCCGGGCCTCGACGAGCCGGGCACCGGCCGGCTGGTGGGGATCCCGGAAACGCGCTCGCCAATGCTCAACGATCTCTACCTGCGCAGCGGGCGGTGGATCGAACCGGGCCACGCCGACGAGGTGCTGGCCAGCGAGGCGTTTGCCCGGGCCAACGGCCTCGCCCCGGGCGACTCGATCCCGGCCGTGCTGCACGGGCGGTGGCAACGCCTGCGCATCGTGGGCATCGCGCTCTCCCCGGAGTACATCTACGAGATTCGCGGCCTGGGCGACATCTTCCCGGACAACCGCCGGTTCGGTGTCCTCTGGATGGGGGAGCGCGCCCTCGGCACCGCGTTCCAGATGGAGGGGGCGTTCAACGACGTGTCCATCGCCCTCGCGCCGGGGGCGTCGGCCGCCGACGTGATCGACGCCACCGACCGCCTGCTCGCCCCGTACGGCGGCACCGGCGCCTATGGCCGGGCCGACCAGATCTCCGACCTCTTCGTCTCGAGCGAGATCGACGAGACCGAGATCACCAGCGTCCTGCTCCCCGCGATCTTCCTGGGCGTGACGGCGTTTCTCCTCAACATGGTGCTGGCCCGGCTGGTGGCGACCCAGCGCCAGGAGATCGCGATCCTCAAGGCGTTCGGCTACGGCAACCCCGCGATCGCGGCCCACTACCTCCAGCTGGCCCTCGGCCCCATCCTCGTCGGGGCGATCCTGGGGACGGGGCTCGGCGTCTGGCTGGCGGCCGCGCTGGCGCGGGTCTACGCGCGGTTCTACCAGTTTCCCATCGCCGAGTACACGCAGGACTGGCGTGTCGTCGGGGAAGCCTTCCTCGTCGCGGGCGGAGCGGCGCTCGTCGGCGCGCTCGGCGGCGTGCTCCGCGCCACCCGCCTGCAACCCGCCGAGGCGATGCGGCCCGAGGCCCCGACCAGCTACGGAGTCGGGCTGATCGACCGTCTCGGGCTCCGCCGGCTGGTCCCGGCAGCGGGACGGATCATCTTCCGCAACATCGAGCGGCGGCCGCTCCGCGCCGTCCTCGCCGCGACCGGCATCGCGCTGGCCACCGCGATCGTCATGACCGGATGGTTCATGCTGGACGCCATGAACGTGATGAAGCAGATCCAGTTCGAGTCGGTCCAGCGATATGATGCGATGGTCGTCTTCGACCTCCCCCGGTCCGCCGGGGCGGGCTGGGAACTCGTGAACCTGCCCGGCGTGCGTCGGATGGAACCATACCGCGTGGTGCCCGTGCGGCTTCGCCGAGGCCCCGCCTCCAAGCGGACCACGCTGCTCGGCCTTGAACCCGGCAGCGAGCTGCAACGGCTGGTGGACCGCGACGGCACGGTGCGCCAGGTGCCACGGGGCGGCCTCCTCATTTCCGATGTCCTGGCCGCCGATCTCGACGTGGCCGCCGGGGACACGATCACGGTGGAGGTGCTGGAGGGCAAGCGGCCGGTCCAGGCGGTCCCGGTGTCCGCCGTGTCGCACGATATTATTGGGAGCTCGGCCACCATGAGCCTCGACGCGCTGCGCGCCCTGCTGGGCGAGGGCGGGACCCTCTCCGGGGCGTACCTGGCGCTCGATGCGCGGGAGGCGCCGGGCATCTATCGCCGGCTCAAGCAGACGCCGGCGGTGAGCGGCGTCGTGGTGCGCGAATCGGTCATGCGGGGCTTCGAGGAGACCATCGCGCAGAGCTTCTGGATCTCCATTTCGATGATGGTCGCGTTTGCCTGCATCATCGCGGCGGGCATCGTCTACAAGGGGGCGCGGGTGGCGCTCTCGGAGCGGGGGCGGGAGCTGGCCAGCCTCCGGGTGCTGGGGTTCTTCCGCGGCGAGGTCACCCGCCTGCTGCTCGGCGAACAGGCGCTGCTCACCCTCGGCGGGCTGCCTGCCGGCCTCCTGCTCGGCTACGCGCTCTCGTGGCTCATCGCCAACCGGTTCGAGTCGGATCTCTTCCGGATCCCGCTCGTGATCCGCCCGACCACCATCGCCTACAGTCTGGCCGTGGTGCTCGCCGCGGCGCTGCTGTCCGCCCTGGCTGTCCGGCGGCGCATCCGCCGGCTCGACCTGATTGCCGTGCTGAAGACAAGGGAGTAGCCCGATGCGACTGCAGCGCAGATACGTCTGGTATGCGGCGGGCCTCCTCGCGGTCGCCTGGATCGCGATGCGGATGCTCCGGCCCGAGACCATCCCGGTCGACGTCGCCCCGGCCGTCGTCGGGTCGCTGATCGAGACGGTCGGCGACGAGGGGCAGACCCGGGTGCGACATCGGCACATCATCACCGCACCCCTGCCCGGCCGGCTGCAGCGCATCTCGCTGCAGGTGGGCGATACCGTCCGCGCCGGCACGGTGGTGGCACGGCTGGCCCCGCTCCCCCTCGACGCGCGCACCCGCCAGCAGGC
>DAOLIZ010000234.1:0-2642 GCA_035328285.1 Gemmatimonadales bacterium
GCGCGGAAAAGGACTACAACGACACCTTTATCCGGGCCGAGATTCCCGGGCGGGTCGGCCGCGCCGCCCTCCCCCTTGGAGCACGGGTAACCGGCCCGGCAGACATTCTCACCGACCTCCAGCAGATCGACCCCATCTACGTTTACTTCAGCCCGTCGGACCTGGAACTGCTGCGGTTCCGCCGGGAGCGCGCCGAAGGGAAGCTGGTCTTCCCGACTGGCAGGCTGCAGGTGGAGGTCCGCCTCTCGGACGGCACGCCGCTGCCCTCGAAGGGGCAGCTGGACTTTGCCGACCTGTCACTCGACTCGCGCACGGGCACCCAGCAATACCGGGCCGAGTTTCGGAACCCCGACCGGATTCTCCTTCCCGGCCAGTTCGTGCGGGTTCGCATCCTCGGCATCACGCGGCGCGGTGCCATCCTGGTCCCGCAGCGCGCGGTATTGCAGGGCCTGGCGGGTGCCTACGTGTACGTGGTGGCAGCCGGGGACACGGCGCGGGCCCGCACCGTCACGGCCACGACGTGGGAGGGAGACGGCTGGGTCATCGAGGATGGCCTCGCCGCCGGGGAGCGCGTCATCGTGGACGGGACCCAGCGGGTCGTCGCCGGGCAGCCGGTGCGCCTCGTGACCGGGACCGACTCGGCCGCCACGGCCGCCAGCACCGCTCCATGAGCGATCACCCGCCAGGGGCTCCGGACGGCGTTCCATACACCGCCAAGAACCTCTTCATCCGGCGACCGATCTTCGCGTCGGTCATCTCGATTGTCATCCTGCTGCTGGGCATCGCCTCGATCCTGGCGCTCCCGATTACGCTCTATCCCCGGATCACGCCGCCCAGCGTGACCGTGACGGCGGTCTACCCCGGCGCCACCGCCGAGGACGTTGCCGAGGCGGTCGCGGCCCCGATCGAGCAGCAGCTCTCCAGCATGGATGGCCTGCTCTACTTCAAGTCGTCGAACGGCAGCGACGGCACGATGAATCTGCAGATCTACTTCGACATCAGCCGCAACCAGGACCTCGCGGCGGTCGATGTGCAGAACCAGGTCAAGCTGGCCGAGCCGCAGTTGCCGGAGGAAGTCCGCCGCCAGGGCATTACCGTCAAGAAGTCGCAGCCCGACATCCTCCTGATGATCGCGCTGAGCTCGGATGACCCCCGGTACGACGCCGAGTACCTGAGCAACTACTCCAAGATCAACCTCGAGGACGAGGTCAAGCGCATCCAGGGCGTCGGCGACGCCTACACCTTCGGTCAGCTGGAGTTCTCGATGCTGCTCCAGCTCGACCCCGACCGGATGGCGCAGCTCGGCGTGACGGTGGCGGACGTGCAGGCCGCCGTGCGCGAGCAGAACGCCACCAACCCAGGTGGCCGCGTCGGGCGTGAACCGTCGCCCCCCGGCACCGACCTGACGCTGCCAGTGACCACCAAGGGCCGCCTCAAGACCGAGGCGGAGTTCGGCAACATCATCCTTCGCACCGGTCGGGATGGTGCCGTGCTCCGGCTGTCCGACCTGGCGACCGTGCGACTGGGCGCCCGCAACTACGACCTGCTCGGCCGGCTCAACGGCCATCCCAACGCGCTGCTCCTGGTGTACCTCCGCTCCGGGGCCAACGCCCTCGAGGTGAAGGACAAGATCCTCACCCGGATGGACGAGCTGGCGGCCAGCTTTCCCCCTGGTGTCCGGTACACCGTTTCCTACGACACCACGCCGTTCATCACGGCCTCCATCGAGGAGGTGATTCACACCCTCGGCGAGGCGATGCTGCTCGTGACGCTGGTGGTGTTCGTCTTCCTCCAGAGCTGGCGCACGACCCTCATCCCGCTGCTGGCGGTCCCGGTCTCCATCGTGGGGACCTTTGCCGGCATGGCGCTGCTCGGGTTCTCCATCAACATCCTCACGCTCTTCGGGCTGGTGCTGGCCATCGGGATCGTGGTGGACGACGCCATCATCGTCATCGAGAACGTCGAGCGGATCATGGCCACCGAACATGTGGGGGTGGTGGAGGCCACCGACAAGGCGATGACTCAGGTGTCGGGGGCCCTCATCGCGATCGTACTCGTGCTGGCAGCCGTCTTCATCCCCGTCGGCTTCATGGGTGGCATCACCGGCGCCATGTTCATGCAGTTTGCCGTCACCATCGTGGTCTCGGTCATCCTCTCCGGCGTCGTGGCGCTGACGCTGACCCCGGCGCTGTGCACCCTCCTCATCAAGGACGAGCACCCGGCCAAAGGAAGGTTCTTCACCTGGTTCAACCAGGTTTTCGACCGGTTCACTGGGGTCTACGTAGGCGGTGTGCGCGGCGTGCTCGGGCGGCCCCGCAGCTTTCTCGCCGCGTTCGCGGTGATCCTGGTGCTGATCGTGTTCCTCTTCAAGACGATCCCCGGGGGGTTCGTCCCCACCGAGGACAAGGGGTACTTCGCCCTGGGCGTCACGCTGCCGGCCGGGGCATCGCGGCAGCGGGCCGATTCGGTCGTCGCCAGGATCGAGCGAATCGTGGCCAGCAAGCCGGGGGTCAAGAACGTCATTTCGCTCGTCGGATTCGACTTCATCATGAACGCCAACCAGACCAATGTCGCCACGGTCTTCGTCATGCTCGAGCCGTGGGACGAGCGTACCGACGACGCGACCGGCATCAACGCGATCA
>DAOLIZ010000235.1:0-2626 GCA_035328285.1 Gemmatimonadales bacterium
TGTTCTCGCGGCCGCCCGCGGCGAGGGGCTCCGCTGACCGGGGGCGCGGCGGAGCCGGTGCGGATTCTCCGGATCGCCACGGGTGGAGACGGAGTCGGGGCCCTCGCGGACGGGCGGACGGTGTTCGTGCCGCGCACGGCGGCTGGCGACCTCGTGACCCTGAAGCGCGTCAAGCTGTCGAAGACGTTTGCGCGTGCGGAGGCCGACCTGGTGGTCGAGCCGTCGCCCGACCGGATCGAGCCGGGCTGCCCGCACTATCTCCGCGACCAGTGCGGCGGCTGCCAGCTGCAGCATCTGGCGCTCCCCGCACAGCTGGCAGCGAAGCGCTCGATGGTGGGAGAGGCGCTCCGCCGCATCGGGAAGCTGGAGGTCGAGGATCCCGGGATCGAGCCGGCCGCCGCCGTCTGGGGCTATCGCAACAAGGTGACGTTGACGGTTGCCGACGCCGGCCGCCGGATCGGCTTCCACCGCCAGGGGCGCGCGGGGGAGGTCTTTGACCTCGAGCGGTGCCTCATCGCCGATCCCGCGCTGATGGAGCTCTGGAACACCGTGCGGGAGCATCGGGCGCTCCTGCCCGAGGGCGCGGAGCAGGTCGTGCTGCGCCGGGATCGCGAGGGCGGGCTCCACCTGATCGCCAGGGTCAGCGGTCAGACGGTGTGGCGCTCGGCGGCGCTCCTCCACGTGGCCCTGGTGCGCCGGGGGGTGCCGGCGGTGCTCTGGTGGGTGCCGGAAGAGGGGGCGCCGCGTGCGGTCGCCGGTGCCGCGGAACCATATCCCGCGGCCGTCTTCGAACAGGTGCACCCGGCCATGGGCCACCGTGTCCGGACCTGGGCGCTCGAACAGCTCGGGCACTGGGAGGGGATGACCGCCTGGGACCTGTACGCCGGAGTGGGGGAAACCTCGGCCATGCTGCAGGCCGGCGGCGCCACCGTCGAGAGCGTGGAAATCGACCCGCGCGCCGTGGTCGAGGCGAATCGACGCGGACCGGACGAGGGGATTCAGCGGCACGCGGGGCGGGCGGAGGATGTCGCCCCCCGGCTGCGGCCGGCGGGGCTGGTGGTCACCAACCCGCCAAGGACCGGGATGGACGAACGGGTGACCGATGCGATCGCCGCGGCCCATCCGAAGAAGATCGCCTACATCAGTTGCGACCCGGCCACCCTCGCGCGGGACCTTTCCCGCCTGCTTGCCCGCCTGCCTGCCCGCGTGGCCGCGCTTCGCGCGTTCGACCTCTTCCCCCAGACGGCTCACGTCGAGACCGTAGCGATCCTGGAGCATGACGGATGAAGTATTTCGTGACGGTGGGGGGGCTGCAGGTGGAGGTGGCCATCGAGCCCGACGGCATCCGGGTGGACGGTGAACTGGTGGACGCGGTGCTCGAGCCGCTCGTCGGCACGCCGCTCCAGCAGCTCCGGCTGGGCGAGCGCACGCTGGTCTTTTCGGTGGATGCCGGCGAGCGCGGGGAGTGGGAGCTCGGGTATCGTGGCGAGCGGTGGGCGGCCTCGGTCGTGGATGAGCGCACCCGGCATATCCGGAGCCTGACCGGCGAGGGTCGACGGCGGGTGGGGGCGGGGGAGGTCAAGGCGCCGATGCCGGGGCTGGTGCTCCGGGTCCTGGTCGAGGCGGGACAGCGCGTGGAGGCGGGGATGGGGCTGGCGGTCCTGGAGGCCATGAAGATGGAGAACCAGATCAAGGCCCCGGTGGCCGGCGTGGTCGAAGCCATCCGGGTCGAGGCCGGCAAGGCGGTCGAGAAGGGGCAGGTCCTGGTGGTTCTGGCCGCCCCGGCGGGTGGGGATGGGGTGCCTTGACCGGACCCGATATGCCCGGCTATCTTACGGGTCTGTGTCGATTTACCCGTTTTCAGGGAACTGGCAGGAATGACAATGAAGACCTTTAGCGCGACGCCGAGCGACATCCACCACGAGTGGCTGATCGTTGACGCCCAGGACGTGCCGCTCGGCCGGTTGGCCAGCACGGTGGCGCAGCTCATCCGGGGCAAGCACAAGCCGACGTACACGCCGCACATGGATGTCGGCGATTTCGTCATCGTCATCAACGCCGAGAAGGTCCGCCTGACGGGCAAGAAGCTCGACGGCAAGACCTACTTCAAGTACACCGGGTACATGGGCCACGAAACCCACACGACCGCCCGGAACATGATGGCCAAGCACCCTGACCGGGTCATCGAGAAGGCCGTCTTCGGCATGCTGCCGAAGACGTCGCTCGCCAAGCAGCACCTGCGCGGCAAGCTCAAGGTATACGCCGGCGCGGAGCATCCGCACGCGGCGCAGCAGCCCAAGCCCTTTACGGTTCAGTCCAGCACCCAGAAGGTGAACGCATGACGGCTTCTCCCGAATTCCGGTGGCAGGCGGTGGGTCGGCGCAAGACCAGCGTCGCCCGCGTGTACCTGACGCCCGGCACTGGCAAGTGGGACATCAACGGCCGCACCCTCGGCGACTACTTCCCCCGGCCCTCGCTGGTGCAGCACATCCAGCAGTCGTTCACGGCCACGGACACCCTCGGCGCCTTTGACGTCCGCGCCCACGTGGACGGTGGCGGGCAGGCGGGCCAGGCGGGTGCGCTCCGGCACGGCATCGCGCGGGCGCTGGTGGAGGCCGACGGCCTG
>DAOLIZ010000236.1:0-2613 GCA_035328285.1 Gemmatimonadales bacterium
CCGCTGCCCCGCTGCCCCGCTGCCCCGCTGCCCCGCTGCCCCGCTGCCCCGCCTACTCCACCGCCTCCCTGACAATCCGCGCCTGCTCCGCGATATGCGCCGAGGGATATCCCTCGGCCGGGCTCGCGCGCTCCGGCCGGCCGGCGTAGCGGAGCGTCACCCCGGCCGGGAGCACCGCGGTGAGGCGCTCCTGCACGAAGCCCCAGGCGCCCATGTTCCTCGGTTCCTCCTGCGCCCAGACCACCTCCCGAAGTGCCGGGTAGCGGGCAAGCACCGCGCGGAGTTCGTCCGCGGGGTAGGGGTAGAGCAATTCCTGCCGGATGATGGCCGGACGTTTCCCCTCCGCCGGGAGCCCCGCCAGCAGCTCGTAATACAGCTTCCCGGAACAGAGCACCAGGCGGGTGGCGCCGGTGGGGCGCGTCGGATCGTCGAGCACCGGACGGAAGGCGTCGTCGATCAGGTCGGTCAGCGACGAGGCGGCGGCCGGCAGGCGGAGCAGGCTCTTCGGGGTCATGATGATCAACGGCCGGATCAGTCCGTTGTGCGCCTGCTGCCGGAGGAGGTGGAAGTACTGCGCCGGCGTCGTGCAATTGGCCACCCGCATGTTGCGTTCGGCGCAGAGCTGCAGGAACCGCTCGAGGCGCGCGCTCGAGTGCTCCGGCCCCTGTCCCTCGTATCCATGTGGCAGGAGCAGGGTCAGGCGCGTCCGCTGCCCCCACTTGGACTGCCCCGCCGCGAGGAACTGGTCCAGGAACACCTGCGCGCCGTTGACGAAGTCGCCGAACTGTCCCTCCCACAGCACCAGGGCCTCCGGCGCGGCCACGCTGTAGCCGTACTCGAAGCCCATCGTCGCCAGTTCGGAGAGCGGACTGTTGTGGATCTCGATGGGTGCCTGCGCGCCGGAGAGGCGCTGGATCGGTGACCAGGTCTCGCCGGTCTTCACGTCGTGCAGCACGAAATGCCGGTGGCTGAAGGTCCCCCGCTCCGTGTCCTGCCCCGTCAGCCGGATCGGCACCCCTTCCAGCAGCAGCGAGCCCATGGCCAGCGCCTCGGCGTGACCCCAGTCGATTCCGCCCCGCGTCGTCAGGTCCTTGCGGCGGCGTTCCAGCTGCCGGGCCAGCTTCGGGTGTGCGGTGAACCCCTCGGGCCAGGTGAGCAGCTCCTCGTTGAGGGCCGTCAGGAACTCGGCCGGGAGCGCGGTCTCCACGAACGGCACCTCGTCGTGGACCTGCGGCTGCCCGTCCGCCCGGGGCGGCGCCGCCGTCTTCATCGCCTGCTGCACCTCGACCAGTCGCTGGTACGCCGCCTCGGCCTCGGCGTCCGCCTCGGCGGCGCTCAGCACGCCGTCGCTCACCAGCTGCGCGGCATACCGGGCGCGCACCGGCAGGTGGCCCCGGATGGCGTCGTACATGATGGGCTGGGTGTATGCCGGCTCGTCACCCTCGTTGTGGCCCCAGCGCCGGTACCCGACCAGGTCGATCAGGACGTCGCTCCGGAACTTGGCCCGGTACGCCATGGCCAGCCGCACCGCGCTCAGGCACGCTTCCGGGTCGTCGGCGTTGACGTGGATGATCGCCACGTCGAACCCCTTGGCCAGGTCGGAGGCGTGCCGCGTCGACCGGGAATCCCGCACGTCGGTGGTGAACCCGATCTGGTTGTTCGTGATGATGTGGAGCGTGCCGCCCGGGTCGTAGCCCGCGAGGTTCGCGAGGTTGAGGGTCTCGGACACGACGCCCTGCCCGGCGAACGCGGCGTCGCCGTGGATGATGATGGGCAGCGCCTCGGTCGGGTCGTGCTCGATGACCCGCCCCTTCCGCGACGTCTGGCGGGCGCGGGTGCGGCCGTTCACTACCGGGCCGACGAACTCGAGGTGGCTGGGATTCGGGAGGACGCTCACCCGCACCGACTTCCCGCCGGAGCTGCGGACCACTCCGTCCGCGCCGAGGTGGTACTTGACGTCCCCGGTGCCGGCGTCCGGCTCGCCCGGGTGCGCCTTGTGCCCCTCGAACTCCGCCATGATCGACTCGTAGGGCCGGCCGACGTTGTGGACCAGGACGTTCAGTCGGCCACGATGCGCCATCCCGATGGCGACCTCCCGCGCCCCCTGGTCGGCCGCCAGGTCGTTCGCCAGGTCCAGCATCGGCACGAGGGCGTCCACCCCCTCGATGGAGAATCGCTTCTGGCCCAGGTACGCCTTGTGGAGGAAGCGCTCGAAGGTCTCGACGGCGGTCAGGCGCGCCAGCAGGCGCTTCCGCTCCTCCGCGGGCAGCGGCTTCCGGTAGGTGCCGGATTCGATCGCGTTGCGAAGCCAGACCCGCTCCGCGTGATCGGAGATGTGCTCCACCTCGTACGCGATCGTGCCGCAGTAGGTCTCCTTCAGGCGCGGCAGCGCCTCGGCCAGGGTGTCGCCGGGCACCGCGATCCGCAGCACCCGGGACGGAATGCGGGCGAGAATGGCCGGGCTCAGGCCAAGCTGCTCGGGGTCGAGGGCCGGGTCGCCGATCGGCTCACTGCCCAGCGGGTCGAGGTGGGCGGCCAGGTGGCCGTGGGTCCGGAACGCCTTGACCAGCCCCATCGCGGCGGCCACCTGCGAGAGCTCGTCGGGCGAGGCCG
>DAOLIZ010000237.1:0-2609 GCA_035328285.1 Gemmatimonadales bacterium
GTGGTGGCGGACGACCGCGCCACCGTGCTTGCCCTCTCGCCCGAGGCACACGCCGCCGGCATCACGCGGGGCATGCCGGTGCGCCAGGCCCGGAAACGCTGCCCCGACCTCGCCCTCCTGCCGCCCAACCCCAGGCTCTACGCCCGCGCCTCCGCCGCGCTGCACGACATCTTCCGCCGCTACGCGCCGGTCATCGAGCCCCGCGGCTACGGCCACGCCTACCTCGACGTGACCGGCACCGGCGCCCTCTTCGGCCCGCCGGTGGACGTGGCGCTCCGCATCCACCGCGAGGCACGCACCGGCGTCCGCCTCCCCGTCACCGTCGGCGTCGGCGCCAACAAGCTGGTCACGACCGTCGCCGCGGGACAGCGCGACACCGATCCCGGCAATCGCGACCATCGCGACGCCGTCGTCCCCGTGCCCGAGGGGGGCGAGGCGGCGTTCCTGTCACCGCATCGGGTCGCCCTGCTCCCCGACGTCGCCGAGCGGATCCGCGAACGGCTCGACGACTACCAGCTCGAGCTCATCGGCGAGGTCGCCGCGGTCGGCGCCCCCGCCCTCGGCCAGGTCTTCGGCCGCGCTGGCGCCGAGCTCCACGCCAAGGCGCGCGGCATCGACCCCCGCCCCGTCCTCCCCCCCGCCATCCGACGGGAGTTCCGGGCCGCCCATACCCTGGCCACCGATACCAACGACCTCGGCGTGCTCTTCGCTCTCCTCCGCCGGCTCACCGAGCGGCTCGGCGCCAGGCTCCGGACCCGGCACCTCGTCACCCGCCGGCTCCGCCTCGACCTGGCCTACGCCGACTACAGCACCAGCGGCCGCATCGTCACCCTCCCCGGTGTCGCCCTCGACGTGGCCCTCCTCGACGCCGCCCGCCGCGCCTTTACATTGGCCAACACCAAACGGATCGCCGTCCGCACCGTGGCCCTCGCGGCGGAACAGTTAGCAGAGATGGAAGTGCAGATGGAGCTCTTTGAGGCGGGGCAGCGGGGCAGCGAGGCAGGGGAACAAGAAGTCGTGATTCAGACAGCCATCGACCAGATTCGGGGTCGGTGGGGTGCACTGAGCGTCACCAAGGGCTCGACGCGACGGAACGATGCAGGAGGCCGTGGATCGCCGACGCAGGCACCACCACAGGGGAGTGGAATGGCCGGGTTCGGTGCTGCCGGAGTCGGCGACCCACGGCCGACCCGTATAACCGTACTACGTTGGGAAAGTCGGCCTGCCGGGGCCGACGACCCCGAGGACCACGGACGCAAGGAACACGAAATGGCCACGACATACTGCGAGATCGCGCCGGGCCACGAGTGGCACGGCCCATACCACGACACCGAGTACGGTGTACCGCTCACCGACGAGTCGGCGCTCTTCGAGCGGCTGATCCTGGAAATCAACCAGGCCGGGCTGAGCTGGCTCACCATTCTCAAGAAACGCGATGCGTTCAAGCGGGCGTACGGCGGCTTCGACGTCGAGACGGTGGCGCGCTACGGCACGCGCGACACCAATCGCCTGCTGGCCGACGCCGGGATCATTCGCAACCGGCTCAAGGTGGAGGCCGCCATCCACAATGCCCGGCAGGTGCTGGCGCTCCGCACGTCACATGGCGGCTTCGCCGCCTGGCTCGATACGCACCACCCGCTCCCGAAGGAGGAGTGGGTCACGCTCTTCAAGCGGACCTTCCGGTTCACCGGCGGCGAGATCACCGGCGAGTTCCTCCTCAGCACCGGCTACCTGCCGGGGGCGCACACACCGGGGTGCCCGGCGTACCGGCGCATCCTGGCGCTGAACCCGCCGTGGACCCGGCACACCAAGGGATGAACGGCCGAGCCCCTCTTGTTGAGAGGATGGACCTGCATAAAATTGCGAGGGACAGCACCTTCTCTCACACAGACCAGGGAGACCTCATGCGGATCGTCCAGCGCGCGCTCGTGACCACCGCCCTCCTCCTCGCGGCAAGCGTCGGAGTCGCCGGAGCCCAGTCGAGCAGTGCCGCACGCACCGATTCCCGCTACGGCGCCCGGGCCGGCCTCGGGATCACGCCCGACCAGTTCGTCGCCGGTCTCAGCATGACCTTCGGCAAGGCGGCCGGCATCTTCCGGGTGTCGCCCGTCGCCCAGATCGGCCTCGGCGACGTCACGACCTTTGACATCAACGTGGACTTCCTCGTCCGGCTGCTGGTGGAAAATTCGAGTTTCGGCTTCTACGGCGGTGCGGCCCCCACCCTCGTCTTCGGCGACAACACCGAATTCGGCGGTACCATCGTGGCCGGCGTGAATGTGCCGCTCTTCAAGGACCGCACGAGCGCCATCGAGGGACGGTTCGGCATCGGCGATGTGCCGGATGTCCGGATCCTGCTGACGGTCGGGCTCTAGCCAACCCGCACCACCACCGTGGAAGGGCCCGGGGCAGCCGCTCCGGGCCCTTTCACGTTCCGGAAGGGACAATCATTGACTTCGGTGTTTATTCGGGTACAATAGGGGGTAAGCCGTTTCCTGATCTCTGGCGTCAGCAGGCGTACCATGTCTCCGCCCTTCACTCACCTGCACGTCCACACCCACTTCTCCTTCGGTTTCGGCGCCTCCAGTCCACAGGCGCTGGTCGACGCCGCC
>DAOLIZ010000238.1:0-2605 GCA_035328285.1 Gemmatimonadales bacterium
GGGGACGCGCCGACGCCGCCCGCGCCATGGCCGAAGCCGCCACCGCCGGCGCCCAACTCGAGCAGAACGCCACCCGCACCCAGCTCGCCGTCGCCGTCGCGAAGCTCGGCATCGCCGAGGTCGCGGTGGAGCAGGGCGCCGAGGCGCACCGGATCGTGGCCAAGAAGTACGCCGGCGGTCTCGCGACCGTGGCCGAACTCCTGAGCGCCGCCGCCGTCGAGACGCAGACCCGACTCGGCCTCGCCGATGCCCGTTACCAGACCATCACCGCCGATGCGGCGGCCCGGCAGGCTGCCGGCGCCGACCTAATGGTGCTTTCCATCCTGGAGAATTGAGATGCGCAAGATCCTTCCGGTCATCGGCATTCTGATGGCGAACCTTGCCGTTGGAGCCTGCGGTTCCGATGCCGAGAACATTCCGGGCGAGAAGCTGCCGCTCGGCGGCACCGCCGTCGCGGTCACCGACACGACCATCGTGGACGCCTTCGAGGCGGCGGGCACCGCCGATCCGGTCCGCGCCGCCACGCTGAGCACCAAGCTCATGGGCTCGGTCATCGCCGTCCCCGTATACGAGGGCGACCGTGTCGCCGCCGGGACGCTCCTGGTCCGGCTCGACGCGCGTGACCTCGACGCCAAGCGCGCCCAGGTTGAGGCCGGCCTCGCCGAGGCGAGCGCGGTGTACAGCGACGCCACGGTGCAGACCGGCCGGATCCGCGCCCTCTACGCCGACAGCGCCGCCACCAAGGCGCAGCTCGACCAGGCGGAGACCGGCCTCGCCAGGGCCACTGCCGCCGTGGCGAGCGCCAGGGCGATGGCCGCCGAACTCGCGGCCACCGCGTCGTACGCCGAGGTGCGGGCGCCCTTTGCCGGCGTCGTGACCCATCGCTTCGTCGATCCCGGCTCCTTCGCCGCGCCGGGCGCGCCGCTCGTCACGGTGGAAGACGCCAGCACCCTGCGGGTCACGGTCAGCGCCGCCCCCGACGCCATCCGCGGCCTCAAGGCCGGCACCACCGTCACCGCCATCATCGGCGACGTGACCGTTGATGCGAAGGTTGAAGGCGTTGTGCCATCCGGACCCAATCTCTACACCGTCAACGCACTGGTGCCCAACGCCAAGGGCGAGTTCCTCAGCGGCAGTTCCGCCACGCTGGCGCTCCCCCGGGGCACGCGCCAGGCGATCCTCGTCCCGAACGGCGCCGTCGTCCGGCAGGGCGACCTGACCGGCGTCCGGGCCCTCTCCGACGGCCAGCCGACGCTGCGCTGGGTCAAGCTCGGCCGCAGCGCGGATGGCATGACCGAGGTGTTCTCCGGCCTCGCAGCCGGTGACACCGTGGTGGTGGCCGGCGGGGAGCGCTGATCATGGGCATCGCCGGACGGATGGCGCAGGCCTTCCTGCGCTCGAAGCTGACCCCGCTCGTCACGATCGCGTCGCTCGCGGTCGGCACGCTCGCCATCATTGCGACGCCGCGCGAGGAGGAGCCGCAGATCTCGGTGCCGATGATCGACGTCATCGCCGTGATGCCCGGTGCCTCCCCCGAGGAGGTCGAGAACCTCCTGACCCGCCCCATCGAGAAGCTGATGTGGGAAGTCCCCGGGGTGGAGTATGTCTACGCCATGGCCAGCGAATCGATGACGCTGGTCACGGTCCGCTTCAAGGTGGGCGAGAACCAGGACCTCGCCACCAGCCGGGTCTTCAACAAGATGGGCTCAGCGGCGGACCAGGCGCCGCCCGGCGCCATGCCGCCGATGATCAAGCCGCACGGCATCGACGACGTGCCGATCCTGGCGCTCACCCTGCACGGCGGCGGCTATGGCTCCGACGAGCTGCGCGCCATGGCCACGCACCTCGCCGACGAACTCTCCACCATTCCCGACCTGGCGCGCATCGACCTGATCGGCGGCGAGCCGACCCAGCTGCGCGTCACCCTCGACCCGGCCCGGCTGGCGGGGAGCGGTGTCACGCCGGGTGAGGTGATGCAGGCGCTCCGCGCCGCCAACGTGCGGCTCCCCGCCGGCGAGTTCGCCTCCGCCAACGAGGTTTTCCTCGTCACGGTGGGCGCGCCGATCCGCTCGGCCAAGGACGCCGGCGACGTGGTCATCGCCAATCGCGCCGGCCCGGTCTACCTCCGCAACGTCGCGACCGTCGTGGAGGCCCCGGGCGAGGCCACCGACTACGTGACCCACGCGGCGCGCGGCGAGGGCGGCGCGCAGGCGGTGACGATCGCGGTGGCCAAGCGCCCCGGCGTCAACGCCACCGACATCGCGCACGCCGCGCTGGCGCGGGTGGAGGAGGCGCGGAGCCGGCTCCTCCCCGCCGATGTCCTGGTGGACGTGACCCGCAACTACGGCGAGACCGCGAGCGAGAAGTCCAACGAGCTGATGCTCCATCTCCTCCTCGCGACGCTCTCCGTCACCGTCCTGATCGGCCTCTTCCTCGGCTGGCGCGAGGCGCTGGTGGTGCTGGTGGCGGTGCCGGTCACCCTCGCGCTCACCCTCTTCGTGTACTACGCGCTGGGCTACTCCCTCAACCGGATCACCCTCTTCGCGCTGATCTTCTCGATCGGCATCCTGGTGGACGACGCCATCGTGGTGGTGGAGAACATCTA
>DAOLIZ010000239.1:0-2601 GCA_035328285.1 Gemmatimonadales bacterium
AGCCGATCGATGTGAAGGGCGTGCAGGTGCGGCCCCGTGACGTGTTCATCGCCGCCGCCACCCCGGTCCTCAAGAAGCCGAAGGCCGAGGACCTCGTGGCGCTCCGCGTGGAGGCGAGCGGCATCAAGAACGGGAAGCCCGGCGCCGTGGTGTGGCAGCTGGTGGATTACAAGGACACGACGCGGAACATCAGCGCCATGATGCGCACCACCGGGTACTCGCTGGCCATCACCGGGCTGATGCAGGCCGATGGCCGGGTGAAGGCGAAGGGGGTCCTGACGCCCGACGAGGCGATGCCGTTCCAGCCCTACGTGGACGAACTCGCCGCGCGCGGCGTCCAGATCCGGGAACTCTAGCCGCCCCCGCGGCGTCGCCCATCCGTGCTTGATTTTCGATCGCTCTGGGAGACGGCCCTGCCGTACCATGAGTTCGTAGCGGCGAGCACGCAGCACTGCGGGCTCTGGGTCGGCGTCCACAAGTTCGCGAGGCTTCCCGAGTGGTCGAACGGTCTCGATCTCGGCGCCACGCCGCGCCGGCTGCTCGTGCTGGCGGAGGACTGGTGCGGTGATGCATCGAACACCATCCCGGTCCTGGCCAAACTGGTGGACCAGGTGCCGGGACTGGAGCTGCGAGTCCTCCGGCGTGATGAGCACCCGGCGGTGATGGACGCGTATCTGACGAACGGGGCGCGGTCGATCCCCATCGTGATTGCCCTGGATGGTGATTTCGGGGAACTGGGCCACTGGGGTCCGCGCCCGGCGGAGCTGCAGGCGTGGGTGATGGCCAATCGGGACCGCATGCCGAAGGCGGAACTGTACCCGCTGGCCCGCAAGTGGTACGCCCGCGACCGCGGCGCCTCCACCCTGGGCGAAGTACTCACGATGGCTACGGGTTCGGCGATACCCTCGCCGGGGCCGGCGTCGACTCCGGCTCCGGGGTGAAGTCCTCGCCGGGATTGATGAAGCGGTCCATTTCCACGTTGTACTGCCGGTCGTAGAGCTGCCGGTAGCGCCCGTTCAGCGCCAGCAGTTCGCGATGGGTGCCCCGCTCGACGATCTCGCCCCCCTCCAGCACCAGGATCTGGTCCGCCGTCACGATGGTCGAGAGCCGGTGCGCGATGACGAAGGTCGTCCGCCCCCGGCGGAGCGCCCGCAGGCCGTCCTGGATCTGCGCCTCGCTTTCGCTGTCGAGCGAACTGGTGGCCTCGTCGAGAATGAGGATCTTCGGGTTCGCCAGGATGGCGCGCGCGATGGCGATCCGCTGCCGCTGCCCCCCCGAGAGCTTGATCCCCCGCTCCCCTACCACCGTGTCGTAGCCGTTCTCGAACCCGCGGATGAACTCGTCGGCGTGGGCGATTCGCGCCACCGCCTCGATCTGCTCCCGGGTGGCGTGCGGGCGCGCGAAGGCGATATTCTCGGCAACGGTGCCGTCAAAGAGGAAGTTCTCCTGCAGCACCACCCCGATGGCCCGCCGGAATTCGTAGAGCCGGATGGTGGCCAGGTCGCGGCCGTCGATGAGCACGCGGCCCGACTTGGGCCGGTTGAACGCCATCACGAGGGAAATGAGGGTGCTCTTGCCGCCGCCCGACGCGCCGACCAGCGCGGTGGTCGTCCCGGCCGGCGCCTCGAAGGAGATTCCCTTGATGACCGGCACGCCGGGATTGTATTCGAACCACACCTGGTCGAACGCCACGTCACCGCGGATGTTGCCGACCGGCTGCCGGACGGCGTCCTCCTGGTCCTCGGTGGCCAGGAGGCGAATCTCGCGAATCCGGTCGAGCCCGGCGAACGCCTCGGTGATCTGGGTGCCGATCGAGGCGATCTGCACCATGGGCGCCGCCATCAGGCCGGTGAAGAACACGTACATGATCAGGTCGCCGACGGTCATCCGCCCGGCCAGCACGTCGCCGCCGCCCACGAGGATCATCAGCACGCCGATGCCCCCCACGATGGCGGTGGCGAAGGCGCCCGTCCCGGAGATGGCCGTCATCGACTGGGCTACGTTCCGGAAAAGCCGGTGCGCCCCGGTCGCGAAGACGTACCGTTCCCGCCGCTCGGCGCTGTACGCCTTGACGATGCGGATGCCGCCGAGCGTCTCGGCCAGGCGCCCGGTCACGTCGGCGTTGATCTTCCCGCGCTCGCGGAAGAGCGGACGGAGGCGCTTGAAGAAGATCGCCATCCCGCCGCCGAAGATGATGAGGACCGTGAGGGTGACGGCGGTGAGCTTCCAGTTGAGCCAGAAGAGCACCCCCACCGCGATGGCCGCCGTCACGAACCCGCCGACCAGCTGCACCAGGCCGGTGCCGACCAGGTTCCGGATGCCCTCCGCGTCGGACATGATCCGCGAGATGAGCACGCCCGTCTTCGTCGAGTCGAAATAGCTGACCGGGAGCCGGGCCACGTGGGCCTGGACCCGCTTCCGCATGTCGGTGATGGCGCGCTGCGCGGCGACGCCCAGCACCTGCGAGAGCGCGAAGCCGGTCAGGGCCTGGACGAGGGTGGCTACCCCGACCGCCAGGGCAATCCAGGGCAGGAGCTGGGCGTGCTGCTTCCCGATGACGTCGTCGATGAGGTACTTGGAGGAGGCGGGCAGGACGAGCCC
>DAOLIZ010000240.1:0-2601 GCA_035328285.1 Gemmatimonadales bacterium
CGGTGCGCGACACGGTACCGGAAGCAGTCGAGGACGCCGTCCTCACCGCGCTGGCGAAGTTGCCAGCCGATCGTTTTGCGAGTTCGGCAGAGTTCGCGGCCGCGCTCACGGCTGGGCAGGGCGGCAGGGCGGCCGGGAGGCAGTCGGGTCGTTATCCACGGCCTCGCGGCCCCGCTGCCCCGCTGCCCCGCCGCCTCGTACCGATGCTCCTTGTCGCAGCGATCGCGTTGGCTCTCTGGGGCTGGCTCCGTCCCCGTCCCACGCCGCCAACCTTCCCCCCGTCGCGCCTCGCCATCCCGACCCCCACCCTGGGCGGCTCCAGCACCGGACTCCAGCGGCAGGTCGCCATCACGCCGGATGGGAGCACCATTCTCTACACGGCAGTGGCCGAGGGCGGGAATTACACGATGGCACGCCCGCTGGACGAGACCGAGGCCACCGTCGTGCCGGGCATCCCGCAATTCGTGGCCGGATACGCCATCTCCCAGGATGGCCGCGAGTTCGTGGCCACGAGCTTCACCAGCCGGACGTCGAGCCGCTTTCCCCTCGCTGGAGGGACCGGGAGGCCGATCCCCGCTGAACTCGATGTCAACGGGTACTACGCCTGGGCCAGCGACGGGTCGCTCTGGTTCGGGGCGCTGCAGAACATGAGCGAAGGCACGGCGCGGCTCGATCCGGACGATCGCATCACGCACCCGTTCGGCACCCGGAACGCTGAGATCGTCCCGATGAGCATCCTGCCGGGGGACCGTGCCGCCGTTGCCGTCCGCAAGAATCTCGGGACGGCGGCCGGTCCGGCCTTCCTGCTCAACCTGGAAACCGGCGACGCCACGCAACTGATTGACCAGAACGTGGTGGACATCAAGTACACCTCGGGGTTCCTGGTCTGGGCCGTGACCACCGGCAACCTCGAGGCCCAGCCCTTCGACCTGCGGGCCGGGAAGCTCACCGGCAGTCCTGTCACGATTGCCACCGGCGTCTCCCTCACCGGGACGGGCATCGCGCAGTTCGACGTGGCCGCCAACGGCACAGTGGTCTATGTGCCGGAGGATCCGCGCTCCCTCGTGCTGGTGGACCGGTCGGGGGCGGTACGCGCCGCGGTCGGGGAGAACCACAACTATCACTCCCCCCGCTTCTCGCCAGACGGGCAGCGGGTGGCGGTGGACTTCACCTCCCCCGACGGCCGGGATGTCTGGCTCCTGCGGCTCGCCGACGGCACCCTGACCCGCACCACCTTCCTCCGGGACGGCCATGACCCGACCTGGAGCCCCGACGGGCGCTTCGTCTCCTTCCTCTCGACAAGGAGCGGCGCCCTCGGCATCTACCGGGTCCGCCCCGGGAGCACCGAACCGGCGGAATCACTCTTCGCCTCGCCACAGCTCGGCTACACCGGCGTCTGGCTGAAGGACGAGAGCGCGCTCGTCACCGCGGGCACCACGCTGGAAGGGGGCTCCCGCACCGACATCGGGATCGTGCGGAACGGCGGCCGCGGCCCCATCGAGCCGCTGGTGGCCACGCGCTTCGAGGAGCAGTATCCGGCCCTCTCCCCCGACGACCAGTGGCTCGCCTTCGCCTCCTCGCAATCGGGCCGCGAGGAGGTCTACGTGCGTCGCCTGGACGGGACCGGGGAGCAGGTCCAGATCTCGCTCGCGGGAGGGGCCGAACCGGTCTGGGGACCGAACGGTCGCGAGTTGTTCTACCGGGCATCCAACGGCAGCGGCGTCGACCTGATGATGGCGACGCTCCAGGGCACCCCGGCACTCCAGGTGCTCAGCCGGCAGCCCCTCTTCGCGGTGTCGGACATCGGCACCGCCACGCCGCACGCCAACTACGATATTTCGCCCGACGGCAAGACCTTCGTGATGGTTCGCCTCAACCCGGCGTCCCGGATCATGGTCATCCAGAACCTGCCCGGGCTGGTGGCAAAGCTGCGGGGAACTACGCCCTAGGTCATCGCTAAAGCGACGGCTCGGCTGATGTCGCTAAAGCGACACGGGCACTGGGACCAGGTCGTTGCCCCAAGGGCTGAGGCCGACCTGGCCACCCCGGAATGGCCTCGGCGGGATGACGGCTGGGTTGCAGCCGCACATATGTGGACGCGGTTCCCACCTGGCGGGGACTGACGCTGGTCGCGCTGTACCCCTTCGCCCAGCGGAGGGCGGGCCCACCCGCCGATGCGTCCCAATTGATCACCCTGGCAGTGCTGCCTTTCATGCGTTGGAGCAGGCGAGGAAGTGACGTTGAAGGATGCAATCGCACCAGCAGATGCACGTGGGTCGAAACGATCCCGGTTTCGAGAATGCGAGCCCTTTCCTGTCGCGCGATAATGGGTAGGTTTTCCCATAAGTAGGCTGCCCGCCTGGCGTCGATGGTCGCCTCACGATCACGAGCTGCCCAGACGAGATGAACGATCAATCGGTGGTGCATCCCCCAGGATCGGGCCACGACAGCCGTCAGGCGGTACCTTTCTCACGCGGCTCGTGTCGCTTTAGCGACATCAGCCGAGCCGCGGCTTTAGCCGCGACTCGCGCACGTGGCGATTCTCAATTGGAGCCTTCGTGACCGACGTCCTCCCCCGCCTGACCGAGGCCCTGGCCGACC
>DAOLIZ010000241.1:0-2593 GCA_035328285.1 Gemmatimonadales bacterium
CCGAGCCGGCTCCCCGCCCCGCCGCCCCGCTGCCCGCCCCCGCAGCGCCAGCTGCGGCTGGCCCCGCTGCCCAGCCTACCGATGGTCTGGAGCCCGTGCTCATTGACCTGGCTCTCGGGCGGCTGGTCAGCCGGACCGTGGCGGCGTATCGCAACGACGGCACCGCGCTGGTGCCGCTCTCGGCGTTTTTCGATCTCGCCGAGATCGGATACAGCATTTCGCCGGACGGGGTGCTGGACGCCCGCCTCGAGCCGAGCGGCGACATGCTCCGCGTCGCGGCCGGGGCCGACACCGCCTCGGTCGGCAAGCGCCGTGTCGCGGTCAGCCCCTCAACCCTGTTCGCCCGGGACGGGGAGCTGTACATCGCCACGGAGCCCCTCGGCGAATTGCTCGACGTCCAGTTCGAGGTGAGCTGGCCGGATCTGACGGCAACGGTCCTCAACCCCGATTCGCTGCCGGTGGCCCGGCGGCTTCGACGCGACCAGATGCGCGCCCTGCTCGCGCAGCGGAACGGGGCCCGGCCCGACACCGTCCTCGGACCGATGCGGACCAAGTGGGACGGCATGGTCCTGGATTACAACGTGGCGTTCCCGTTTTCCGACAATCTCGTCGGCGGCGCCTCGTATCAGTTTGCCCTCGGAGCCCAGGTGGGCGGGGGGGCGCTCGAGGTCGGGGTCCGGAGTCTTGGGACGATCGACTACGGCACGACGGAATTCGCCGCGACGTGGAAAGGCGTCTGGATCGACAACGCCTACGTCAAACAGCTCACGCTCGGCACGACGACGCTGACCGGGCCCCGGTACGCCGGCGTCCGTGGCGTCGCGGTAACGAATTCACCCTACATACGGCCGAGCTACGTCGGGCAACTCGACTACTACGGCCGCCTCGAGCCGGGATGGCAGCTGGAGGCGTACTCCGGGGCCCAGCTCGTGGCGTACGACTCGATCGGGGCGAGCGGCGATTACAACATCACGCTGCCCGTGGGCTACGGCGAGAATCCGGTGGACTTCATCGCGTACGGTCCCACCGGCCAGGTGCGCCGGTTCAACCAGACGTATCGCGTCGTCAGCGAGCAGTTGCCGTACCGGCGCTTCGAGTACG
Organism: Gemmatimonadales bacterium; assembly: GCA_035328285.1. GTDB lineage: Bacteria > Gemmatimonadota > Gemmatimonadetes > Gemmatimonadales > GWC2-71-9 > SPDF01. Next base: position 1,102 of record DAOLIZ010000241.1, read on the forward strand.
GCGTGGCCGCCGGCGAGTGCGTCTCCACGTTGTGCAACGGGGCGCTGAACGCCGACCTCCACTACGGCCTCTCACGCCGCGTCACGGTCCGCGGCGGCGTGGAAGGCTACTCCCGTGACGGCCTGGACGACCTCGTCCATCCCTACGCGGTCGCGACCGGCCTGATAGGCAACAGCTTTACGCTCGAGGGCGAGGCGGTCGGCAACGGCTGGGTGCGCGGCGCGCTTCGCTTCGAGCCGTCGCTCAACCTGCGCCTCGCCTCCGGATACACGGCGTTCGACGAGACGGTGGAGCGGTCGGTCATCGCGCCGGAGGGGCGGCGGTCGCAGTGGCTGTTTGACGCCTTCCTCCGCCCGATCCCCTCGCTCGCCTCGCTGTACTTCCAGGCCACCGCCGAGCTCGACGACGGGGTGGACGCGGACATGAGCCGCGCCCGGATCCAGGCCTCCGTCCAGGTCGACGGGGTGCGCCTCTACCCCTACGTTCGCTTCGAGCGCTTCGCCCCGTCGCTCGGGGATGCGACCCGCCAGCAATTCGCCGGGCTCACGGCCTACGCGAACGGCCGGCCATCCTGGGGCTCGGTGCTGGGGGGACTCTGGTTTCGCGGCGATGTGGAAGCTGGGGGGGAGGGCGACGGGGTGAACCTGGCAGCGGTCACGGTCGCGCGGGGCTTCGGACCGGCGCTTCGGGTCGAGGGGGGAGCCGCGTGGAGGCGCAGCGTGCCGGGGACCACCTTCACCCTGTCGCTCGTCTCCTACCTGCCAACGCTCCAGGCGACCACCACCGCGATCGCGCCCACGGCGGAGCCGGGCGGCGTCTACCAGACCGTGCAGGGGGCGCTGATCTACGACAAGAACCAGGGTCGGGTCACGGCGAACCCGAACGCCGGCATCCAGCGCTCCGGCGTCAGCGGCACGGTGTTCGTGGACGACAACGCCAACGGGGTGCAGGATCCGGCCGAGCCCGGCGCCCCCGGCGTCCGCGTGGTCGTCGGCTCCTTCACGACCCGGACCGACAGTGCGGGCCGCTACCACATCTGGGACATTCCCGCCTTCGAGCCCGTGTTCGTGCAGATCGATTCCACCTCGCTGGAGAACCCGCTCTATGTGCCGGCGTTCACCTCCGCGAGCCTGCAGCCGCCGCCCAACGCCTACCGCACCTTAGACCTGCCACTGGTGACGGGGGCGGTGCTGGAGGGGCGCGTGCTCTATGAGGGGACGCCGATGCCCGGGGTGACGCTCGTCCTCACGAACCGCTCGAACGGGAAGCAGACGTCGATCGCCACCTTCTCGGACGGCACCTTCTATGTGCTGGGAGTCAAGCCGGGGCAGTACACCCTCGCGGTGGATGCGCGGGATCTCTCGGCGCGGCGCCTGGTCGGCACTACGCTGACCGTGACCGCGCAGCCGAACATGCCGGACCAGCTCAGCAACCTGGTGGTGGAGGTGCGCAGCGCGGCTAAGTGAGAATCGCCCGCTGCTGCTGCTGCATG
>DAOLIZ010000242.1:0-2548 GCA_035328285.1 Gemmatimonadales bacterium
TGGAGAAGATCCCGGTCAAGTACTGGCTCGACGGTCACGCCAGCTACACCTTCACCGTGCCCGGGGCGCCGGTGGTCCGGGTCGAGGTGGATCCGGAGCAGAAGCTCTCCGACGTCGACCGGAAGAACAACAGCTGGAGTCCGTGAACCGCACTGCCCTTCCGATGCTGCTCGGCGCGTGCCTCCTGCTGGCCGCGCCGGTGGCGGCGCAGGGAACGGGGGCGGAGGCCGACTCGATCCGCGCCCGGGTCAACGCGCTGCAGCGGCAGGACGGGGACGTGGCGGTGCTCGGCGTGCCGCTCCAGACCGGCACCGTGCTCTCCCGGTTCTACGCCACCCGGGACTACCAGCCGGCGTGGACGGCCCCCGCCCGGGTCGACGCGCTCCTGGAGGCCATCGCGGCATCGCGGGAGGACGGGCTGGAGCCGCGAGACTACCTCCTCGAGCCCCTGCGGCGGCTGGCGCCCTACATGCTTGCCCCGATGAGTTCGCCCGCCCTGCGCGCCGACTTCGACCTCCTGGCCACCGAGGCGTTGATTCGCCTCTGGTCCTCCCTCACCGTCGGCAAGGTCGACCCGGCCACCCTCGACACGACCTGGCACATTCCGGTGGCGCCGCTTCCCCCGGACGTCGCGACGGCCATCGAAGCCGTCGTCACATCGGACACGATGCCGGCGGCCATCGCCGCGCTCGCGCCGCGCCATCCCATCTACCTTCGCCTGCGGAGCGACCTCGCCCGGTACCGGGCGCTGGACGCCGCCGGTGGCTGGGCGCCGATCCCGGCCGGCCCGAACCTCGAGGAAGGGGACCGCGATGCGCGGGTGCCGGCGCTGCGGCGACGGCTGGCCATGACGGGCGACATCGATCCGCACGCGGCCCCCGACACCGGCGGCGTGGTGACGCCGGAACTCGCCGCGGCGATGGCACGGTTCCAGGCCCGCCATGGGCTCCATCCCGACGGCGTGCTGGGGCCGCGCACCCGCGACGCGCTGAACGTGCCGGTGGACGCACGCATCCAGTCACTGCGCGTGAACCTGGAACGGGGCCGGTGGGTCCTGCGTGAACTCGGCGGCACCTTCGTGGCGGTGAACATCGCGGGATTCGAGTCGTATTTCGTGCGCAACGACACCCTCGCCTGGCAGGCCCCGTCCATCGTGGGGCAGCCGTTCCGGCAGACGCCGGAGTTCCGCGCCACGATGACCTATCTCGTCGTCAATCCGACGTGGACGGTGCCGGAGCTGCTCCTCGACGAGGACCTGTTCCCCGCCGTTCGGCGCGACTCGACCTACCTGGCGGCGCACGCCATGCAGGTCCTCGACCGGCAGGGCGAGGTGGTCGATCCCGCGACCATCGACTGGAACTGGTACCGCGGGCGGACCTTTCCCTACCGGATCGTTCAGGCGCCGGGCGGCGGCAACCCCCTCGGCCGGATCAAGTTCATGTTCCCGAACCCCTACGCGGTGTACCTGCACGACACACCGGCGCGGGAGCTCTTCCGAAAGCCGCAGCGGACCTTCAGTTCGGGGTGCATCCGCACCGAACACCCGCTGGCGCTGGCGGCGCTGCTGCTCGAGGGCTCCCCGTGGACCGCGGAGGCGCTGGACAGCGTCGTGGCGGCGGGGACCGAACAGACCATCTCCCTCCCGCGCGCGGTGCCCGTGCTCGTGCTGTACTGGACGGCGTGGTCGGCGCGGGACGGCACGGTGCAGTTCCGGCCCGACGTCTACCAGCGTGACGCGGCGGTCCTCCGCGCGCTCGACGGACCATTTCACTTCAGGAGTCCCTGATGCATCGCCCTGCTCGCCTGACGTCCCTCCTCTGGCTGATGGCCGCGCTGGCCGGCTGCGCATCGGCACCGGTGTCCCTCACCGCGCCACCCGCGGCGCCGAGACCGGACGCCACACTGCAATCGCAGCTGGAGGCGGCGGTGCGGGGCTTCCACGGCGACGTGGGCGTGTACGTCCGGAATCTCCGCACCGGGCAGACGGCCGCCATCCGCGCCGATGAACTCTTCCCGACCGCGAGCATGATCAAGGTGCCGATTCTCGTGACGACGTTCCAGGCGATGGAGGACGGCCATCTCTCCTTCCTGCAGAAGCTCACCTACACCGACTCGCTCGCCTATGCCGGGGAGGACGACCTCCTGGCCCTGGTCCAGGACAGCAGCACGGTGGAATTGGCCAAGGTGGCCATGCTGATGCTCACCATGAGCGACAACACCGCGTCACTCTGGCTGCAGGGGCTGGCCGGCACCGGGGTGCAGATCAACGCGTGGCTGACGCAGCACGGCCTCGACTCGACGCGCATGAACTCCCGCACGCCGGGGCGGCAGGACAACTGGAAGCAGTACGGATGGGGACAGACGACGCCGCGGGAGATGGCGGAGCTGCTCGTGATGATCCGCGAGCAGCGGGCCGTGAGCCCCGCCGCCGACCAGCAAATGTACCGGATGCTCACGCGGACGTACTGGAACGGCGAGGCGGTGAGCCAGATTCCGCCCTGGGTGCAGGCCGCCTCCAAGCAGGGCGCCGTGGACCGCTCGCGGTCGG
>DAOLIZ010000243.1:0-2531 GCA_035328285.1 Gemmatimonadales bacterium
TCCGTGTCGCCGATCTCGAACGGATCCGACCGCAGATTGAAGAGCTTCGGGAAGCGCAGCGGCACGAACGGATCCTGCCAGACATCCAGTCCCTCCGCCCGTTGTTCCGCGAAGACCACCTTGTACTGGTTGTAGCGCAACGCCACCAGCGACCCGTCGTCGTTGAAGTAGAAGAAATCCTTCCGAGGGTCCGGACCCTTCCCGCTCAGGTAGTCGGTCAGGTTGTAGCCGTCGAGGTGGACCTTGAAGGTCTTGCCGGCCGCCTGGTACCCGGTGAGGAGCTGCTCCTTGACGTTCGGGTTGCCCGCGGCCGCCACCAGCGTCGGTACCCAGTCCTCATGCGACACGATGTCGTTGAGCACGGTGCCCGGCTTGATGGTGCCCGGCCACTTGATCATCCCCGGCACCCGGTAGGCCCCTTCCCAGTTCGACGCCTTCTCGTTCCGGAACGGGGACGTGCCGCCGTCGGGCCAGGAGAACTTCTCGGCGCCGTTGTCGGTCGAGTACATGACGATGGTGTTGTCGGCGATGCCGAGGCTGTCGAGCAGAGCCAGCAGCCGGCCGACCAGCGCGTCGTGCTCCACCATGCCGTCGGGATAGACGCCGAGGCCGGTGACGCCCTCACTCTTGGGCTGGAGATGGGTCCAGATGTGCATCCGGGTGGAGTTGAACCAGACGAAGAACGGCTTGTCGCCCTTGGCGGACTTGGTGATGAAATCCTTCGCGGCCGCCTCGAACTCCTCGTCGATCGTCTCCATCCGCTTCTTGGTGAGCGGGCCGGTGTTCTCGATCCGCTGCCCGCCGTTGGGCAGCGCCCAGCTGTGGAGGACGCCGCGCGGCGCATACTTGGCGCGGAAGGCGGGGTCCTTCGGATAGTCGGGATTCTCAGGCTCTTCCTCGGCGTTCAGGTGGTAGAGCGAGCCGAAGAACTCGTCGAAGCCGTGCATGGTGGGCAGCATGGCGTCGAGGTCGCCGAGGTGGTTCTTGCCGAACTGGCCGGTCACGTACCCTTGCGGCTTGAGGAGCTCAGCCACGGTCGCGTCCTCGGGCTGCAGCCCTTCCTTGGCGCCTGGGAGCCCGACTTTGAGGAGTCCGGTGCGGAACGGGCTCTGGCCGGTCAGGAACGCGCCACGGCCCGCGGTGCAGCTCTGCTGGCCGTAGAGGTCGGTGAAGAGCGCGCCCTCGCGGGCGATCCGGTCGATGTTGGGCGTCTTGTAGCCCATCTGCCCGAGATTGTAGGCGCTGATGTTCCAGTATCCGATGTCATCACCCCAGATGACCAGGATGTTGGGCTTGCCGCCGGGCTTCTTGGCGGCCTTCTGCGCGTGGGCTGCTGGAGCGAGGGCCAGGGAGGCGACCAGCGCGAGCGCCAGGGGGAAACGCATGCTCATGGGAGTCCTCGGTGGAAGTTGAGACTAGAAACTAATCACCCCAAAGAAGCTCAGGGTACTGCGTGACACGCTTGGCTGCGAGTCGAACCCGAGCAGTGCCGCATTCTCGAACGACACCCCCAGCCCGCTGTGGTACGACGCCCATTCGCCCTTCAGGCTGACATCGACCCCGCGGAAGAGGGGGGCGTTGCTCCGCAGCAGGAAGAACTCGAGCCCGGCCCCGTAGTGGGTGGTATTGGGCCAGAGGTTGTTGTTCGGAAAGAAGGTGGGCTGCCGGATCCAGGGGCCGTCGGGGTTGGCGAGCGGGACCCCGTCCGTCGCGATGTCGGTGACCCGGTACCAGCTCCAGCCGTACCCTGCCTTCAGGTATGGTTGGATCCCGCCAGTCAGCAGGTTGTACCGGATGCTGCTGGCCAGTTCGTAGAAGTTGAGCGTGCCGGTGACGTCGAACGGGTCCGCGGGGTCGTCGGCGATGGGGACGGAAATGCTCAGGCCGCTGGTCGAGTTGTGAAAGGTGTTCTCCGTGACCCAGCGCTTCCCGAGGTAGAAGCTCATCTGCACCGCGTACGAGGTGGCGTTCTCCGCGTTGTCGGTTTCCTGGCCGGAGGGCGTGAGGGTGGAGTCGGCCACCACATAGCGGCCCAGGATCTCGCCCAGCTGCGGCCCCGCCAGCAGGAGCGCCACCCAATCCGATTGCATGTTGGCGGTCATGACGCCGCCTCCCACCGACATGACCCGGACCGGGAGCTCGGCTTTCGGGATGTACTGCACCGGAAACTTGCCGAAGATCCGGCGCACCGGCATGAGCAGGATCTTGTAGATGACGTCGACCGGCGGGAGGGTGATCAGCGCGACGATCGGGGCGTTCAGGTAGCCGAGGTTGTTCTGCACCTGGTCGAGCGGCGAGCTGGTCACGATCGCGTGGAGCCGGTGCGGATCGTAGAGGTGATAGCCTCCGGACGCGCCGCTCCGGTTCCATCCGCCGTTGTAGGTCACGGTGAACGGCGCCAGGTTCCCGGTTTCCGCATGGCTCACGATTCCGGCGAAGGGAGACTTCGCGGCGGGGTAGCCCGAGCGGATCGGGAGAACAAACCAGGCCCAGTCCCGGCGGTAGTCGGGGTCGGTGTACACCTGGGCGTA
>DAOLIZ010000244.1:0-2477 GCA_035328285.1 Gemmatimonadales bacterium
ATCGCCGAACGCGTCGATGCCCTGGCGGCAAAGACTCTGCCCGGCCTGCAGCGCTCCGTGAAGTGGGGGATGTCGTACTACGGAGTCGGCGACGGCTGGTGCTTCTGCTGCGGCGGCTTTGCCGGCCACGTCAAGCTCATGTTCATCAACGGCACGGCGCTCACGCCGGTACCGCCGGTGACGCCGGTGGCGATGGGCAAGGCGACCAGGGGCGTGGAACTCCGGAGCGCGGACGAGCTCGACGAACGCCAGGTCGCGGCATGGATGAGGCAGGTCACGGCGCTGCCCGGGGTCGGGAGGAAGAAGCGATAGGTCGGCGGCGGCCAGGCGCGGGACCGCGCCCTTTCATCCGCCACGCGCACCCTAAGTGGTGTCGCGAAAGGCCTCGCCTGCGGCGTAGGTGTCGAAGAACTCCTGGAACCGGATCACCTTGCCGTCACGGCACGTGACGAGATGCACGAAGTCCGATTCATAGACGCGTCCGGTCGGTTTCGCACGGCAGCGCATGTAGCCGACGACCGCGACCGTCTGCTGGTTGGTCAGGAACTCCCTCGGCTCGAGGAGTTCGATCTCTTCGGCCTCGCGACCGATCCGGACCCACTCCAGGAACCCCTCGTGACCGCAGTGCACGCCGGCCGCGGGATTGAATGGGTTCTCCGGTTCGCGCCACACGACGTCAGGCGCCAAGCACGCCAGCATGCCGGGGATGTCGCGTTGCGCGAACGCGGCGTACAGTTCTTGAACCAGTTCAACACTCATCTCTACCGCCGGCGTTATCCCTTTGTTCTCACGCCAGTGTGTGGGGCTCCCGTCCTCGGGCCAGCCCACTCCAGGTCCATGGTCCCGCGAGTGCCCATGTCATGGGTCAATGCTGGTTCCTTGCAGTGTGCAGATCATCCCCGGCCTGTCGACCGGATCGTGGATCGGCCCTGAGACCTCACCGGGTCCGGGGGCCACCCTGCACTCGCGACGATGAAGTCATGTGTTCCGGGGGAGGGCCTCGACGGCGCGATACCCCAGCCCGTCCCACAGCGTTGGTGGCGCGAGCTCCACGCTGTTGCCCGCCGGGTCCCGAAAGTAGACGGAACGGTGCCCGTCCGGCCAGACCACCTCCCGCTCGATCTCGACCCCGGCCGCCGCGAGCCGGGCCCGCCAGGCCGGAAAGTCGCCGAGCGGGATGGCGAAGGCGATGTGGCCCCGTCCTGGACCGGAGTGAGGCGGAAAGGGGCCATTCGGCGCGCCCGACGCGGCCGGATCGAAGAGGATCAGCGCGGCGCCGCCGCAGCGGAGCACGACATTGCGGCCGGGCGTGCGGGCCACCGGCTCGAGGCCCAGCAGGTCCACGTAGAACCGCTCCAGCTGCTCGAGGTCCGGGCCATAGATCGCGGTCTCGAGTAGTCGCGCTGCGCGCAATCGGCCTCCGGTGTCTGGCAGGTGTCCGATGAATGGTCCATCGGCTGTCGCAGGCGAGACAGGCGCGGGCCTCCCCGTGCACACCGGCCCGCAGCTCGCATCACTCTGCGCGGCCGGGGACCACTGTCTATTGCGTGGCGCGCCGGTAGTGGTGCTCGGTGAACCTGTTCCACCCCTTCGTCGTCCTGGATTCCACCGCCCAGTGGAACCCCGCTCCGTCGTCCGGCCAGTAGACCATGCGCGCCCGCCCCGCCGGCATCTCGGCCTCGAAACCGACGGCCTCCGGATGCACGTCACTGACGTCGGCGATCACCCCCTGCGACCGCTTTCCATCCGACGTGAACGACCAGAAGCACACGGCCTGATCGTCACCGACGCCGAGAATGGCGAGCTCCTCATACGCCTGACCGTTTCCGAGCTCCCAGCGCACACGCATCTCGATCCGCGTTCCGCCGAGCGTCTTCGTGAGCGTCCGCCGGCAATACACCGGCCCTCGCGGGGTGCTCGCCTCCGCAATCCAGTCGCCAAGCAGCGGCTCGAAGGCGCCGAGCCGTCCCCGACCCTTCTTCCACGTTTTCGGCATCGCGAGTTGCCTCGGCAAGCGCGTGACAGGCTGGGCGCCACCTGCGCCGGCGGTCCGTTGTTCTATGCCGGCCGGTCACCCTGGAAGATCCACTGAACGCCGTACCGGTCGTAGAACTGCCCATACGTGCCGAACGGCATTTCGTGCAAGTCCTGGAATCGCTCCTGGTGTGCACCATTGGCGAGCTTGTCGAACACCCTGCGGAGTTCGTCGTAGCCACCACCGACCACATAGACGGCCGACATGTTCCCCCGGAGCGGCTCCAGCGCGGGGGCGGCCATCCAGTCGGTGCCGGAGATCTCGACAGCTCCACTCGTCAGGTGGGCGTTGATCACCCTGCCATGCTTTTCGGCGGGGAACTGATCCTTCATGGGAGTGTCGCCGAGCCGTGTCAGCTGAAGCTCGCCGCCGAGGCATGCGTGATAGAACGCCATGGCTTCGGCGCAGTTGCCATCGAAGAGGAGAAATGGGGTGCACCGCA
>DAOLIZ010000245.1:0-2473 GCA_035328285.1 Gemmatimonadales bacterium
GCCTCACGGACCTGGATCCTGCGGACTACCTCACGGTAGTGGGCGAAGCGATCAAAACGTGGTTTGAAGCGACGAACACGGCAATCTCAGGGGCCGTGACGATCACGGACCTGATCCTGTACGCGATGGACGCCACAGGCCACGTCATCAGTCTCGACGTTGGCCCTGCTAAGGCCTCTGCGACTCCTAAGGCAGCCCTGGACGGCGCCAACGCGGGCGGCCTGCTCCCGCTTCAGATTGCCCAGGTGGTGTCTCTGCGCACCAACAACTCCAGCAAGAGAGGACGTGGGCGCGTCTACCTTCCGGGCATGACGGCCACGACGATCACCACGACAAACGGCACAGTCAACGCTACGTTCCGGACGAACATGCTCGGGACGTTCAAGACGTTCTTGGAAGCAATCTCCATCGGCGCCGGCGGGAGCCCGCCGGTCGTGCGTCCGGTGGTGATCGGTTCCCCGTACACGACGTACTACCAGGTGACCGAGATTCGTATGGGCAACCTCCTCGATACGCAGCGGCGGCGGCGGCGGCAGATCGAAGAGGTCTATACGACGGCTTCCATCACTAGCGCGTAGAAGCCTGCAACTGGCAGCTACCTCCCACAGCACGCCTCGGGGATCCCGCCACCACTTCCGCCAGTGCATCCCACTCCCGCCGCAGCGACTCGTACTCGACCCGCGCCGCCGTGAACGCCACCACTAGCCCCGGCGTCGGCGTCATCCCATACCGCGCTGAGGCTTCCGCGTCCCGCGCCAGCATCCTGGCCCGCGTATCCATCCCCCGCCGCACCGTCTCCATCAGCGTCACCGCCGACACCGTCCGCGTCTCCATCCCCACTCCCTTCTATCTAAGACCGCCAGGTGGTCCCGACTTCGACATGCCACGTCTCCCCGTAGCCCACGGGCAGGCAGAGCCCGTGCGACCGCATTTCCCTACGGGCACAGGGGATTTCCCCGATGTTGGCGCCGCGCATCGTGCAGTCAGCTGCGCGGCTAGCACAGTGCTGTGAGGCGCACTGCCGGCCGCAGTCCTCCCAGGAATGCGGCCAGTGCTTCGCGCAGCACGGGGCCGCGAGGGTGCCTCCCCTCAGGTAGTCCTGGAAGGCGCGCCATTGGGCCTTGGGGCCGCGCCTGCCGCTTGTGATGGTGATCTGAGACTGACAGGCGCGGCCTACGTTGTTGAGCCGTCTCAGCAGGTCACGCCCCGCCGGTCCGGCTGGCCAACGTGCGCCGGGAAGCAGGCGCAGCCAACGGTACCGCAACCGCTTGGGGACCAGGTCGATCACTGCATCACCGACACCAAGTAGTCGGATGCTCCGTGGTCGCAGGAGCAGTAGTCGGGGTCCTCGTCGCACAGGAAGCAATCACCCGCGTCGCACGCCCAGCAGACCCACCGGAAGATCTCGGCATAGGGACCTAAGGCCTGCTCTGCTTCATCTGGCATGGGGCACCAACCGATCACCTAGGTATGGCCACTCGCACCCGACAGCGTACACGCAACCGCCGACAGAAAGCATGGATCATGCTTCTAACTGCTCTGGTGTGTCTGATCCAGTCGGGTTACGTGTACCTGAATGACGAACCTCTCCCATGCCAAGGCGCGACTGCGGAAGCAGTCTGCGCACAGGACGATGCTCCGACTCCCTCTCTCGTAGAACTCGACAACTGAGAACACGGCCGAGAACAAGTCACACGCACCGCACATCGGAAGCATCGGGTGAGGCGGAAGCGGGGTTCTGGGGTTATCCACAGGTTCGGCCCGTCTTGTGGGTACGAGAGAACAGTCCTCGCCCAGGACGTAGACCCCACCCTTGTCGGCTTGTCCTCCGGGCCGCCTGCGCTTGTGGTCGAGCGTAACGGCCTGGTCAAGGAATTAATCGGCGTGTCGCGCTTCCAATGTCGCAGTTGTGTCGCAGTTGTGTCGCAATTAGGTCCCAGAATGCGTATAGAGTTCCCATGCCCTCTCTGATTGGACTTCACCGTGGGAGATATCAACCATCTGTACCTCGTCGTCAAGGGTGCTTACGAGGATGCGGAACTCGTACAGGAAGGTTGGCAATTCGGGCTTCGGCTGATGCCTTCCCTCAATGCGTTGGACCCGATCGGGGCCCCTCCCCTGGCCTTCACGGCAGACAGCCAGACCCTCACAGGCGACAGCACCAACTGGACGAGTGAGAGCAACTTCCTGGCGGAAGGTGGCCTCACGGACCTGGATCCTGCGGACTACCTCACGGTAGTGGGCGAAGCGATCAAGGTCTGGTTTGAAGCGACGAACTCGGCTATCTCCGGGGCCGTGATCATCACGGACCTGTCGCTCTACGCCATCGGTGCCGATGGTCGCGTGGTGAGTCTCGACGTCGGGCCGGCAAAGGCTACTGCCGTCCCGAAAGCGGCTCTCGATGGGGCCAACGCGGGAGGACTGCTGCCGCTCCAGATCGCCCAGGTCGTCTCGCTGCGCACGAACAACTCCA
>DAOLIZ010000246.1:0-2459 GCA_035328285.1 Gemmatimonadales bacterium
TACCTCGCGCGGACCTCCTGTCCCGAGTGCCACAACCTCGCGCTCCAGGGCTACCTTGGTGACACGCCCAACCTCAGCATCGTCGCGGGATACACGCCGGAGCAATTCGCACATTTCTTCGCGACCGGCGAAGCGCTGGGTGGCCGGGAGCTCAGACTGATGAGCGAAATGGCCCGAAACCGCTTCAGCAACTTCACCGACGAAGAAGAGGCCGCGCTGTACGCGTACCTGATGGATCGAGCGGCCGCCGTGCAGGGCGCCGCGGCGCCGTGAGACCCCGCCCTGCCGCCTTCCTGGCAGGGGCGCTCTGGGGAGGCCTGGCCTGGGGGCTCGGCGCCAGAGCCTATGGGCCCGGGCTGTGGGGAGGTCTCGCCGCGGCGCCGTTCATCGGTGTGCTGGTGGCCGCGCTGCTGCAGGCGCTCTTCGAGAGCACCACCGGATGGCGCCGCTGCCTCACCGCACTCGTGAGTCTCTACCTGGCCGCGACCCTCTTCGCCCTCGTGGTCGGCATTACCGGCGCGATGCTGAGCGCCTCGGAACGCAACAGCCTCGAGGTCGTCTGGGAAGCGGTGATTGGCACCTGGTGGGGGGTCACCCTGACCGGATTTCTGATCGCCCTCTGGCCCCTGGCCTACCTGACTCATATCGTGCTGGAGTGGGTGGGCGACCTATCCCCCGATCGGAGGTCCTGATGAGCAACACCAACACGGCCGCCAAGGCCGGCATCGGTTTCGGCAGCGCCCTCGCCATCACCATCTCCTGGAGCGCCAACCACTCCATTCTCTGGGCCATCCTGCACGGCCTGTTCGGCTGGTTCTACGTCATCTACTACGCGATCCGCTACTGACCACCGGAGGGGCGCATGGCGAAGATGAAGAACTATCGACTCGACCGGGTCATGGTCGAGCAGGGCGAGGCGCATCCCGCGCAATGGACCTTTGCCGGCACCTCGATGAGCGGCACGGAGCAGTGGTACGGCGTGACCGACGGCAACTTCCCGGCGCGGAACAAGTGGGAGTTCGTGCTGCGGATTCCGAAGGCGGCGGGTGAGCGCGTCGAGGTCCGGCCCCGGAGCACCCCGAAGCTCAAGGTCTGGGAGGAGCTGACCGACCGGTCGCTGACCTTCATGCGGGCCACGATGCCGGCGGCCCGCGGCAAGCGCTACTGCCAGGTGGCGCTGGCCGACGCGACGGGGCGGAAGACCAAGGACGTGGTGCGCACCGACCAGCGGCACCTGCTGCCGAAGTGGTTCGACCTCATCGGCCACCGGCTGCGGGCCAAGGAGAGCGTCCGCCGCACCAGGGGGACCGACGGCAAGGCGCTCGTCGCGCTGGTCCAGGACGCCGACCACGAGATGATGATCCGGTTATTCTTCGCCATGAAGGTGTGGGTGCTGAAGGAAAAGTTCTCTCTCCCGGAGTGACCCCATGGAACCGCTGTTTCTCGTGATGCGCATCCTCCATGTCTGCCTGGGAGTGTTCTGGGCCGGCGCCGTGATCTTCGTCGCCGTCTATCTCTCGCCGAGCATGCGGGAGGCCGGCCCCGGCGGCCTGCCGATCCTCCAGGGCCTGCAGAAGCGCGGGTACTTCACCGTCATGCCGATCCTCGCCCTGGTTACCGTGATCTCCGGCTTCTGGCTCTACTGGAACATCATCGCCACCGTCGGACCGATCTGGGCGGGATCGATGTCGGCACGTGTGTATGGCGTTGGCGCCGCCGCCGGCCTGGTGGCACTGGCCTTCGGTGTCTTCTGGCTCCGGCCGGCCTCGATCAACATGGTCCGCGTCGCCGAGCAGCTGGCCGCCGCCGCACCCGGCGCGGAGCGCGACGACCTGCAGACGGAACTGGCGCGCTACCGGATGCGCTCGGGCAGCGCCCTGCGCTGGGTGGCGCTGCTCCTGGCCATCGCCACTATCTGCATGGCGGTGGCACGGTACCTTTAGGGGGGCAGCAGGGCCGCGGGGCCGAAGCTCGGATACAACCTTCCGCCAGGAATGGCACATGCGAGTGATGTTTGCGCTGGCAGTCGGGATCGGCCTCGTGGGCATGCAAGGCTGTTCCAGGAGTTCCCCGGAGGGCACGAGCCCGATGCCTTCACCCGTCGGCGTCGAGTGGCGGCTGGTCTCGATCGGCGGCACCCCCGCCGGGATCGGCGCCAACGGGCAGCCGGCCACGCTCCGCCTCGACGAGACCAGCGGACGAGCCACCGGCTACGCCGGCTGCAACCAGTTTTCGGGCAGCTACACGCTGTCAGGGCCGTCGCTCAGCTTCGGCCCGCTCGCCATGACCCGGATGGCCTGCGCCCAGACTGGGGAGCTTGAGTCCCGCTACACCAGGGCGCTCGCAGAGGCCACCGGCTGGAAGATGACCTCGACGGGACTGGAGCTGCGCAAGGGCTCCACCCTGCTGGCCAAGTTCACGAAGTAGACACCGTACCGATCACCCTCTGGAGGTTGTGT
>DAOLIZ010000247.1:0-2443 GCA_035328285.1 Gemmatimonadales bacterium
TTCATGTCCACGGAAGTGAGCCGGGAACGGCCGGTCAACTACGAGGAATTGGCGGCGAAGCTCGGCGAGGAGAAGCGGCGCGGCGGGTACGTCCTCTGGGTGGCCGGGCCGGCGCTGGTGCACTCCCGCGCGCGTGGCGACTTCGAGTGGTTCATCCGGAACGGCTACGTGCAGGCCGTGCTGGCCGGCAATGCCGTGGCGGTGCACGACATCGAGGCGGCCATCTTCGGGACCACCCTCGGCATGTCGAACACCGGCCAGCCGACCGAGGGGGGGCACGGCCTCCACATGCGCGCCATCAACCGGGTGCGCGCCGCCGGGTCCATCGAGAAGGCGGTCGCCTCGGGCCTCATCACGAGCGGCATCATGCACGCGCTGGTCACCAGCGAGGTGCCCTACGTGCTGGCCGGGTCGATCCGCGACGACGGGCCGTTGCCCGGTGTCATCTCCGACGCCCTGGCGGCGCAGGACGCGATGCGGGAGCACGCGGTGCGCGCGACCGGTGCCATCTTCGTGGCCACCGCACTGCACGCGATCGCCGTGGGGAACATGCTCCCCGCCTTCCACGCCCACTACGACGGCGTCCCCAGCGAGCTGATGACCATCTGCGTGGACCAGACCGAGTTCGTGGTCAACAAGCTCAAGGACCGCGGCACCCACCAGGCCTACGGCGTCGTCACCAACGCGCAGGACTTCATGCACGTCCTCCGACTCTACGTGGAAAAATGGGAACAGGCTACCAGGTAACGACGCCCCCGGAGCCGGGGGTCGGCGATGGATGGGCGCGGCTGGCCGAGGCGGTGGCGACGGAACTCCCCGTGGCGGACCTGCACGGCCTCTGGGTCTTTCGTCCCTTCCGCCGCGACGGCAGGGAGTACGGCACCGCCATCCTCTCCCGGATCGTGGAGGACCGGCTCGTCATCTACACCGCGCGCTACGCGCACACCCTCAAGGGCAAGAAGCGAGGGGAGTTCGCCTCCGAGTTCGCCGAGGTGGGGAGCGGTCCGGTCGACGCCGTCGAGGAGCTCGTGGCCCTGGTGCCGAAGCGGACGGAGGAGGAGCCGCCGGTCCAGGTGCCGCTGGAGCGGTGGTATCCCGCCGAGGACGATGGCGCACCTGACCTCGGCTGAGGCCGCCGACCTCCTCGAGCGGTTCCGCCACTACCTCCGGGAACACCGCCTCCCCGTCACGCAGCAGCGCGACCTGATCGCCCACGCCATCTTCACCGCCCCCGACCACCTGACGGCGGCCGCCGTGCACCAGCGCCTCCGTGCCCAGGGCAAGCCCATCGGCATCGCGACGGTGTACCGCACGCTCGACCTCCTCGTCGAGAGCGGGCTGATCCGGCTCCACGAGTTCGGGGACGGCTTCCGCCGGTACGAGGGGGCGACACCGCAGGGCTCGCACGGGCACCTGGTCTGCGTGTCGTGCGGCGGGGTCGAGGAGTTCACCAACGAGCGGCTGGAGCGGATGCTCCCGATCATCGCCGACGAACACCGGTTTCGCTATCGCACTCACCGCGTCGAGCTGCACGGCACCTGCCGTGACTGCCAGAGCCGCGCCCTGGAGGGGCTGTGAACACTCCCGACAATCTCGGCTTCTTCGTGGCCTTTGCCGCGGGGGTGCTGAGTTTTCTCTCCCCCTGCGTCCTGCCGCTGGTGCCAAGCTACCTCGGCTTCCTGACCGGGATGACGCTGGAGGAGATGAGCGGCCGCCGCCGGATGGCGATGGTGCATGCCCTCCTGTTCGTGCTCGGGTTCGCGCTCATCTTCGTGATCCTCGGCGCCAGCGCGACCGCGCTCGGGTCCGCGCTCAAGTACTACCAGGTGTGGCTGCAGCGGGTGGGCGGGGCGCTGATCATCCTCTTCGGCCTCTACGCGATGGGGGTGCTCAAGCTTCCATTCCTGCAGATGGAACAGCGGGTGCACCTCGACCGGAAGCCGATCGGGTACCTCGGGTCGGTCCTGGTGGGGATGGCGTTCGCGGCGGGGTGGACGCCGTGCATCGGCCCCATTCTCGGCGGCATTCTCGGCATGGCCGCGACGCAGGGCGACGTGGGGCGGGGGATGACGCTGCTCGGCGCCTATTCCGCCGGGCTCGCGGTGCCGTTCCTGGCGGCGGCATGGGCCATGGAGGCCTTCCTCGACTGGTTCCAGAAGTTCCGGAAGTACCTGCCGTGGGTCATGCGGCTCAGCGGGCTGCTGCTGATCTTCGTCGGCCTGCTGATGGTGACGGGAGAATTCACCCGGCTGGCGGGGTGGCTGCAGGGGCTGACACCTGGATTTCTGAAGGGCCGGCTCTAGCGCACACCTCACCCCCTGACCCCCTCTCCATGACATGGAGAGGGGGAACGATATGGACAAAACACCGCGGGGCAGGGAGCAGGAGTCTAGCTTCCTGCCCCGCTGCCCCGCTGCCCCGCTGCCCCGCTGCCCCGCTGCCC
>DAOLIZ010000248.1:0-2406 GCA_035328285.1 Gemmatimonadales bacterium
TGCCGGTAGCCGACGCAGTGCGGATCGCCTCCGAGGTGGCCTCCGCGCTGGATTATGCCCACCGCCACGACGTCATCCACCGCGACATCAAGCCCGAGAACATCCTCCTGCACGACGGCTCCGCCCTCGTGGCCGACTTCGGCATCGCGCTCGCCGCCAGCAAGGCCGGCGGCACCCGCATGACGGAAACCGGCATGTCCCTCGGCACGCCGCACTACATGAGCCCCGAACAGGCGATGGGGGAGCGGGAGATCACCGCGCGTTCCGATGTGTACGCCCTGGGCGCCGTGCTCTACGAGATGCTGACGGGCGACCCGCCGTTTACCGGTTCGACCGCGCAGGCCATCGTGGCCCGGGTGGTGACCGAGCATCCCCGCTCGATGACCAGCCAGCGGCACACCATCCCCCCACAGGTCGAGGCGGCGGTGCTGACCGCGCTCGAGAAGCTCCCCGCCGACCGGTTCGCCACGGCCGCCGAGTTTGCCGCGGCGCTGGCCGATCCGGGCTACGCCTCCAAGACCACCGTCATGATGGCGGCGGCGAAGGGTGGCGGGCGCTCTTCGCTCACGCTTGCGGTCGCGGCGGTGGCCCTCGTCGCCACGATCGCCGCGCTGTGGGGTTGGCTCCGGCCGGCGCCGCCGCGCCCCACGCTCCGCTACACGATGGTACTCCCCGAGGGGAAGGAGCTCTCGACCGACCGCGGCACCCGCTTCGCCATTTCGCCCGACGGCTCGAAGATCGTGTACGCCGGGCAGGGGCCCGAGGGCACCCAGCTCTACCTTCTCGACCGGAGCCAGGTCGAGCCCACGCCGCTCTCCGGCACCGATGGCGCCATCGTGCCGTTCTTCTCCCCTGATGGAGGGCAGGTCGGGTTCATGCTCCAGGGGAATGGCGCGATCAAGGTGATGCCGCTGAGCGGGGCGCCGCCGATGACGATCGCCGATTCGGGCCTCGGTGCCGACGGCGCCACCTGGAGCGCGGACGGCTACATCTACTTCGACGGACTCACCGGCGGGGGCACCACCGGGCTCGTCCGGGTGGCTGCGTCGGGTGGGCCGCTCGAACAGGTGACCACGGTGGACACCGCCAACGCCGAGCAGGATCATTTCTGGCCCGTGGCGATCCCCGGCGGACGCGGGGTGCTCTTCACCGTGCAGTACCGGAGCGCCCGGCAGGCAAGCAACATCGCCGTCTTCGACCCCAAGTCGAAGACGTACCACACGCTCGTGCAGGGGCTCACCGCCCGCTATGCCCCGACCGGCCACCTCATCTATGTCTCGGGGTCGGGTGACCTCTTCGCGGTCCCGTTCGATCTCAAGCGGCTGCAGGTCACCGGTCAGCCGGTGGCCCTGACCAACAAGGTTGCCGGTCGGGCCTTCGGGGCGGTGGACCTCGCCCTCTCGTCCTCCGGCACCCTGATCTACCAGGTCGGAGAGGTCAACACCGAACCGGCGACGGTCGCCTACGTAACCCGCGACGGGCGCTTTACCCCGGTGGATTCCGGCTGGACCGGCGGCTTCCAGACGCTCGCCCTCTCCCCCGATGGCAGACAGCTCGCCGTGAGCATCGTCGCCACGGGCGAGCAGCAGGTCTGGATCAAGCAGCTGCCCGACGGACCGCTGAGCAAGCTCACCTTCGACGGCCAGTCCAACATCCGGCCCACCTGGCACCCCGACGGCCAGACGGTCGGCTTCACGAGCTCGGCGCTGGCCTTCGCCGCCGTGCGGGCCGATGGGAGCGCCCAGCCCACGGTCCTGGTGACGGACACCACCCGCAGCGGGGTCCAGGAAGCAGTCTGGTCGCGGGACGGGACGTGGATCGTCTACCGGACCACCACCCGCGACATCCTGGCCCGCCGGACCGCGGGCGACACCTCGGCGCTGCCCCTCCTCCAGACGCCAAGCTTCCAGGAGATCGAGCCGACCCTGAGCCCCGACGGGAAGTGGCTGGCGTACGCGTCAAATGAGAGCGGACGCTTCGAGGTCTACGTCCGGCCGTTTCCGGACACCGACCGCGCCAAGTGGCAGGTCTCCACCGACGGCGCCACCGACCCGCTCTGGTCACGGAGCGGACGCGAGCTCTTCTTCTTCGCCAACACCGGGATGGTGACCTCCGTTGAGATCCTCCCGGGCACCACCTTCACCATGGGCAGGCGCACCCGGCTCTTCAGCGCCAGCCAGACCGCGGGCGGCCCCCACAGCTGGGACATCACCCCCGACGACCAGCGCTTTGTCGTGATCCAGCTCGCCGGAGCCGGAGACACCCAGAACCGCGAACTGATGGTGGTGGAGAACTTCTTTCCCGAGCTCACAGCCAAGCAGGCACGCTAGCCAGGACATCGCACACGCAGTACCGACTTCACACAAGGAATCCGTTCATGCATCGCTCCTCGATCCGTCGGTTCGG
>DAOLIZ010000249.1:0-2400 GCA_035328285.1 Gemmatimonadales bacterium
GGCCTCGGGTACCTGAACGGCATTGAGGACATTGAAAATGTGTCGGTCGGGGCCACGGCCAATGGGACGCCGATCCGGGTGGCCGACGTAGCGACGGTGCAAGTCGGCCCGGCGCCCCGGCGGGGCGCTGCGGACCTTGACGGCAAGGGTGAGGTGGTGGCAGGCATCGTCGTGATGCGATTCGGCTCCGATGCGCTCAAAACAATTGAGGCCGTGAAGACGCGACTGGGAGAAATCGAGAAAACGCTCCCCGCCGGCGTTCGGCTTCGCATCGCCTACGATCGCAGCGACCTGATCCACCGGGCCATCGATACGCTGCGGGATAAGCTGCTCGAGGAGTCCCTGATTGTGGCCGCCGTTGCGGTGCTCTTCCTGCTGCACTTCCAATCGGCACTGGTGGCGATCGTGGTGCTCCCCATCGGCATCCTCATGGCCTTCATTGTCATGCGGCTGATCGGGGTGAACGCCAATATCATGAGCCTCGGCGGGATCGCCATTGCGATCGGGGCGATGGTGGATGGGGCGATCGTGATGATCGAGAATATGCACAAGCATCTCGATCGGGCGGAGCCGAACGCGTCGCGCTGGGAGATTGTCCTGGCCAGCGCGAAGCAGGTCGGGCCGCCACTCTTTTACTCGCTCCTGATCATTACCTTCAGTTTCTTGCCGGTGTTCGCGCTTGAGGCGCAGGAGGGGCGGCTCTTCAAGCCCCTGGCGTTCACCAAGACGTTTTCGATGGCGGCCGCCGCGCTGCTCTCCATCACGCTGGTGCCGGTCCTGATGGGGTTGTTCATTCGGGGAAAGGTCATCCCCGAGAACCGCAACCCGTTGAACCGGTGGCTACAGAGCGCCTATCGCCCCATCATCGACTTCACACTACGCCATCCCTGGTCCATCATCGCCGTCAGCGTCGTCTTCCTGGGGGTCACGGCTTGGCCGTGGTCACGTTTGGGAAGCGAATTCATGCCGCAACTGCACGAGGGATCGGTCCTCTTCATGCCGACGACCGTGCCGGGTGTGTCGATCGCGCAGGCCGTGGACATTGCGCGACATCAGGACAGCATCCTGATTGGCTTCCCGGAGGTCCAGCGCGTGCTGGGCAAGACCGGTCGGGCCAGCACGGCGACGGACCCCGCTCCACTGGACATGTATGAGACTACGATCACGCTCAGGCCGGAGGATCAATGGCGACCGGGGATGACCTATGACCGGCTTCTCGCCGAGATGGACAGCGCCGTCCGGCTTCCAGGGGTGACCAACGCCTGGACCATGCCCATCAAGGGGCGCATCGACATGCTGGCCACGGGCATCCGCACGGCAGTGGGGATCAAGATCTTTGGGCCGAATCTCGATACCCTGCAGCAGCTTGGTGAGCAGGTCGAGCGCATCATGCAGGAAGTACCTGGCACCAGGAGCGCTTTCGCCGAGCGAGGTGTGTCCGGGTACTATGTGGACATCGACATCGACCGAGCGGAAGCCGCCCGCTACGGGCTGAACGTCGGGGAGATCCATGCCGCCATCATGGCGACGGTCGGGGGAATGAACGCGGCGACCACGGTGGAGGGGCGGGAGCGCTACAGTGTCAACGTTCGGTACCCGCGAGAGCTGCGGGATGACGTCCAGAAGCTTCGCGAGGTGATCCTGCCCACGATGAGCGGAGCACAGATTCCCCTGGGCCAGGTGGCGTCCGTGACAGTCCTGCAGGGGCCCATGGCGGTCAAGACGGAAAACGCCTTTCCGGTCACCACGATCTACGTGGACATCAACGAGTCGGACGTTGGCGGCTACGTCCGCCATGCGCAGCAAGTCGTGGCAGCCCGATTGACCCTTCCGCCGGGCTACACCCTCTTCTGGAGCGGCCAATACGAGTTCATGGAGCGCGTCGGGCAGAAGATGCGGTTGGTCATTCCCGTCACCCTCGGGATCATCTTCCTGCTCCTTTACCTCAATTTCAGGGGGGTCACCGAATCGCTGATCGTCATGCTCTCCGTGCCCTTTGCGCTGGTGGGCGGCGTGTGGTTCCTCTGGATCGCCGGGTACAACACGAGCGTGGCCGTCTGGGTCGGCTTCATCGCCCTGGCGGGGGTGGCGGCGGAAACCGGCGTGGTGATGCTCATCTACCTGGACGAAGCCTTTCACCGACGAGGCCTGGAGGGGCAGATGCGCGGGCCGGCCGATGTGGCGGCTGCGGTCCGTGAAGGTGCTGTGGACCGATTGCGTCCAAAGATCATGACGGTCGTGGCAATCACCGCAGGACTGGCGCCGATTCTGTGGAGTCACGGCGCGGGGGCGGATGTCATGAAGCGGATCGCGGCGCCAATGGTGGGCGGCATGATTACGTCGACAATTCTCACGCTGGTGGTCATTCCGGCCATCTACCTGATTTGGCGCCGCTGGCAA
>DAOLIZ010000250.1:0-2375 GCA_035328285.1 Gemmatimonadales bacterium
TGTGGGGTTGGCTCCGGCCGGCGCCGCCGCGCCCCACGCTCCGCTACACGATGGTGCTCCCCGAGGGGAAGGAGCTCTCACAAAACCGGGGCACCCGCATTGCCATCTCCCCCGACGGCTCCAAGGTCGTGTATGCCGGACAGGGGCCCGAGGGCACCCAGCTCTTCCTCCTCGACCGAAGCCAGCTCGAGCCCGTGTCTCTCCCCGGCACCGATGCCGGGATCGTGCCCTTCTTTTCTCCCGATGGACGGCAGATCGGGTTCACGCTCCTGGGGAATGCGGCGATCAAGGTGATGCCGCTGAGCGGCGCGCCACCGGTGACCATCGTCGACTCGGGCCTCGGCGCAGACGGGGCCACCTGGAGTGCCGACGGCTACATTTACTTCGACGGGCTCACCGGCGGCGGCACCACCGGCCTGCTCCGGGTTCCCGCCGCGGGTGGGCCGCTGGAACAGGTGACCACGGTGGACACCGCCAACGCCGAGCAGGATCACTTCTGGCCGGTGGCGATCCCCGGAGGGCGCGGGGTGCTCTTCACCGTGCAGTACCGGAGCGCCCGGCAGGCAAGCAACATCGCCGTCTTCGACCCGAAATCGAAGACGTACCACACGCTGGTGCAGGGTCTCACCGCCCGCTACGCCCCGACCGGCCACCTGATCTATGTCTCGGCTTCGGGTGACCTCCTTGCCGTGCCGTTCGACCTCAAGCGGCTGCAGGTCACTGGTCAGCCGGTGGCCCTCACCAACAAGATCGCCGGTCGGGCCTTCGGGGCGGTGGACCTCGCGCTCTCCTCCTCCGGCACCCTGATCTACCAGGTGGGAGAGATCAATACCGATCCGGCGACGGTCTCCTACGTGACCCGCGACGGGCGCTTCACCCCGGTGGATTCCGGCTGGAGCAGCAGCTTCCAGACCCTCGCCCTCTCCCCCGACGGCAAGCAGCTCGCCGTCAGTATCGTGGCCACGGGCGAGCAGCAGACTTGGATCAAGCAGCTGCCCGACGGACCGCTGAGCAAGCTCACGTTCGACGGCCAGTCCAACATCCGGCCTACTTGGCACCCCGACGGCCAGACGATCGGGTTTACGAGCGCGGCCCTGACCTTCGCCGCCGTGCGGGCCGACGGGAGCGCCCTGCCCACGGTCCTGGTGACGGACACCGCGCGCAGCGGGGTCCAGGAAGCAATCTGGTCGCGGGATGGCAAGTGGATCGTCTACCGGACGACCACCCGGGACATCCTGGCCCGCCGGACTTCCGGCGACATCACCGCGGTGCCCCTGCTAGTGACGCCAAACTTCCAGGAGATCGAGCCGACCCTGAGCCCGGACGGGCGCTGGCTGGCCTATGCCTCCAATGAGAGCGGACGATACGAGATCTACGTGCGGCCGTTTCCGGACACCGACCGCGCCAAGTGGCAGGTATCCACCGACGGCGCCACCGATCCGCTCTGGTCGCACAGCGGGCGCGAACTCTTCTTCTTCACGAACACCGGGATGGTGACCTCCGTGGAGGTGTTGCCAGGTGCCACCTTCACCATGGGCAGGCGCACCCCGCTCTTCAGCGCCAGCCAGACGGCCGGCGGCCCTCACTCCTGGGACATTACCCCCGACGACCAGCGCTTCGTCATGATCCAGCTCTCCGGGACCGGGGACATCCAGAACCGTGAACTGGTGGTGGTGGAGAACTTCTTTCCCGAGCTCACGGCCAAGCAGACCCGCTAGCCAGCACTTCGGACACGCAACACCGACTTCACACAAGGAATCCGTTCATGCATCGCTCCTCGATCCGTCGGTTCGGCATTACCCTCCTCGCCCTGGCCGGCACCCTCGCCGCCCTGCCCCTGTCGGCGCAGGTGCCCGAGGCCACCGCCGCGGCACTCAAGCAGATCTTCGCCTCCCGCTACTACGCCGCCGACCGGTTCGGGCCGGCGCGGTGGATCGAGGACGGCAAGGCCTACACCACGCTCGAGAAGTCGGAGGTGACGAAGAGCGGCTTCGACATCGTCCGCTACGACTCGAAGACCGGCGCGCGCAGCATCCTGATCCCCGCCGCCTCGTTCATCGCCCCGGGCGACACCGTGCCGCTCTCGGTCGACAACTACATCTGGTCGCCCGACGCGTCGCAGCTCATGATCTTCACCAACACCGAGCGGGTCTGGCGACAGAACACCCGCGGCGACTACTGGGTGCTTGACCGCGCCTCCGGCGCACTCCGCCAGCTGGGTGGCAAGGGCGCCCCGGCGTCCACGATGATGTATGCCAAGTTTTCGCCGCAGGGCGATCGGGTGGCCTTTGTGCGGAAGGGCGACATCTACGTCGAGCGTCTCTCCGACGGCGCCATCACGCGGCTCACCACCGGCGCCGACTCCCTGCACGTCA
>DAOLIZ010000251.1:0-2357 GCA_035328285.1 Gemmatimonadales bacterium
AGGTGCTCCACCGGCCCGCCCTGGTGCCGGTGCCCGCCTTCGCCCTCCGGCTCCTGTTCGGTGAAATGGCCGACGCCGCCCTGCTCGCGAGCCAGCGGGTCGCCCCTGCCCGGCTCCTCGCGGGCGGGTTCGAGTTCCGCTACCCCACCCTCCCCGAGGCACTGGGCGCAGTCCTCGACCGCTGAATCCCGTGGTATCTTTGCGGGATGCCCTCTCCCCTGGCCGTTGTCCTCCTGAGCGGAGGCCTCGATTCCGCCACGACCCTGGCCATCGCCCGTGCCGAGGGATTTGCCTGCCATGCCCTGAGTTTCCGATACGGCCAGCGCCACGCGGTCGAGCTGACACGCGCCGCCGCGGTGGCCCGGCACCTCGGTGCCGCCTCGCACCGGATCATCGATATCGACCTCCGCGCGTTCGGCGGGTCCGCCCTCACTGACGACCTGCCCGTCCCCAAGGACCGCGACGCCGCCGCGCGCGCCAGCGGCATCCCGATCACCTACGTCCCCGCCCGGAACACGATCTTCCTCTCGTACGCCCTCGGCTGCGCCGAGGTGCTTGGCGCTGCCGACATCTTTCTCGGCATCAACGCGGTGGACTACAGTGGCTACCCCGACTGCCGGCCGGCGTTCGTGGAGGCGTTCGAGCGGATGGCCAACCTGGCCACGCGAGCGGCCGTCGAGGGACGGCGGCTGTCGATCCACGCCCCGCTCCTCGCGCTGAGCAAGGCGGAGATCATGGCGCGCGGACTCGAGCTGGGGGTCGATTTCGGCATGACCTTGAGCTGCTACGATCCGACGGCGGACGGCACGGCGTGCGGCCGGTGCGACGCCTGCCAGCTCCGGCTGGAGGGATTCCGCGCGCTCGGGCGCCCCGATCCCGCCCGGTACCTCCCGGCATGAGCTACGCCGTCAAGGAAATCTTCTACACGCTGCAGGGTGAGGGCGCGCACGCCGGGCGGCCGGCGGTCTTCTGCCGGTTTGCCGGCTGCAATCTCTGGAGCGGTCGCGAGGCGGACCGCGCCACGGCCACCTGCAATTTCTGCGACACGGAGTTCGTGGGGACCGACGGACCCGGAGGGGGGCGGTTCGCGACGGCGGCAGACCTCGCCGCGGCGGTGGCCGCGACCTGGCCCGCCGCGCCAGGCGAGGGCGTCCCCTACGTGGTCTGCACCGGCGGGGAGCCGCTCCTGCAGCTCGATGCCGCGGCCGTGGACGCCCTGCATGCGAGGAGATTCGAGGTGGCCGTGGAAACCAACGGCACGCAGCCGGCTCCACCGGGGCTCGACTGGATTTGCGTCAGCCCCAAGGCCGGGGCGCCCCTGCGGCTTCGGCGTGGCGACGAACTGAAGCTGGTCTACCCCCAACCCGACGCGCCCCCGGACGCCTTTGACGACCTCGAGTTCACGTACCGCTTCCTGCAGCCCATGGACGGGCCCCGACTCCGGGACAACACCGAGGGGGCCGCGGCCTACTGCCTCGCGCATCCCGCCTGGCGCCTGAGCCTGCAGACCCACAAACTCATCGGACTTCCCTGACTCCTTCCCCCGGGGCCCCATGCACGGCTACTCGGATCGCATCAACCATGCACTGGCCTTCGCCGCCAAGCACTATGGCACCGTCCAGGGGCCGGAACGCACCATGGCCTACCTGGCGCATCCCGCCAACATCGCCATCATCCTCGCGCGCTACGGCTGCGAGGACCTGACCGTGGTGGCCGGCATTCTTCACCGCGTCCTGGAGGAAGCGGCTCCGCACGAGCGGGGGGCCCTCGAGGCCAAGGTGCTCGAGAAGTTCGGCCCGGTCGTGGTGGCCACCGCCTGTGACGTGCTCGAGCCCCGGCACGACGCCCTCGGCCGGCTGCGCGCCTGGCGCACCTGCAAGCGCGAATTCCTGATCCAGATTGCGGACGCGGAGCCGCGCGGGCTCGACATCTGCGCCGCCGACGAACTGCACAACTGCGGAGCGGCCATCCGCGTGGTGCGCCGGCTGGGCGCCGAGTACCTGCATGCCGATCCCGACGCGTCCCCTGCGGACACGCTCTGGTGGTTCGGCGCCATTGCCGAGCATCTCGACTCCCGGCGCGAGTGGCACAACCGGGCCATGCTCGACGAGTTGAACGCCATGACCCGCGAACTCGCCGTCCTGCTGCAACTCGGCCGTTGACTGCTGGCGTGACCCCGGTCACGTCGCCTTGGCAGCCGGCGCGTCGTTCCGGTATAATTGTGGATGGATCAATCCGTCGCCGCTTCAGCGCTCGGCTCCCTCCCCAGCGCGTTTGCGGCAGCCTGCCGACTCTCCCGGAACGACGCGGAGCTGTTTGAGCGCTGCCGTGATGCCCTGGTTGGTCGCTTCAACTCC
>DAOLIZ010000252.1:0-2334 GCA_035328285.1 Gemmatimonadales bacterium
GGGGTCTCCTCGTTTTCAGTGCAATAAGTGACGGTACGAAAAGCTAGCACTGGCGCGGAGGTGGTGTTGGTAGATCGTTGATTTCATTGACTTTCCTGTTCACTTTCAAATCTGCGATTCGTGGCGTCAAACCGTGGTCGGTTTCATCCATTGGTGCCAGTTATCGATGCATTTGGCCGCGAAGGCAGGATTTGGTCAGCATAGCGGTCAACCGGGAAGCGAAACACACCCCGCAAGTTGATGCTCTCCAGCCTGGTGGGCGCAATCTTCCCGATCAGTTCCGGTGGAATGACCTGGCGGCGGTTCGACCAGCGATCCAGGACCGCCTGCATCTGTGAGGTATTCCACGCCATCACGATGTTGGCCATCAGGCTCAACGCATCGGCCACAGCCTGCATTTCATCGACACGTTTGGCCTGCGCCGGGCTGATCCGGCCGGTATAAATGGCGCGCTTGAGGGCGTTAACAGCCTCGCCCCGATTGAGCACCCGGCGCAACTCGTTCCTGAAAGCGTCCTTGACAAAGTAGTCAGCCAAAAACGCCGTACGCAGCAACCGCCCCAATTGCACGCCAGCCTCATAGATTGGATCGCCCTGGGCGGCAGAACCGAACCGCGCAAGAGCTGCCACCGCACTGGCATGTCCGCTCATGACCGAGGCTGCCAGGTGCACCAGACTATCCCAATGCTTTTCGATCAAAGCGACGTCGACATTGGCTTCGCACACCGCAGCGATTTCTGCGGGCACTTTGGTGCCGCGTGGCACAAAGAGGTGGCGCTGTTTGAGTTCCTTCAACCGCGGGCAAAGATCAAAACCAAGCAAACGGGCATGTGACATGGCAAAGTCGGTGTAGCCATGGGTATCCACAGCAAGCTGGCTGGTCTCCAGCTTTTCTTGGCGGATGACACCTTCAATGGCCACGCCCGCCTGGCGCTCATTGAGCACAAAGGGCTGCGCATGGAAGATGCCCCACCGGTCTTTTACATGGGAGTAGATTCCAATGGAAGGTGTGTTGCGCCGAGGATCAAGCCGGGCTTGCCACACCCGTTTGGTGGTCTCCATGCTCATCATGTCAGAAGATGCCAAATCGGACCGCCCCCAGGTGGCGGCAATCGGGTGTCGCTGCATGAATTCCAGCACAGCCTGGCAGGCCTGGCTCAGACGCCGTTCGTCCCGCGCCCAGCGCATGGCCTGGCGAATGCTGGTGGCAGACAATTGCGGAATCATGCGCGCGCATTCGACCGCAGTCAGACTGGTGCCGTGGGCCATGATGCCGGCATAGACCATCAGCAGCTCGTCGGTAGAGCGCGGCTCACGTCCGAGCATGATCCAGCTAAAGCGCACCTGGGCGTCAACGGCCAGAATCACTTCCGGCAATTGAACCTCACCGATGCGGTGATCCAAAGCCGCGCGCAGCTTGGTCACTTCTGGGTCTTCGTCCTCTGCGGGCAATGGCGACAAATGGAGTTCATCATCCACGCGCAGTACGCCACTGCGGGCTGCAGCGGCCACCGCATCGACACCGGCAGTTACTCTGGCCAGCAAAGGCTTCAAGAAAGTGGCAGCCTTGCTGGGTAACGATAGACGGGCATAGTGTTTCTTGGACTCTGCCTGCCAACGCTCGTCCGTGAAGAACAAGCGCGCACGACCCCGAAAGCTCAGGCTGTGCTCAATCCAGACCGAGCCATTGCGCACCGCGCGGCGCAGGGCAAACAGGGTGGCCACCTCCAACGCCTGAAACGCCCGTTCCCGGTCTGGGCTGGAGATCGAAACCTGCCAGATCATTCCCAGACTTGGTGCCACCACTTCAACTGGCAGCTTTCTGGATCCTTTGAGATATAAAGCTTGCAGCTTGGCAAGGTACTCGATGGCAGGATGCTCGCCGGTGGCCTGCCAGGGCAGCTTTGCAATGGCGACGAGCAACGACCGCACGGGGCGAATTCCATCAATCAATCCCTCGCGGACCAGGGAGGCCCTGCTCGGTGGTTTGCGTTTCTGGGTTTCGGTGATCAAGGCTTCAAGACGGGCACGCAACTCAGCATCTGGCACCGCACCTTGCGCGCTCAAGGCAACAAGTTCGCCGAGCAGCGTTTTGTACATTGCGGCCCAATTGACGGTAGCGGGGACATCGGCGGCAGCCTGACGCCACAGATCGGCGATCCGGCGCTGCACCATAAGGATCAACTGGTCTGTGGTGGTGAACAGGCAATACCGAAGAAAGCATGCGACCTCCACGGTGCGCGCTGGCTCTTTGATCTTGGCTCCGGCTGAGGGCGGCCTGGAGACAAGTCGGCGCGCGTAGCGGCGCAAGATGAGATCGGGGATGTCTGCCAGG
>DAOLIZ010000253.1:0-2332 GCA_035328285.1 Gemmatimonadales bacterium
CCACCGACGATCGTCACCGGCGCCGAGATCGCGCGCCCGGTCCGCGGGCCGAAGACGTAGACGAGGTCGCGTCGCGCGCTTGCCACCACTTTCTGACCACCAGCAGCGAAGGTGGCGACGGAGGCGACTCCATCGAGGCGCGTACGTCCCACCCCGTAGCGCTGCACGAAGCGAGACGAGTCGAGCGGTCCCACGAGTCCGAAGCGCGCGAACTCGTCGGCGATGTAGCTGGCGGTGAGCTCGAGCCCTCGTGATGGCGTGTCGCGACCACCCATGGAGTCGTCGGCGATGATCCCGATGCGGCGGCGAACGTCTCCTTCCGTGATCGACTCGGCGGCGGCGCGCACGGGAGCGCTCTGGGCCGCAGCAACGAGCGGGAAGACGGCAAGGATGGTAAGCAGTCGGAGCATTGCTCTTGAGAAGACGAGAAGACGAGAAGACGAGACGACGAGAAGACGAGTGAAACAGTGAGGCGTGCGACGGGGGGCGCCAGTGCGCGGGTCCCGAGCGCCAGCACGCAGCCGGCGCGCGGCACTCCGAGCAACCAGGTCGGCGGACGGGACGTCCCGAGCTCCCGTGGCGGCCAGAGTGGGTTCAGCGGCGGCCAGGGCGGTTACAGCGGCGCCAGCGCACGGGCGAGCAGTTCCCGTGGCGCCTCGAGCATGGGAGCATCGCGCGGTGGCGGGGGCGGCTCGCGCGGTGGCGGAGGGCGCCGATGATGGAAACCGTGACCGTGCGAAACCCATATTGGCTCGGCATCGCCGTCGCGCTGTGCGCTCTCGCCATGGGGTGCGGCGACCGGAAGAGCCCGGCTGCGTCGGTGCCGGAGCGGACCTTCGCCACTCCCGAGGACGCGGTGACCGCGCTGGTCGCCGCCGCGGAGCGGTTCGACGTGCCGGAGTTGAAGGCGATCCTGGGCCCCGAAGGGGAGCCGCTGGTGGCGAGCGCCGACACGGTGGCGGACCGCAACACCGCCGCCGCCTTCGCGGCGGAGGCGCGCGTGCAGCAGCGGCTTGAGTTCAATCCGGACCGTACGAGTGCCATCCTCAACGTGGGCGCGGAGGATTGGCCGATGCCGATCCCCATCGTCGAGCGCAACGGCGCGTGGTACTTTGATGCCGCGGCGGGGAAGGAAGAGGTGCTTCGCCGGCGGATCGGCCAGAATGAACTCGACGCGATCGCTGTCTGCCTCGGCTTCGTCGAGGCCGAACGCGAGTACGCGCTGGAGCGGCACGACGGCTCCCTCCTCAACCAGTACGCGCAGCGCGTCATCAGCACACCCGGCAAGCAGGACGGCCTGGCGTGGCAGACCGCGGACGGCACCTGGGAGGGCCCGGTCGGCGAGAACATCGCCCGGGTCATCGCCGAAGGCTATACCGACCGCGGCCAGCCGTTTCACGGCTACTACTACAAGGTGCTCAAGGGCCAGGGACCCGACGCGCCGCTGGGCGAGATGGACTTCATGGTCGAAGGAGCGATGATCGGCGGCTTCGCCCTCGTCGCCGCGCCGGCGGAGTACGGGGTGACCGGCATCCAGACCTTCATCGTGAGCTGGGAGGGCGTGGTGTACGAGAAGGACCTGGGCGACACGACGCTCGAATCCTTCCGGGCGATGGAGCTCTACAACCCGGACTCGACCTGGACGCGGGTGACGCAGCCCTGACTGAGGCATAACTCCGTCGGCAGAATGACAAAGGCCCTCCGCGCGGAGGGCCTTTGTCGTCAGGAGGCGAGCCCCGCATCTCCCTGGTCCTGCGGTGGCGGAGACACCCTGCCAGGGTCCCGCCGCTGCAGCGCCTGCCAGCCGATCCCGATGGCGGCGATCGCCAGCACGGTCCCGAAGAACCGGATGTCGCGGGCAATCAGGGTGTCCCGCCCGAGCACGCCCCATTCGCCGAGCAGGTAGTTCCAGTCGTGCTCGCCGCCGCCCACCAGCGGCAGCTCCATGGCCCGGGCATCAGCCACGTAGCGCGCGATGTTCCAGCAGTTCTGTCCCGTCCACCAGAGCGGGACGCTGGCGGCGTGCCGGTCGCCGCGGCGCCAGAAGTAGACCGCGAAGGCCAGCGGCATGATCAGCTGCAGCAGGGTGCCGCCCAGCGCGGTGAGGATGTCGCCGCCCCAGGCGAACACCAGGTGGCCGGTCTCGTGGATCGGCAGGTCGATGGCGTCGAGGAAGTGGTACTGGTCGGGCGAGCGGAGGGACCAGACGGTGTACAGCGCCAGCGCCACCGTCAGGGCCCGGCGCCACGCGCGCTCAGCGTCGCTCATCGTGCCGGGACGGTCAGGCGGGGCCATCGAGCCCGTCGATGTCGCCGCGGCAGAGCGCCTTCGC
>DAOLIZ010000254.1:0-2325 GCA_035328285.1 Gemmatimonadales bacterium
TTCTGGCATCCCGGCGCCGCCTATTTCGGCGTGGGCCGCCTTGGACGCGACCAGGTCGACGACTACGCCCGCCGCAAGGGCTGGAGCCTGGCGGAGGCCGAAGCATGGCTCGCGCCGAACCTGGGGTACGAGCGTGGTTGAGTCACGCCGGAGGACACCGCATGCCTGACCTGCGCCAGCTGCTCGCCGACGGCCACGTGCACGTCTCCGACGGCGCGATGGGGACGATGCTCTACAGCAAGGGCGTCTTCCTCAACGTCTGCTACGACGAACTCAACCTCCGGCAGCCCGACATCATCCGCGAGATCCATCGCGAATACGTGCGGGCCGGCGCCGAGGTGATCGAGACGAACACCTTCGGCGCCAACCCCGTGAAGCTGGCGCACCACGGGCTGGCGGACGACACCGAAACGATCAACGAGGCGGCCGCGCGCCTGGCGCGAGAGGCGGCGGGGGACCGGGCGTGCGTGGTCGGCGCCATCGGCCCCCTCGGCGTCCGCATCGAACCGTTCGGCGAGACGTCGGTGGCGGAGGCGCAGGCGGCCTTCGCACGCCAGGCGGCCGGGCTCCTGGCCGGCGGAGTGGACGGCTTTCTCCTGGAGACGTTCAGCGACGTCGAGGAGCTCCGCGCGGCGGTGCAGGGCGTCCGCGGCGTCTCCGACCTGCCGATCATCGCCCAGATGACGGTCGGGGAGGACGGCCGGACCCACTACGGGACGGCGCCCTCCACCTTCGGTCCGGCCATTGCCGCCATGGGGGTGGATGTCATCGGGGTGAACTGCTCCGTGGGTCCGCACGGCGTGCTCGAGGCCATCGAGCACCTGGCGCGGGTGGTCGACCTCCCCCTGAGCGCCATGCCCAACGCCGGCCTCCCGCGCGACGTCGGCGGCCGCAAGATGTACATGGCCTCGCCGGAGTACATGGCGACCTACGCGAAGCGGATGGCCGAGGCGGGGGCACGCCTCGTGGGCGGCTGCTGCGGCACCACGCCCGAGCACATCAAGGCGATGGTGGGGTTCGTGCAGAGCGCGTCGCCCCGCCACGCCCACCTGACCGTCGCCCCGGCCACGGCGCAAGGCGTCCCCGCCCTGCCGCTCGCGGAGCGCTCGAGGCTGGGCGCCAAGCTGGCTGCGGGGGCGTTCGTCACCACGGTGGAGATCGTTCCGCCGAAGGGTGTCGACCCGGCGCCGATGTACGCGCAGGTCCGGGCGCTGAAGGAGGCCGGGGTAGACGCGGTCAACGTGCCGGATGGACCCCGTGCGCAGAGCCGCATGGGCGCGCTCCTGTCTGGGCTCCTGATCGAACGGGAAGTGGGGCTCGAGGCGGTGGTCCATTACGCCTGCCGGGACCGCAACCTGCTCGGCATGCTGTCCGATCTCCTGGGCGCGGCCGCGGCGGGGCTCCGCAATCTCCTCATCATCACCGGCGATCCACCCAAGATGGGGCCCTACCCCGACGCCACCGCCGTCTTCGACATCGACGCCATCGGGCTCACGAACCTCGTCTCCCGGCTCAACCATGGGCTCGATCCCGGCGGCAACGCCATCGGCGCGCCGACCCGGTTCGTGATCGGGGTGGGCGCCAATCCCACCGCGCCGGACATGGAGCGGGAGATGTCGCGCCTGGCCTGGAAGGTGGACGCCGGCGCGGAATATGTGGTGACGCAGCCGGTGTTCGACCTCGAGCAGCTGGACCGGTTCCTTGAACGCGCCTCGAAGCACCGGATTCCGGTCATCGCGGGGCTCTGGCCGCTGGTGTCGCTCCGGAACGCGGAGTTCCTGGCCAACGAGGTGCCCGGCGTCTCGGTGCCCCTCGCCGTGCTGGAGCGGATGCGGGTGGCCAGCGCGCTCGGACGGGAGGCGGGGCTCGCGGAGGGGGTCCAAATTGCCCGCGAAATGCTCGAGGCGGTGCGGCCGCGCGTGCAAGGGGTCCAGATCGCCGCCCCTCTCGGGCGGGTGCCCGTGGTGCTGGAGGTGCTCGGGCCTCGTTGAACGGTTGGGGGTGCGCTGGTATCTTCCCGCACGACTCAAGCCCCCGCCCGGCGGGGAGGAATCCCATGACCGATCTTTCCATGACCATCCCTCCTCTGACGACTCTCACCGAAGAAGAGGAGATGTTCCGGAGCGCCGTCCGCGAATTCGCCGAATCCGAAATCCGGCCCCACGTCCACGACATGGACGCCCGCGCCCAGTTCAACGCCGATATCATCCCGAAGTTCTTCGAGCTCGGCCTGATGGGCGTGGAGATCCCCGAGCAGTTCGGCGGCGCGGGCGGCAACATCTTCCTGGCCGTGCTCGCCATCGAGGAGCTGGCCCGGGTCGATGC
>DAOLIZ010000255.1:0-2321 GCA_035328285.1 Gemmatimonadales bacterium
GGTCCTTTCCCCCTCCCCCGCCCGACCGTACATTCCCCGGATGCCCCCCACCACTCTGACCATCGTCTCCCACCCGCTGGTGCAGCACAAGATGGCACTCCTCCGGGACGTCAGCACCCCCACCCGGGAGTTCCGCCAGCTGGTCGGTGAAATCGCCACCCTGCTCGCCTACGAGGCGACCCGAACCCTCGAGACCGAGCCGATCCCCGTCCGCACGCCCCTCGAGACCATGGAAGGCCGCCGCCTCCCCGGCGACCGGATCGTGCTCGTCCCGATCCTCCGCGCCGGGCTCGGCATGGTGGACGCCGTGGCTGCCCTCTTCCCCAACGCCGGTGTCGGGCACATCGGGCTCTACCGCAACGAGAAGACCCTCGAGCCGGTCAGCTACTACTTCAAGATCCCGCCCCTCGGCGCCGACAAGGTGTACCTGGTGCTCGACCCGATGCTCGCCACCGGCGGCAGCGCCTCCGCGGCCATCGCCAAGCTGAAGGAGTCGGGCGCGCGGCACATCCGCCTCATCTCCCTCGTCGCCGCCCCCGCCGGCGTGGAACGGATGGCGAAGGACCACCCGGACGTGCCGGTGTTCGTGGCCGCGCTCGACCGCGAGCTCAACGAGCACGGCTACATCCTGCCCGGCCTCGGCGACGCCGGCGACCGGCTGTTCGGCACCCAATGAGGATCACCTTTCACGGCGCCGCCGGCGGCCAGGTCACCGGCTCGATGCACCTCCTCGAGGCGGCGGGCGCGCGGGTGCTGCTCGACGCGGGGCTCTTCCAGGGCCGCCGTGCGGAGACCCGGGAGCTCAACGCCAGGCTGCCGTTCGACGCCCGCCTCATCGATGCCGTGGTGGTGAGTCACGCCCATATCGATCACACCGGCCGCCTCCCCCTCCTGGTCAAGGAGGGCTACCACAACCCCATCATCGCCACGCCGGCCACGCGCGACCTCTCCGCCGTCATGCTGCCGGACTCGGCGCATATCCAGGAGAGCGACTTCGACTTCCTCAAGCGGCACGACCGCGTCGGGCCCGAGGCGGAGCCGCTCTACAACATGGCCGACGCGATTGCCGTCCAGGACCTCATCGAGGCCGTCCCCTACAACCGGCCGCACCACATCCGGAAGCACCTCGTCACCACATTCATGGATGCCGGCCACATCCTCGGCTCCGCGTCGGTGGACATCCGGATCACCGAGGGCCCCGGACACCGGCTG
Organism: Gemmatimonadales bacterium; assembly: GCA_035328285.1. Taxonomy (GTDB): domain Bacteria; phylum Gemmatimonadota; class Gemmatimonadetes; order Gemmatimonadales; family GWC2-71-9; genus SPDF01. The sequence goes on from DAOLIZ010000255.1 coordinate 1,213, forward strand.
GTCTTCTCGGGCGACATCGGCCGGAACGACCTCCCCATCATCCGCGACCCGGTGCCCCCGTCCGGCGCCATCGACACCCTGATCATCGAGAGTACCTACGGCAACCGGGAGCACGAATCGATTGCCGGGTCCGAGGAACGGCTGGGGGAAATCGTGCGCCGGGCCGCCGGCCGCGGCGGGAAGGTGCTGATTCCCTCCTTCGCCGTGGGTCGCACCCAGGAACTGGTCTACGCCCTGCATTCGCTCTGGTTGACCGGCAAGATTCCCGGCATCCCGATCTACATCGACAGCCCGCTGGCCGTGAACGCCACTGAGGTCTTCCGCCTCCATCCGGAAATATTCGACCAGCGCGAGCAGTTGATCGGACGCTCCAAGGCCCTCTTTGATTTCCAGCTGGTGACGTACGTCCGCGACGTGAACGAGTCGAAGGCGCTCAACACCCTGAACGGCCCCGCCGTCATCATCGCCGCGAGCGGCATGGCCGAGGCCGGCCGGATTCTCCATCACCTCAAGAACGGCATCGGGAACCACAAGAACATCGTGCTCTTCGTGGGCTTCCAGGGGGAGCACACCCTCGGCCGGCGGATCCAGGAGGGGGCGCGCGAGGTGAAGATCTTCGGCGACATGTACCCGGTGGCGGCCGAGATCGAGACGATCGGCGGGTACTCGGCGCATGCCGACCGGAACGAGCTCCGGCAGTGGGTGCGAAACATCGGCGGGCCGGTCAAGCGGGCCTTCGTGGTGCACGGCGAGACGCCCGCGCGCGAGGCGATGGGCAAGATTCTCACGGAAGAGGGCGTTGGCGAGGTGGTGCTTCCGGCGCTTGGCCAGGGGTTCGACCTCTAGGTGCGGTGGCTCAAGACCGTCCTCGGCTTTGGGGTCCTGTTCGTGGTGGTGGGATACCTGGTGGCCTTCTTCTCCGTGCTCGCCGTCAGTCGGCAGGACCAGGCCCGGACCGTCCCCGCCATCATCGTGCTCGGCGCGGCGCAGTACAACGGGAAGCCGAGCCCGGTGCTGAAGGCCCGGCTCGACCATGCGGCGCAGTTGTATGCCGACAGCGTCGCCCCGATCATCGTGCTGACCGGCGGCGTGGCCACCGGCGACAAGAC
>DAOLIZ010000256.1:0-2307 GCA_035328285.1 Gemmatimonadales bacterium
GCGGTGCTGACCGCGCTGGAGAAGCTCCCGGCGGATCGGTTCGCCTCCGCCGCGGAGTTTGCGACCGCGCTCGGCGGCGGACCAACGCCAAGCTTGAGCAGCAGATCCACCCGCGCACTGCCCGCCCGCCGAGCAGCCCACCTGCCCCGCCCGTTGTGGCTGGCGCTTGTGGTGATGGCAGCCGTGACCGGATGGGCTCTCATGCGCCAGCCAACAGCAAGCGGCCCCGCCGTCTATGACGCCGCGCTTCCCGACAGCGCACCCATGACGTTCGGCGCGACGACCATGACCACGTCCTACGGCGCCTCGTTTCGAAACCTGTCCATCGCGCCGACCGGGGAGTTCGCCGTCTACGCTGCCAGGCAGGGAGATTCGACGTCCCTCTGGTACCGGAGCCTGCGCGATGCCACCGTGCGGCCCATCGCCGGCACCACCGGCGGGATTGCGCCGCGCATTTCGCCCGAGGGCTCGCGGGTCGGCTATCTCGTCGGGGATCGCGTCATGGTGGTCCCGATCTCCGGCGGCGAGCCTCGCATGCTCCTGGCCGGCCAGATGGCAATGTCCGGCGAGTGGATCAGCCCGGACCAGTATCTTGTGATCGACACCGACGGCAATCGCGTCAACTGGCTCGACCCCGAAGGGGGAACCGCACGCTCCAAGCCGACGCCCCGCTGTGTCTTCGGGCACTGGTCCTCGGAGTCCCGGAAGTTGCTCTGCGCCTTCAACTGGACCGCGCAGGTGCTCGACCCGGAAACCGGCGAGGTCTGGAATGTGCGCACCGCCCGCCCCGACGGCACGCCCGGCAGTCTCCTCGAGGGATCGGCGTTCCGGGTGGTGGACAAGACGTATCTCGTCTACCTCTCCCTCGATGGGAACCTGGTCGCGGCCCGCTACGACCCGGAGACCCACGTGGCCCAGCGGCCGGTGACGATGCTGGGCGGCATCCGGCGCGAAGCCATCGGTGAGACTCAGCTGGATATCGCGGCCGACGGCACCCTGATCTTTGCGCCCGGGGTGGACGCGACGCTCGGCCGCGTGGTGTCCCTGCATCCGGGTGGTGCCCCACAGCCCATCATCGCGGATCCGGGGGACTACCAGCGCTACGACCTGAGCCGGAACCGGCGCTGGTTCGCCGCCGCGGTGCGGGCTGCCGAGGGAACCGAGCTCCGGGTCTACGACCTGCAGAACGGACAGCGATACACCTGGTTGCGGGCGGCACAGGTCCGGCACCCGATCTGGAATCCGGACGGGGACCGGCTCCTGGTTGCCATGCGCGACTCCAGCCGCTGGGCCATCCTGGCCGGGTCGCCCGGCTCCGGCGCGCCGCCGGACACGCTGGCGGTGTTCGACGCGAATCTCGCCTCTCCTGATCCGGTCGACTATCACGATGCGCACACCGCGCTCGCCCAGGACTGGAACGGCTCCATCGTGATGCGCTTCGATCCGAGCCTGCCGAAGCCGGTGTTCGATACGGTCCTCACCAACGCCAGGTTCGCGTCCGTGTCGCCCAACGGAAAGCTCATCGCGTACCAGACCCTGGAGGGAAGCCGCATTCTCGTCACGACCTTCCCCATGGCCGGGCGCCGCTGGCAGATTGCTTCGGAGGGGGTGGAACCCATCTGGCTTTCGGCCACGGAGGTGCTGTACCGTTCAGGCACCTCGTGGTACCTCTCCCGCATCAACCCGGAAACCGGTGAACCCGCCGGTGCTCCCATCTTCTGGGCCCGTGACCCCCGCTTCTCTGATACGTCGGGGTGGTCGAACCGTCCATCGCATGATGGCGGGATCATCTACGTCGAGGGACCGGCGGAGACCAGCACCTCGTATCTCCGTGTCATCCCGAACTGGGTCGCGCAGATGAAGGCGGCCGTGGATGGTGCCAACCGATGAGTGCACCGCTCGATCGTCTCACCGCCGCCCTGGCCAATCGCTACCGCATCGAGCGGGAGCTGGGGCAGGGCGGCATGGCCACGGTCTATCTCGCCGCCGACCTGAAGCACGACCGCCAGGTGGCCATCAAGGTCCTGCGGCCGGAACTCGCGGCCGTCATCGGCGCCGACCGCTTCCTCTCCGAGATCAAGACCACCGCCAACCTGCAGCATCCGCATATCCTCCCCCTCTTCGACAGCGGGGTGGCAGACAGCTTCTTGTTCTACGTGATGCCGTACGTGCAGGGCGAGACGGTGCGGGATCGAATTGACCGCGAGAAGCAGCTGCCCGTGGCGGATGCGGTGCGCATCTCCATCGAGGTCGCCAGCGCGCTCGACTACGCCCATCGCCATGGCGTGATCCATCGCGACATCAAGC
>DAOLIZ010000257.1:0-2294 GCA_035328285.1 Gemmatimonadales bacterium
CGAACCGACGGATCGAGGAGCGATGCATGAACGGATTCCTTGTGTGAAGTCGGTGCTGCATGTGAGATCTGCTGGCTATCGGGCCTGCTTGGCCTCGAGTTCGGAGAAGAAGTTTTCCACTACCACCAGTTCACGGCTTTGGGTGTCCCCGCTCCCGGAAAGCTGGATCATGACGAAGCGCTGATCGTCGGGGGTGATGTCCCAGGAGTGGGGGCCGCCGGCGGTCTGGGTAGCGCTGAAGAGCGGGGTGCGCTTGCCCATGGTGAAGGTGGCGCCCGGGAGGATCTCGACGGAGGTCACCATTCCGGTGTTGGCGAAGAAGAAGAGCTCGCGTCCGCTCCGTGACCAGAGCGGGTCAGTGGCGCCGTCGGTGGAGACCTGCCACTTGGCGCGGTCGGTGTCCGGAAACGGCCGGACGTAGATCTCGAAGCGACCGCTCTCGTTCGACGCGTACGCCAGCCACTTCCCGTCGGGGCTCAGGGTTGGCTCGAGCTCCTGGAAGCTTGGTGTCTGGAGCAGGGACACCACCGCGGTGTCGCCCCCGGTCTGCCGGGCCAGGATGTCGCGGGTGGTGGTCCGGTAGACGATCCACTTGCCGTCCCGCGACCAGACTCCTTCCTGGACCCCGCTGCGGGCGGTGTCCGTCACCAGGACCATGGGCAGGGCGCTCCCGTCGGCCCGCACGGCGGCGAAGGACAGGGCCGCGCTCGTGAATCCGACCGTCTGGCCGTCGGGGTGCCAGGTGGGCCTGATGTTGGACTGGCCGTCGAAGGTGAGCTTGCTCAGCGGGCCGTCGGGCAGCTGCTTGATCCAGACCTGCTGCTCGCCCGTGGCCACGATGCTGACGGCGAGCTGTTTGCCGTCGGGAGAGAGGGCGAGGGTCTGGAAGCTGCTGCTCCACCCGGAATCCACGGGGGTGAAGCGCCCGTCGCGGGTCACGTAGGCGACCGTCGCCGGATCGGTGTTGACCTCTCCGACCTGGTAGATCATGGTCCCGGAGGACGACAGCGCGAGGTCCACCGCCCCAAAGGCCCGACCGGCGATCCGGTTGGTCAGGGCGACCGGCTGCCCAGTGACCTGCAGCCGCTTGAGGTCGAACGGCACCGCGAGGAGGTCACCTGACGTCGACACATAGATGAGGTGGCCGGTCGGGGCGTAGCGGGCGGTGAGCCCCTGCACCAGCGTGTGGTACGTCTTCGACTTGGGGTCGAAGACGGCGATGTTGCTTGCCTGCCGGGCGCTCCGGTACTGCACGGTGAAGAGCACCCCCCGCCCCCCGGGGATCGCCACCGGCCAGAAATGATCCTGTTCGGCGTTGGCGGTGTCCACCGTGGTCACCTGTTCGAGCGGTCCACCTGAGGCAGCCACGCGGACGAGCCCGGTGGTGCCCCCGCCCGTGAGCCCGTCGAAGTAGATGTAGCCGTCGGCGCTCCAGGTGGCCCCGTCCGAGCCGAGGCCCGAGTCGGCGATGGTGACCGGCGGCGCGCCGCTCAGCGGCATCACCTTGATCGCCGCGTTCCCCAGGAGGGTAAACCCGATCTGCCGTCCATCGGGAGAAAAGAAGGGCACGATCCCGCCATCGGTGCCGGAGAGCGGCGTGGGCTCGATCTGGCTCCGGTCGAGGAGGTAGAGCTGGGTTCCCTCGGGCCCCTGCCCGGCGTAGACGATCTTCGAACCGTCAGGCGAAATGGCGAAGCGGGTGCCGCGATCGGTCGAGAGCTCCTTCCCCTCGGGGAGTACCATCGTGTAGCGGAGCGTGGGGCGCGGCGGCGCCGGCCGGAGCCAACCCCACAGCGCGGCGATCGTGGCGACGGCCGCCACGCCAGCCAGGGCGAGAGTGACGGGAGACCGCTTTCCCCTGCCCTGCGCCGCCATCATGACGGTGGTCCTGGAGGCGTAGGTGGGGTCCGCAAGCGCGGCCGCAAATTCGGAGGCCGTCGCGAACCGGTCAGCGGGGAGCTTCTCGAGCGCGGTCAGCACCGCCGCCTCGACCTGCGGCGGGATCGTGTGCCGCTGGCTGGTCATCGAGCGGGGATGCTCAGTCACCACCCGCGCGACGATGGCCTGGGCGGTGGAGCCGGTGAACGGCGGGTCACCGGTGAGCATTTCGTAGAGCACGCAGCCGAGGGCGTACACGTCGGAGCGGGCGGTGATCTCCCGCTCCCCCATCGCCTGTTCCGGGCTCATGTAGTGCGGGGTGCCGAGACTCATCCCCGTTTCCGTCATCCGTGTCCCGCCCGCCTTGCTGGCCGCCAACGCGATGCCGAAGTCGGCCACGAGGGCGGAGCCGTCAT
>DAOLIZ010000258.1:0-2287 GCA_035328285.1 Gemmatimonadales bacterium
GTTCCCGGTTGACGACGCCGACCCGAAGCGACTCCCCGAGAATCGTTTCCGCCACTGGTCGGATGCCGAGGGTCTTCCCGGTCCCGGTGCCCGCCACGATGCCGAATCCCTTGCCCCCCAGCGCCCATTCGCGGAGTTCGACGCCGTGCTCGCGCTCGAGCACCGTGTCCACCCCGGTCAGGCCGAGGGCCAGCTCGATAGTCTCGCAGGCGGCGCGGGTGGGAGCAATGACGATGATCCGCCCCTTGGAGGGGCGTTCCCGCTTGAAGGCATCGGGATCGGGGGGGAGGAAGTGGTTTCGTGTGGGATGCACGGGCTAAAGATACGTGGGGAAGCGGGGATGCGGGGATGCGGCAGTGACAAATTGGTGATGGCCGGCAACGGGCAGGGCCCATTGTGGACGGGTGAGCAATCTGCCGGGCCGTCAATCAATCCGTCTGCGGGGTTACGACTACACCCGGCCTGGGGCGTATTTTGTCACGATATGTACCTACCGGCGAGCGCGGTTATTTGGGCAGGTGGTGGATGGCGTCATGCGGCTGAATCGGTTGGGGGTGATCGTACGAACGGTTTGGCGGGAATCTGATGAACATTTTCCCGCAATCACGTTCGGTGTTTCTGTCGTTATGCCGGACCATTTTCATGGGATCGTCATCATCAACAATGATTGCGTGGGGTCCGGGGATCGTAGGGGCACGGCCTGCCGTGCCCCTACGGTGCCGGCCACCCCGCGCCATGCCCCTGCGGCGTCCGCCACCACGCGCCATGTCGACCCCGCGCCCCGCACCCCCGCATTCGGACAACCAATCGCGGGGTCCATCCCGACCATCGTGGGTGCGTTCAAATCCGCCGTCACGAAACGCGTCAATGTCATCCGGGGCACACCCGGCGCCCGCGTGTGGCAACGCAATTACTACGAATGCATCCTCGCTGACGAACGGGCCGTGCGCCGAGTCGAGGCCTACATCCGGAACAACCCGGCGCGGGAATAGCCGCCCGCGCGACAAACTGCTCGCAGCGGCCCAGGTCTATTCAAATGCGAAGACTCGCTTCCAATCCTTCTTCATGCTGACGACGGTCCATCCCCGCGCTTTCGCGATGCTGTCCAGCGCAACAGAGAAGGTGCCGACCTTCGTGTCGGGCAGACCGCGGGCCGGACCGTACGCATATTCCCGCGTGGCATCGTCATGCAGGAGGAGCATCGACAGTCGGGCACCGTCGCCGGTGCCGGTGTACTCGAGCATCTGCTGGTCGCCGCTGGTGTTGCCGAACGCGAAGTGGGGCCGGCGACCGATCATGAGCTGGATCCCCTCCGCCTTGCCCTCGTTGTTGTCATTGAGCATGACCTTCGGGTTTTTCGTGAGCACCGCCTTGCCGGTGCTGTCATGCCCGTAGGTGGTGGTACCCGCGGTGCCGATCACCTGCTCTGGTGGGATCCCGTACGCCTGCTCGGAGATGGTCCGGACGAAGTCCTGCCCGCCGCCGGTCACGATGTACGTCTTATAGCCGTTGGCCCGGAGGTACCGCAGCAACTCCACCATCGGTTGGTAGGCCAGGTCGGGGTACGGCTTCTTCCACCGCGGGTCCCTCGCGCTCGCGAACCAGGCCTTGGCTTCCGACTGGAACTGTTCCACCGTCATGCCCGTCGACGTGGCAGCGAGCAGCTTCATCAGGTCTTCCATCCCGAGCTTTGAGATCGCTGCCCGGTCTCCGGACATCACCGTCTTGAACGGCTCCTCCGCGGCGAGCGCCGGCTTCTCCTTCACCACGGCAGGCACCCGGCCCAGCACGAACTCGACCTGCGTGTACACGGGGTGCTCCACCCACAACGTGCCATCGTTGTCGAATGTGGCAATCCGTTCTGCCACCGGCACGAACTCTGGAGATCCCTTGGTGGTGGTGGCCTCCACGAATTCGATGATGGACGCCTTGGCCGCACCGTTGTTCCAGGAAGGGAGGGGATTAGACTGCGCCGAGAGCGGAAGGGCGGTACCCAGCAGCATGGCGCCAGCCGCGATTCCACGCCACCGTGCCCACTGTCTTGAGTGATTCATGTCCGGACTCCATTTGGAATTCTGAGCAATACCAAAAAGCGCGCCCGATGTCCGGGCGCCCCCCTTGTCGAAATTCTCATCATCCGCCAGCTACTCGCCTGCGTGGCTGCCGGTCTTCGACTCCTGCATTGCCTGAATGATCTGATCGAGGTTGTAGCTCGACGGAGTCTGGAGCGCCGGGAACTGCTTGTAGCTCATCAGCTCCTTCATCCACAGCATCTGGCCGATGGGCA
>DAOLIZ010000259.1:0-2249 GCA_035328285.1 Gemmatimonadales bacterium
CCGGTACGCGCATGACCGAGACCGGCATGTCCCTCGGCACGCCGCACTACATGAGTCCCGAGCAGGCGATGGGGGAGCGGGAGATCACCGCCACCTCCGACGTCTACGCCCTTGGCTGCGTCCTGTATGAAATGCTGGTGGGCGAGCCGCCCTTCACCGGCCCCACCGCGCAGGCCATCATCGCCCGCGTGGTGACGGAGGAGCCGCGCTCCCTCACCCTCCAGCGGAAGACCATCCCGCCGCAGGTCGAGGGGGCGGTCCGGCAGGCCCTCCAGAAACTCCCGGCGGACCGGTTCAAGACCGCCGCGGACTTCGGCGAGGCGCTGCAGGGGAGGGGGAGCGTAGCGTCGTACACCACGACCGCCGCCCAGGGCGCGGGCGCGCGCGCCGGTACCGACGGGGGATGGCGCGCACGGCTCCGGGATCCGCTCGTGCTCGTTCCCGCGCTGGTCGCGGTCGCCGCAGTCGCCGTGGCGGTGTCACTGGCGAAGCGCGCAGCACCCGCCGCCGTTCCGCCCATCCGGTTCATCATGGCGACATCGGACAGTACCCGGCCCGTTGGCAGCTACCCGTGGCCGGCGGCCATCTCTCCTGACGGCAGCACGGTCGTCTACTCGGTGGCCCAGGACGCGAACTCCTCGATGCTCTATGCACTCCGCACCGACCAGCTGGAACCCCACCCGATCCCGGGGACGATCAACGCCTACGAGCCGCACTTCTCGCCCGACGGCAAGTGGCTGGCCTTCGGCCAGGACAACAAGGAACGGAAGGTGCGGCTCGACGGCAGCGCACCGGTGACGATCGCGACCGCGGGGGCGGCCAACGGGGCGGCTTGGACGACCAGGGACCAGATCGTGATGGGTTCCTACGGGTCGACGCACGGGCTCTCCTATGTGAGTGCCGCCGGAGGAGACCCGGTCGCCCTCACCCACCCCGACACCGCCAGCGGCAGGACGGATCACCTCTGGCCCATCGCCCTGCCGGACGGCAAGAGCATCGTGTTCGTCATCTGGTCGGGGAGCCTCTCCACCTCCGAACTGGCGCTGACCTCTCTCGACGACGGGAAGGTGACGTCACTCGGTCTGCTGGGAATCCGGCCACTGGCCATGCTCGACGGGATGCTCGTGTACGTGCAGTCGGACGGCACCGTCATGGCGGTCAAGCTGGATCCGCGCGGCAGGAAGCTCGCCGGGAAGCCGATTCCGGTCCATGATCCCGTATTGGTCGCCTCTGCGAACAACGGCAATACCGGTGTGTACGTCTCGCCGGGCGGTGCCATGGTGGTCTCGCGCGGTGGGGCGAGCGGCACGCTCGACTGGATCTTCCCTGACGGGAAGACCGAACCTCTGCTCAAGCAACCGGGAGCCTACGAATTGCCGCGCCTCTCACCCGACGGGCAGCGGGTCGCGGTGGTCGTCTACGACGACCGCCAGAGCGATGTCTGGATCTATGACCGTCCCCTGTCCACCTTCTCGAAGCTGACAACATCCGGGTCGGTGACCTCCGTCGACTGGAGCAGGGACGGCCGGCACATCCTGTTTACGGCCTCCGGTGAGGAGGCCCGCGGTGCCGTGTACTGGCAGCTCGCCGCGGGCGGGTCGCCGGCCGAGCGCCTCACGCAGAACATCTACCTGTCGCCGCTGGCGGCCGTGTCCCCTGACGAGAAGTCGCTGCTGGTCACCAGCCTCCGGGAGACCTCCTGGGACCTGCTCCGCGTCCCGCTCGACTCCGGTGGCGTGGAGCGAAAGTACCTGAACTCACCGGGCCTCGAGGGCGCCGCCCGATTCTCACCCGATGGCAAGTGGGTGACGCTCATGTCGAATGAGTCGGGTCGGTTCGAGGTCTATGTCCGCTCCTTCCCCGATCCATCCTCCAAGCTCCAGGTGTCGGTGGCCGGCGGTACCGAGCCGAGCTGGTCTCCCGACGGGCGTCGCCTCTACTATCGAGCGGGTCCCTACTTGCTGGCGGCCCGGGTCGCGTTCACGCCAACGTTCACGCTGCTCGGACGGGACACCATCCTGTCGGACGCCCGCATGGCGGCCACCAGCTTCTTCGGGGCCAACTACGATGTCACGCGAGACGGGCAGCGTGTCCTCGCGGTCATCTCCGGAGCAGACGACTATCAACTGGTCGTATCGCCCAACTGGATCACCGAGTTCCGCCAGCGTGTGGCCGAGAGCGGAGGAGGTACCAAGTGACCGACGTCCTCCCCCGCCTGACCGAGGCCCTGGCCGACCGCTACCGCCTCG
>DAOLIZ010000260.1:0-2200 GCA_035328285.1 Gemmatimonadales bacterium
ACGTCGGCCCACCGCGCGGTGTCGGTCAGGAAGAGATCCTGGACGCCGAGGAACTCGAGGCCGCGCACCCATTCCTCGGCGTGCGCGATGTCGGGGTCGGAGATGACCGGGTTCTCGCCCATGATGTACAGGCCCCGCACCCCGCTGCCGGGCTTGGTCATCTCCGTCACCATCAGGCCGTCCTCGAGGGAGAGTGCCTCCTCGGGGAGTCCCCATGCCCTGGCGTAGTCGGCGCGGTTTTCCGGCTTGGTGACGGAGCGGTAGTCGGTGTAGGCGAAGGGAATCGCGCCGACGTCGCTCGCGCCCTGCACGTTGTTCTGGCCGCGGATCGGGAGCATCGCCGCGCCCCACCGGCCGATCATCCCGCACGCCAGCAGCAGGTTGAGCAGGCTCGCCACGATGTCCGTGCCCGAGGCGTGCTGGGTCAGGCCCATGGCCCAGAGCGTCGAGGTGTTCGGGCCGCGGGCATAGAGCTCGGCGGCCAGGGCGATCTTGTCGGCCGGCACGCCGGTGATCTTCTGCCCGACCTCCAGCGTGTACGGCGCCACGGCGGCGCGCACCTGCTCGAACTCCCTGGTCCGGGTGCGGATGAACTCCCTGTCTTCGAGGCCCTTGCTCAGAATGTGGTTGAGCATGGCGCTGTAGAGCGCCACGTCGGTGCCCGGCAGGAGCTGCAGGTGCACGTCGGCGAGGGCGGCCAGTTCGGTGCGCCGCACGTCGGCCACGACCAGCCTGGCGCCCTTGGTCACCGCCCGCTTGATCAGCGCGCCGAAGACCGGGTGGTTCTCGGTGGTGTTGGCGCCGGAGATGAAGATGACGTCGCACGCCTCCTCGATCTCGCGCATCGAGCCCGACGCCGCCGAGGTGCTGAGGGCGCGGCTCATGGCCGAGACCGAGGTGGAATGGCAGAGCCGGGTGCAGTGGTCCACGCTGTTGGTGCCGAGGGCGCCGCGCACCATCCGCATGAAGAGGTAGTTGTCCTCGTTGCTGCACTTGGCGGAGGAGAGGGCGGCGAGCGCGCGGGGGCCGTGTTCGCTCTTGATGCGGAGGAGCTCCTGGGCGGTGAGGCTCATCGCCTCCTCCCAGGTGGCCTCGCGGAAGGCGTCGTACCACTCCGCGGGGGTGGTGGCGCGGTCGCGCACGTCGCCGTCGCCCACGATCGGCAGTCCGGTCTGGGGCGGCTTCCCGACGCTGCGCTTCGGGGGGCGCGGCTTCTTCCCCGTGCCGATCTCCTCGATGGTCTGCCACGGGCCTTCGCGGTGGCGCGGCATCTCGCCGGTCCAGCGCCAGCGCGTCCCCTCCCGTACCCATCCCTTCCGGATCAGCGGCACGGTCAGCCGGTCGCGGTGCTGCGCGTAGTCGGTGCCGAACCGTCCCTTGACGCAGGTGCTGCCCTGGTTCGGGGTGTTCTCCTCGATCCACGGCGACGTGACGCGCACCAGCTCGCCGTCCTTCACGTGGAGGTCGACCTGGCAGCCGACGCCGCAGTAGGGGCAGACCGACCGGGTGACGGTGTCGGGGTTGCGCACCGCCTCGGCGCCGAACCGCTCGCGGGGAATGACCTCGAAGATGGCGCCGGTGGGGCAGACCCGGACGCACTCGCCGCACCAGGTGCAGCCGGCGTGGTCGGGGTCGCCGTCGCCGCCGACGATGATCTCGGTGTGCGCGCCGCGCTGGCCCACGTCGAGGACGCCCACTTCCTGGATGTCGTCGCAGGCGCGCACGCAGCGGGTGCAGAGGATGCAGAGCGACATGTCGTGCTGGATCATGACGTCGCCCGGCCGGGTGTCGCCGCCGCGGAGGCCGAGGGGCTGCTCGGTCGGGATCGGCACCTGGTACTGCTTCACGTACTGCTCGAACTCGTTGCGCGCCGGCGGGGCGCTGCCGTTCCCGCGCAGGTGCTCCAGCGGGTAGCGCTCCAGCAGCATGCCGAGCACGCCGCGGCGGTTGTCGGCGGCGGCGGGGCTCTCGGTCTCGACCACCATGCCGTCCGCCGCGGGCGTGGCGCAGGCGGGGAGCAGCTTGTTCTGTCCCTCGACGGAAACGAGGCAGATGCGGCAGTTGCCCACGGTGGGGAGCTTCGGATACCAGCAGAGGGTGGGGATCTCGACGCCGTGTGCGCGGGCCGCATCGAGGATGGTGTCGCCCTCGGCGATCGGCACGGTCTGTCCGTTGACTGTCAGCGAAGGCATCGTCGGGT
>DAOLIZ010000261.1:0-2178 GCA_035328285.1 Gemmatimonadales bacterium
CCCGAGGCGATGCCGAACGTCCCGATGGCCACCGCGATGGCCAGTTCGAAGTTGTTGCCGGCGGCCGTGAACGAGACGGCTGCCGCATCCTCGTACCGGAACCGCAGCCGCCAGGTGAGGAGCAGCGAGGTGCCGAACATCACGAGAAAGTACAGCAGCAGGGGGAGCGCAATCCGGAACACATCCCAGGGGCGGTCGAGAATCCGGTCGCCCTGCATCGCGAACATCAGGACGATCGTGTAGAGCAGGCCGAGCAGCGCCGTCGGGCCGATGCGGGGGAGAAAGGAATTCTCGTACCACGCCACGCCACGCCGGCGCACGAGGGTGCGACGGGTCCAGTAGCCGGCCAGGAGGGGGACCCCGAGGAAGATCAGCACCGAGCGCGCGATATCGAGCATGGAGACATCGAGGGATGCGGTACTGCCGCCCAGCCAGTCAGGGATGACGGTCAGGAAGAGGTAGCCGAGGAACGAGTAGGTGAGCACCTGGAAGATGGAGTTGAGGGCAACCAACACGGCCGCCAGCTCCCCAGACCCGCCGGCCAGGGTGTTCCAGATGAGCACCATGGCGATGCACCGCGCGAGCCCGACGATCACCAGGCCGTTGCGATAGGCCGGGAGGTCGGGCAGCAGCCACCAGGCGAGGGCGAACATCACCACGGGGCCGATGACCCAGTTGAGTACAAGCGATGTGCCGATGAGCCTGCGGTCGGCCACATGCGAGCCGATGCTCTCGTAGCGAACCTTGGCGAGGACCGGATACATCATCCAGAGGAGCCCCAGCCCGATCGGGACCGAGACGCCGGCCACCTGGACCCGGTCGAGGAGCGCCCCGAGACCGGGGAAGAGTCTGCCAAGCAAGAGCCCCGCCCCCATGGCCGCAAAGATCCAGAGCGGCAGGAAGCGATCAAGGGTGGAGAGTCGCTTGAGGACGCCGGCCTCGGAGCCGATGCCGGCGTCCACGAGCGACTGGCTCACGGGCAGCACCCCGGGGCGCAGCAGGGAGCGGCGCCGGCCACGCCGGCGACCACCGCGGGCTTGGTGGCCCGGATGAACGCCGCCATGAACTTTCCGTCGATGTCGGCCGCGATCGCGTCCGGATCCAGCCCCCCCTCGGCGAGGAACTGGCGGGCGTCCTCGAGGCGGTACACGCGGGTCGGTTCCAGCGTCGTATCCTCGAACCCCGCCGCCCGCAGCCAGGCCTCGAATTCCCGCTCCTCGAGGGCGCCGGCGACGCAGCCCACCCAGAGCTCCATGCTCCGACGGACTTCCTGCGGCACTTCGCCCCGGACGACGACGTCGGAGACGGCAAACCGTCCCCCCGGCTTCAGCACCCGGAACGCCTCGCCGAACACCTTCCGCTTGTCCGCGGCGAGGTTGATGACGCAGTTGGAGATGATGACGTCCACCGACGCGTCGGGCAGCGGGATGTGCTCGATGTCGCCCTTCAGGAACTCGACGTTGGTGACGCCGGCGGCCTGCTGATTGCGCCGCGCCAGCGCGAGCATTTCATCGGTCATGTCCAGCCCGTAGGCCTTGCCGGTGGGGCCGACCCGCTGGGCCGAGAGCAGCACGTCGATGCCGCCCCCGGAGCCGAGATCCAGCACCACCTCGCCCTCCGCAAGCGAGGCGAGTGCGGTCGGGTTGCCGCAGCCGAGCGATGCGAGCACGGCGGCGGCGGGGATGCCGGCGACCTGCGCCGCCTCGTAGAGGTCGCTCGTGATTGGATCGGTGGTCCCGCAGCAGTCGCTTCCGCCGCAGCAGGAGCTTCCCCTCCCCGCCTCCGCCCGCAGGGCTGCCTGGCCGTACTTCTCCCGCACGATCTGCTTGATGCTGTCCGACATGTCTGGTTCCCCTTCGATTGAGTGCCTGCCTGCCCCGCTGCCATGCTGCCCCGCTGCCCCGACCCTAACAGCAGGTGATGCTCTTCCAGGCGCCGGGGCGCGCCTCGCGGACCAGATGCAGCGCATCCGCCATTTCCTCGAGCGCCTCGGGCCGGAGCCGGTAGTGGACCCAGCGTCCGTCCTTCCGATCAGCCACGATGCCCGCGTCCTTCAGTGCCTTCAGGTGGAACGAGAGCCGGCTCTGCGCGGCATCGACGGCGGCCATCAGGTCGCACACGCAGTGCTCGCCATCGGCGAGGAGCTCGACGATGTGGAGCCGCGTGGGGTCGGAGAGG
>DAOLIZ010000262.1:0-2112 GCA_035328285.1 Gemmatimonadales bacterium
CCTCCGCGCTGCTGGTAGGCACGGTCTCGGCGTGTCACGGGGCGCTGGGGCTGCTCCGCCTGGATTAGGCAACGGGCATCGAGTGCTGGCTGCGCCACGTGGCGAGGCGCCTCGCCGCACGATATACTTCGAAACCCCTGAACGATCCCCTCCTCCGACGGCGGGACGCAATGGACATCCTGTGGTGGCACTGGGTTGTGCTGGGGCTCTTCCTCGTCCTGGTGGAACTGGCCGCGGCCATGAAGGTGTTCAAGCAGGAGCAACCCTGAGCGAACGAAGCCTCGTTCGTCCGACCTCGGCCTTCCTCCCGGTGCTCGCCGCGATTGGGCTGACAGCCGCTCCACTCCATGCCCAGGGGGAGATCGAGGCGTTCGGCGGCGTCCTCGCGCCCACCACCACATTTAATATCCCCGCTCGGGAGGTCCCGAGTGTCTACGGGCCGACGCAGGCGAAGTTCACGACCGCGTTCACCTATGGCGCTGCCGGCCGAGTCTGGGTTGCCCCCCGCCTCGGCCTGCAGGCCACGATTGGCTTTGCCGGCGGGTCACTCCTCGTCCAGCCTCCCTTCGGGTCGTCCCCCGACACTTCCTATGCCAGTTCTTCGACGGCGCTGACGATCGCGTTTCTCTATCGTCTGTCGACTCCGACGATTCCGAATGCGGTCTGGCTATCCGCCGGACCGCTCTGGATCAACCAGGAGAGTCCCCGGTTGGACGGTATCGACGGGACGAGTTCGCTTGGACTCGCGTTTGGGGCCGGTAGCTCACTTCCCATCAGCGACAGAATCCGGGTGAGCCTGGGTCTGGATCTCTTCCTCTATTCCCTCAATTTGAGCTCGCCGAGCGATGCCCCGATCGGCTCGACGCAGCTCGATTTTCGGGCGCTGGCCGGAATGTCGTATCACATTGGACATGACCCGGAGTAGTCCGGGGCTGTCAGGCACCACCACAGGAGGTCGGATGTTTCCTCCCGGACTCAAGGCGCCTGGGCAGGATGACTTTCGGGATGCGCCTCCCGGCGAGACTCCTCCGGCGGATTATCCGGCACGCCTCCCATTCGTTCGAAACCAGGCCGTGTCCTACGCGGAGTCCGAAGACATTGCTGGCGGCATCTGGCCAGTCCTACCTCCAGGGCAAGACGCGCCGGAGAAGGCCGAACGCGCACCCCGTCCCTCCGGATGGCGAGGCGAGGTGACGAGCGTCATGGACGCGGCGGACTATGTGATCGGCATCGTCAGGCCAGATCCCGCGGCAAAGGCCAGACTCGACGACCTGTTCCGTCTGGTCCTCTCCGCGGCGACCGAGTCAGGCTGGTTACCGGAGGAAGCCGCTGAGTTGCCATTCCCACCCGGATCGCGCCATGCCACACTCAAGCGCGCCGGGGACCGATTGCGTCTGCTGGCCGCCCTGAATCCCAAGGAGTCGGCCGTCATCGCGTGGGGTTTCACGGATTCTCGATGACTCGATCCACTCGCCTCCTCGTGGCACTGATGTTCCTGAATGTCCCTGCTGCGGCGCAGGTGCCTCTCCGTTCCGTCCCCCTGGGGGCGACGCCGAGCAGAGTGGCCGGGGAGATTCCGGTGCCACATCGCATCGTCCCGGAAGAAAGCGTCTGCTCGGAAGAGTTGCCGCACTCATTGATCGTGATGCCCGACACCATCTTTCGTGACTCGTCCTACACCGAGGCGTCGGTCGACCGCCCCCCGGACCTGATCAAGGTGGGAAAGCGTCGATACCCGACCGATCTGCAGCGCGCCGGCGTGGGAGGACGGGTGGTCTTCTCCTTCATCATCGACACGCTTGGTCACCCGGAACCCTGCTCGTTTCATGTCCACTCAGTCGTGGACCCGAGGCTCGAGGTCGCCGCCCTCCGGATGGTGCTCGAGAGCCTCTTCCGGCCCGGCGAGGTGCGAGGGCAGAAGGTGCGTGTGCTCGTCAACCAGGCGGTGACGTTCAATCCCTGACTATCTTGGTCACCTCGCTGCGCACGCCACACCCGCGACCACACCTTTTCCACCCTCTGAGCACAATCGATGAATCCTCCCGCCTCAGTCCGCAACGTCTCCGACACCGCCCACTGGGTGGCGCTCTACCGCGCCATCGAATCGGAGCG
>DAOLIZ010000263.1:0-2107 GCA_035328285.1 Gemmatimonadales bacterium
ACCGGGAAGCCGAAGCCGGTCACGAACACCCCCTCGTCGAGGAGCATGTTGCTCATCTTGATCGCCGCCGCGGTCTCGCCGAGGATGACCGGGATGATCGGCGTCTCGCCGGGAAGCGGCGCGAAGCCGAGCCCCAGCAGCTGCTCCCGGAAGTAGTTCGCGTTCTCGCGGAGCCGGGTGACCCGCTCCGGGTGCTGCTCCAGGAACTCGATGCTGGCCAGGGCGCTCCCCGCCACCGTGGCGGGGAGGGCGTTGGAGAAGAGCTGAGGCCGGGCCCGCTGGGTCAGGTAGTCGCAGACCTCCGCGGTGCCTGCCACGAATCCCCCGGCCGCGCCGCCCAGCGCCTTGCCGAGGGTCGAGGTGATGATGTCCACCTCTCCCACCATGCCGAAGTGCTCGGCGGTGCCGCGGCCCGTCTTGCCGAGCACGCCCGTCGAATGGGAGTCGTCCACCACCAGCACCGCCCCGTACTCGCGACAGATGGCCGCGATGTCGGGGAGCTTGGCAATGGCCCCCTCCATCGAAAAGACGCCGTCGGTAATCACCATCTTGACCTTGCGGTCGGTGGCGGCCGCCAGCTTGGCGCGCAGGTCGTCGAGGTCGCCGTGCTTGTAGACGCCGGTCTGGCACTTGGTGATGGCCTTGGCGAGCCGCAGGCCGTCGATGATGGAGGCGTGGTTGAGCTGGTCGCTCAGGATGAGGTCGTGCTCGGTGAGCAGGGTGCCGGGGACGGCCTCGTTGGCGTTCCAGCAGCTCACGAAGCTGAGCGAGGCGGCGGTCCCCACCAGCCGGGCGCAGGCCTGCTCCAGCTCCCGGTGAATCGAGAAGGTGCCGCAGATGAACCGGACCGAGCCGGTGCCGGCGCCGTACTGGTCGAGCGCCCGCTTGCCCGCCGCCACCACCGCCGGCTCGTTGGACAATCCGAGGTAGTTGTTGGAGGAGAGGATGATGACGGACCCGCGCCCCTCCATCTCCACCCGCGCGGCCTGCGGGCTGGCCAGGTAGTTGAGCGTCTTGTACACACCGTCGGCCTTGAACTGGGCCAGCTCGGCGTGGATGCGCGCGTCGAGGTTGTTGCTCACGAGCCGATCTCCAGGATGACCTTGCCGGCCTGCCCGTCCTTGATGACCTGGATGGCGTCGGCAATCTTCTCGAGGGGGAAACGGTGGGTCACGACGGGCATCGGGTCGATCTGCCCGGCCCGCAGGTACCGCTGCATGACATGCCAGGTGTGGTACATCTTGCGCCCGGTCACGCCGTAGAGTGTCAGGCCCTTGAAGATGATGTCCCGCGCGAAGCTCACCTCGGTGGTCTTGCTGGGCGTGCCGAGCAGGTTGACGCGCCCGCCGAGGCGGGCCACCGCGAAGGCCTGGGCATGGCCGGCGGGATGGCCGCTCATTTCGCAGACGAGATCGACCCCGTCGCCGCTGGTGAGCTCCTTGACCCGGGCGAGCACGTCGTCCCTGGTCGGGTTGAGCGTGACATGCGCCCCCATCTGCTTCGCGATGCCGAGCCGCTTGTCGTTGAGGTCGCTGGCAATGACGAGCGAGGCGCCGGCGGCGCGCGCCACCCCGACGGCAAAGCAGCCGATGGGGCCGCAGCCCAGCACCAGCACCGCGCTCCCGATGACGGCGTCGCCCTCGAGGACGGTGTGGAAGGCGTTCCCCATCGGGTCCATGATGGCGCCAATTTCCGTGGGAATCCCGCCGAGCTTCATGACATTGGAGGCGGGCATCGCGATGTAGTCGGCGAAGGCGCCGTCGCGGTCCACGCCGATGATCGAGGTGCGCTGGCAGAGGTGCCCGTTGCCGGTGCGGCACTGCAGGCAGTGCCCGCAGATGATGTGCCCCTCGGCGGTCACCAGGTCGCCGACGTCGAGGAGCCCCTCCGCTTCCGCCTCCGGTCCCAGCTGCTCGATCCGGCCGGCGAATTCATGGCCGATCACCACCGGGGGCTTCAGCCGGTTGCTGGCCCAGGAGTCCCACTCCCAGATATGGAGGTCGGTGCCGCAGACCCCGGCGTGGTGCACGCGGATCAGGACGTCGTTCGGGCCGCAGGCGGGGACGGGCACCTCCCGCAGCTCCATGCCGATGCCGGGGGCGGTTTT
>DAOLIZ010000264.1:0-2088 GCA_035328285.1 Gemmatimonadales bacterium
GGGCGGGATGTTCGGCGCCGAGCTGCTGCACCGCTTCAACGGGCACTTCTTCCAGACGGTGGAGGCGCTGCCGCTCACCGCCCAGGATGTCTCCCTCCTCATCGAGGCCTCGGCGTTCGACTGGTCGGGGGTGGAGCCCAGCATCTTCGGCACCCTGCTGGTGCGGGCGCTGGATCCGGAGGAGCGGCACCGGCTCGGGGCGGAGTACACGCCGAGGGCCTACATCGAGCGGCTGGTGGAGCCGACGGTGGTGGAACCGATCCGGGAGCGGTGGACGGCGGTGCAGGCCGCGGTGGTGCAGCTGGAGGAGGGCGACAGGAAGAAGGACCGTGAGGCGGCGCGCCGGCAGCTGCTGGAGTTCCACGGCTGGCTCCGCGGATTGCGGTTCCTCGACCCGGCCTGCGGCAGCGGGAACTTCCTGTATGTGACGATGGCGGCGGTGAAGCGCATCGAGCTGGAGCTGCTGAGCGAGCTGGAGCGGGTGGCGGGCCGGGAGCAGAAGGAGGCGGTGCTCGACGAGGTGCACCCGCGGCAGTTCCACGGCATCGAGGTGAAGCCATGGGCCCGGGAGATTGCCGAGCTGACGCTCTGGATCGGGTATCACCAGTTCTGGCGGCAGAGCCACGGGGGGCGGACGCCGCCCGACCCGATCCTGGAGGACACCGGCACCATCGAGTGCCGGGACGCCGTGCTGGCGTGGGACGAAATTGTGCACCGGCCGGAGAAGGACCGGCCCGATCCGACGCCACGCATTCCGCACCCGGTGACCGGGGAGTTGGTGCCCGACCCGGAGCGCACGCTGCCCTACTACGAGTACGTGGGTGCGCGGCAGGCGGAATGGCCAGGGGCGGATTTCATCCTGGGTAACCCACCTACGTGGGGGAAAAGCGTCAGAGAGACGTGTTTGGTGACGGGTACGTGGAGGCACTCCGTGCCACCTATCAGGAGGTGAGTGACAGCGCTGATTTTGTGATGTACTGGTGGGTGCGCGCAGCCCAGGAGGTCGCGGCTGGACAAACGTCGCGAGCCGGCCTGATTACGACGAATACCATTACGCAAACGAAAAATCGCGAGATGGTCGCGGCGGCAGCGCTCAAGGGAGCCAAGGTCATTTGGGCCGTGGCGGACCACCCTTGGACGGACGCCGCTGACGGCGCAGCGGTGCGCGTAGCCATGACGGTTACATCAGCAGCAATGGGACCAGCACGACTCCTAGAAGTAGGAGACGATGCCAGCCCTATTCGCGAACGAATGGCGCCGCGCCTGAACGATGATCTCACGATTCACGCCGACGTGGCGTCAGTAGCGCGTGAGCAGCTATCTGCAAATCACGGACTTTCCTCCCAGGGCTATAAGCGATCCGGAGAGGGGTTCCTCCTCAGCCGGACAGAGGCCGAAGCAATATTGGGCGCGGAGCCGCGCTATGGAGATGTCGTCAAGCCTTTCCTCGCTGGGAAGGACCTGAGTGAACGGCCAAGGAATCTCCATGTAGTTGACTTCGCGCTCATGGATGAGGACCAAGCGCGTTCCTACTCTCTCGCGTATGAGAGAGTGCGGGACCGGGTCAAACCTGAGCGGGCTGCGAACAAGCGGGAAGCCTATGTGAGGCTGTGGTGGCGATTTGCGGAGCCGCGCCGGGAGCTTCGCGGTGCGTTGAAGGGCCTCCATCGCTTCATCGCAACCCTGGAGGTCTCCAAGTTCCGTTTCTTCGTGTTTCTTGAGGGGGCAGCGGCCCCAGACGGCACGCTCGTTTGCATCGCCTCCGAGGAAGCGGCCACACTTGGGGTGCTTTCATCCCGCATCCACCTCACGTGGGTACTCGCCGCCAGCGGCTCTCTTGAGGACAGGCCTAGGTACACAAAGTCGCTATGCCTGGACCCATTCCCGTTTCCCGATGTTCGCTCAGAGCTGCTACCAGGGATGTCCGACCTCGCCGAGCGCCTCGACCAGCACCGCAAGGACGCCATCGCGCGGGACGAGCGGGTCACCATGACCGGGATGTACAACGTGGTGGAGAAGCTCCGTTCCGGCGGGAAGCTCACGCCGAAGGAGCGGGCCATCCACGAAATCGCGGCCTGTGGAGTGCTG
>DAOLIZ010000265.1:0-2074 GCA_035328285.1 Gemmatimonadales bacterium
GGTCGGCCAGGGCCTCGGTCAGGCGGGGGAGGACGTCGGTCACGAAGGCTCCAATAAGGAATGGCCGCATGCGCGAGTCGCGGCTAAAGCCGGCGATCGATGGCAGGGTAACCCTTTATGATACCGCGAGATATGGGCGAGGGCTAGGGAGTATTTCCCCGCAGCTTCGCCACCAGCCCGGGCAGGTTCTGGATGACCATGATCCGGGACGCCGGGTTGAGGCGGACCATCACGAAGGTCTTGCCGCCCGGCGAGATGTCGTAGTTGGCGTGCGGCGTGGCGGTGGCAATGTCCGAGACCGGGAAGAGCGCCTGGCGGCTGCTGACCGAGAGCGTCGGTGCGACCTGGAGTGTCGCCAGCATGAGGTTCACCTCGGCACCATCGGAGGCGCGGTAGAACAGCTCCCCGCCGCTCGGGCCCCAGACTGGCTCCGCCCCGCCGGCCAGCGAGATCTGGACCTGTTCTCCCGCCCCGTCCAAGCGGCGCACGTACACTTCCTCCCGTCCCGACTGGGACGAGGCGAAGGCGAGCCACTGATTGTCCGGCGAGACGGCCGGGTACTGCTCCTCGAACCGCGTGGCCACCAGCGGTTCGATCGGCCCGCGGCCGCCGTTCCGGATGATGCCGATGTCCGAGCGCGATCCCCCTTCGATGCCGGTGCCTGCCGTGACGACGGCGCTCTGGTCCTTCAGCCAGCTGCCGGTGTAGCCGAGCTGCGGGGAGGCGAAGAGGGACTCGGGGGGCTCGGTGCTTCCGGGGCGGATCCGATAGATGCCGAGCGGTCCGCTCCGCGCCGAGATGAACGAGACGAACCGGCCGTCGGGGGTCCAGGTGGGGTCGTGACCGTCATTGAGAAAGGTGGTACGGGTCAGCGTGCCGTCGGCGAGCCGAAGGATCCAGACGTCCCGGCCGTCCTGGGAGGTGAAGTCCATCGCGATCCGGGATCCGTCCGGAGAGAAGCGCGGCGAATGGTAGTTGTGGGTCTCGGCCGTGGCCACCCGGACCGCGCCGGCCCGATCGACCAGGACCAGGGAGCGCGGATCCTCGGGCACGTACGCCACCGTCCCATTCGCGGCCACATCGAACTGCGCCACACCGGTCCCGGTGAGCGAGACCCCCGTGGCGATCGTCACCGCACTGCCGGTGGTCTTCCCGGTGGACGGATCGAACGGCTGCGCCTCCAGATTGCCGTTGGTCAGAGCCCAAACAAGGAATCCCGCCGTATACTTGATGTCCACCACGTTCTGCTCGAAGAGCGGCGTCGCGTCGCCCGTCTCGAGGTCGAGCCGGTAGGGTGGGCCTGCCGCGCTGCCCATGGTCCGGCGGTTCGCGATCGCAAACCGGCTCCCGGGAAGCACGAACATCGGGACCAAGTCGGCGTTCTTGGTCCCGAACGGGTAGGTGATCGCGTCGTCCCGGTCGAGTCGTGCAATCCCCGAATGGATGCTCTGCAGGGCCCCGAACCAGAGCGCCCCGGTGTCATCCCAGGTCGCGTAGTTTCCGAGGTCGATCTCGCTCGGGATCGGCCGCCCCTTCCCGCCCACGATGGGGTAGCGCGCCGCGACCCGGGTGCTGATGTCGGTGGCGACAAATTCACGACCATCCTTCGAAATGGCGTACCCGGCCACGAACTGTGGCACTCCGGGCACGACCGTGGCCTCCGTCTCGTCGAGCGCCCGCGACATCGTGTGGTTTGCTCCCTCGATCACCGCCGTGTAGAGAATCGTCCCGCCGTCGGGGGTGATGGCGATCTGTCGCTGCAGCCCGGTACTGGTGCCGCCGAGGGTGGGAGTCGGGATGGCGAGGCGCGACGGGGGGAAGGTTGGCGGCGTGGGACGGGGACGGAGCCAGCCCCAGAGAGCCAACGCGATCGCTGCGACAAGGAGCATCGGTACGAGGCGGCGGGGCAGCGGGGCAGCGGGGCCGCGAGGCCGGACTCGCCTCATGGGCCCCGTGCCCTGGCCCTGCAATGCCGAGGCGAAGTCCGCCGCAGAGGCGAATCGATCGGCGGGCAATTTTGCCAGCGCGGTGAGGACGGCGTCCTCGACTGCTTCCGGTACCGTGTCGCGCACCG
>DAOLIZ010000266.1:0-2064 GCA_035328285.1 Gemmatimonadales bacterium
TACCGCCGCAGCTTGTAGAAGAGCGTGCGAAGGCTGACACCCAGCAGATCGGCCGCCTCCCGGCGACTGCCACCGCTCGCCTGCAGCGCCTGCTGGACCAGGTCGCGCTCGAGGGCCTCGACGCGGCCCTTGAGGAGGAGGTCGCCGGGCGCGGCCGGGTGGTCGCTGGTATGCCCGTTGCCGTTACCATTGCCGTTGCCGTTGACCGGCGGCGCCACGCCGAAGAGGAACGACTCGCGCTCGAGGCGGCCGGACTCGCTGAGCACGGCGGCGCGCTCGACCGCGTTGCGCAGTTCGCGCACGTTGCCGGGCCACTTGTAGTGGCTCAGGTAGCTGAGGGCCTGCGGGCTGAAGCTGATGGGGCGGCCGAGGCGCTTCGCGGTGTGCTGGGCAAAATGGGCCAGCAGCGCCGGCACATCCTCCGGGCGGTCGCGCAGCGGCGGCACCTCGAGCTCCACGACATTCAGGCGGTAGTAGAGGTCGTCGCGGAATTCGCCGGCGGCCCGCGCATCTTCGAGACGGCGGGCAGTCGCCGCGATGAGGCGCGCGTTGACGGGGCGGCTCTTCGATTCGCCGACGCGCCGGACCTCGCGCTCCTCGAGCACGCGGAGCAGCTTGGCCTGGAGGCCGGCCGGCAGGTCGCCGATTTCATCGAGCAGGAGCGTGCCGTTGGTCGCTTCCTCGAACAGCCCCGCCCGCTCGCCCGTCGCGCCGGTGAAGGCGCCGCGCGCGTGGCCGAAGAGCTCGGACTCCAGCAGCTGCTCCGGGATGGCGGCGCAGTTGATGGCCACGAATGGACCCTCGGCGCGCTTGCTCATCCGGTGAATCGACCGCGCCAGCACTTCCTTGCCGGTACCGCTCTCGCCGGTGATGAGCACCGTGGTGTCGTGCGCCGCGACGCGACTGGCCAGCTCGAGGAGATGGCGCATCGAAGCGCTTTCGGCCACCACCTCGTCGTGCACCTGGCCGGCGCCGAGCGAGGCGCGCAGCGACTCCACCTCACGGCGGAGCCCCTCGCGCTCCTCGACCTTGCGCAGCGTCAGCAGGACTTCGTCGGGACGGAACGGCTTGTGGAGATAATCGTAGGCGCCCTCGCGCATCGCCGCGATTGCGGCGTCCTCGGTGCCGTAGGCACTCATCATCAGGAGAATCGCCTCGCCGCCGGCGGTGCGGTACTCGCGCAGGAACTCCAGGCCGTCCATGCCGGGCATGCGCACATCGGAGAGGATGACATCCGGCTCGACCTCCGGGGCGCGCGCCAGGGCACGCCGAGCGTCTCCCTCGGCGGTCACCTCGTGACCGGCCTCGGAGAGCAGGAGTCCCAGCGATTGCCGGAGACCCGGATCGTCGTCAACTACCAGAATGCGCATCAACCGCCTCTGCCTGTGGCAGGAATACCTTGAAGACAGCCCCGCCCTCGCGGGCGCGGTCGACCCAGACTACTCCCCCGGCGTCATGCACAGTCCGCGCCACGATGGCCAAACCAAGCCCCGTGCCCTTGCCGGGGTCCTTGGTGGTGTAGAAGGGGTCGAAAATGCGTTCTCGCTCATCCTCGGGCACACCAGGGCCCTCGTCGGCCACGTAGAGGAGCCCCCCTGCCGTGCCCGCGGGGAGGTCCGGCCGCCAGGGGCGCCGCCCAACGGCCCCAGGGCGGTCCGGGGCCCCCCCGGTCCCATTCCCGTCCCCCGCCCGGTGTTCTGGCACGTTGCGAGGAACAAAGGTTTTCGGCACGGCCCCCACCCAGATGCGCCCCCCCTCGGGGGAGGCATCCCGGGCGTTGAGCACCAGGTTGACCAGCACCTGTTCCAGCGCCTTCCGGTCGCCGCGCACGGGCTGGAGCGAATCGCTCACCTCGAGGACGATCTCGTGCGCCTTGAGCGCGCCCTGGTCGCCCAGGAACCCCACGACATCCCGGGCCAACTCGGCGAGCGAGGTCGCGCCCGAGGGCGCGCCCGGGCGCGCGTAGTCGAGCAACCCTTCCACGATCCGGTCCATCCGCGCCACTTCGCGCCGCATGCCGTCGACGAGGGCGGCATCGGCCCCGCGCTGGCGGAGCACCTCGAC
>DAOLIZ010000267.1:0-2064 GCA_035328285.1 Gemmatimonadales bacterium
GGGCGGGATGTTCGGCGCCGAGCTGCTGCACCGCTTCAACGGGCACTTCTTCCAGGCGGTGGAGGCGCTGCCGCTCACCGCCCAGGATGTCTCCCTCCTGATCGAGGCCTCGGCGTTCGACTGGTCGGGGGTGGAGCCCAGTATCTTCGGCACCCTGCTGGTGCGGGCGCTCGATCCGGAGGAGCGGCACCGGCTGGGGGCGGAATACACGCCGAGGGCCTACATCGAGCGGCTGGTGGAGCCCACGGTGGTGGGGCCGATCCGGGAGCGGTGGACGGCGGTGCAGGCCGCGGTGGTGCAGCTGGAGGAGAGCGGCAGGAAGAAGGACCGCGAGGCGGCCCGCCGCCAGCTGCTCGAGTTCCACGGCTGGCTCCGCGGATTGCGGTTCCTGGATCCGGCCTGCGGCAGCGGGAACTTCCTGTATGTGACCATGGCGGCGGTCAAGCGCGTCGAGCTGGAGGTGCTGAGCGAGCTGGAGCGGGTGGCGGGCAGGGAGCAGAAGGAGGCGGTGCTCGACGAGGTGCACCCCCGGCAGTTCCACGGCATCGAGGTCAAGCCGTGGGCCCGGGAAATCGCCGAGCTGACGCTCTGGATCGGGTACCACCAGTTCTGGCGGGAGGCGCACGGGGGCCGTACCCCGCCCGACCCGATCCTGGAGGACACCGGCACCATCGAGTGCCGGGACGCGGTGCTGGCGTGGGACGCCATTCTGCACCGGCCGGAGAAGGACCGGCCCGACCCGACGCCCCGGATTCCGCACCCGGTGACCGGCGAGCTGGTGCCCGACCCCGAGCGCACGCTGCCCTACTACGAGTACGTGGGCGCGCGGCAGGCGGAGTGGCCGAGGGCGGATTTCATCGTGGGGAATCCGCCGTATCTCGGCGCACACAGGATGCGGGAGGCCTTGGGTGACGGATATACGGAATCACTCCGCGCGGTGTATCCCGAGGTGCCAGCCAAAGCAGATCTGGTTATGTACTGGTGGTGGCGTGCCGCGAACGCCATCTCTGCGGGTCCGTGCCTCCGTGCTGGCTTGATAACGACGAATACCATTACACAGGTAACGCTCCGTCCGTTGATTGCTCGTGCGAGGCGTAGTGGAGCGAGGGTTGTCTGGGCCATTCCAGATCATCCCTGGAGCTCTGAGGACGGGGCTGCTGTTCGTGTCGCGCTGACAGTCCTCAGCCGCCCAGGCGGAGGATCCGCGATTTGGACGAGGGTCGATGCAGAAGGCAATCCGACCGAGGTAAGGCCGGTGCTCGAACTGCATGATGACTTGTCTCCGTTCGCTGATGTCGCGACTGCGGCCACACACCCGCTGCTCGCCTCACACGGTTTGGCGTTCGCCGGCTACAAACTGCATGGTGCAGGGTTCATTCTAGAGACCAACGTGGCAGAAGCGTTGCTGGTCGAGCCCAAGTACGAGTCTGTTGTCCATCCCTATCTCAACGGACGCGACTTCACCCAACGGCCCAGGGGTGCGTTCGTCATAGATTTTGGGGTCATGAGCGAGGCGGAGGCAATGGATTTCCCCCTCGCACTTCAAAAAGTCGCTGATCGAGTACGGCCTGAGCGAGCGAACAATAAGCGAGAAGTTTATCGCAAGTACTGGTGGCGCTTTGGCGAGCCTAGGATTGAATTGAGGCAGGCGATCGAAGGGCTGAAGCGCTACATCATTACGCCCGAAACGTCAAAGCATCGACTATTCGCGTTCATGGAGTCGTCGACAGCTCCGGACAACAAGCTCTGGGTCATCGCTGTCGAAGACCCGATGGTCCTGGGCGTCCTATCGTCCATCCATCACGCCACGTGGGCCATCGCCGCTGGCGCAAAGCTCGAGGATAGGCCTGTTTACGTCGGCTCTAATTGCTTTGACAGCTACCCTTTGCCCCCGGACTCGCCCACCGGCTCCAGGCTCATCGGGGATCTTGCCGAGCACCTCGACCAACACCGCAAGGACGCCATCGCGCGGGACGAGCGGGTCACGATGACCGGGATGTACAACGTGGTCGAGAAGCTGCGTTCCGGCGAGAAGCTCACGCCGAAGGAGCGGGCCATCCACGA
>DAOLIZ010000268.1:0-2057 GCA_035328285.1 Gemmatimonadales bacterium
CCATGGCTTCGGCGCAGTTGCCATCGAAGAGGAGAAATGGGGTGCACCGCAACATGGCGTCGTCTCCTTGGCTGCCTGGCCTGGCGCGGTGTGCACACGCGTAAACGTCCGTCGACAGGGCGTCGTTCACGTTACGCTGTCCGAATCGGTCCATCAGCTGCGAGGGCGCTCGCGGCAGCCGCGCGCGGCCTCGCCATAGTATCAGGCGGGGCGGCGGCCGCGGCAAGAGAGTGCCTTCGGCAGCTGCATGCGCTGGTTAGGCAGCGGGTCAAGCGTGGGCTAACGCCGCACCATCAGGAAGGTGCCCACCCAGGCGGTCTCGGAAGCTCCACAGGGATTGATCATCTCTTCCTTGCACCACCTGCCTCGAAGACTGTCCTGCCGAACCGGGCCCTGTAGCGTTAGCCCACAATGCGATTGCCCAGGGTTGATCATGAAATGGACAGAATCACGCCCAATGCCGCCGAATACCTGCCCCTCTCTGGGCAAGCACTGGTCAACGGATTGAGGACCGATAAGCGCGTAGCGAGCCGTCCGAGCTGAATCCTGGTCGAACGTCATGCTGCCAGCCATGACCTGGTGCGAATCCCTAAACACGAGGAAGGCCCACGTGCCGCGGAGATCGGAGGCGGGCGGGTCAGGGGTCGGCGGCGCGCGCTGCGGGGAGCACGCGACGGCCGCGATCACGATGCCTGCGACGTATCGCATAGTCATCCGCTGCCTAAGGTGTGCTTCTGCTGTGAACGCTTCAATGGAATGCAGTGGTGGGGCGGCCATTAGGCCGTCCCATGCATTGGAGGGCGGCCACCCCACCACCGCATCCTTCGCCGCGCTCATCGGCAGCAAGCGTCGTTAGAGCGCCACGCGCTAGTGGCTTGTTGCCACAACGCGTCCAGTCCGATATTCGAGGATGGACCAGCCACCAGAGTAGTCCTCCCACGCCTCGCTAGACTCTGCAAGCACGTAAATCGGCGAGGTAGCTGCGAGCCGAAACAGCATGCGCGGGCGCAACTGAACGAGCGCGCTTCTCGGGCTCCACTCGGGATGGCCGAAGCTGGCGTGTCGCACGCGCTGACTCGCCGCGTCGACCACGAAATAGAACGAACCGCGCGGATCGCCGCCGTCTGTGACCGCCTGAATCCACACGTGTATCGTCTCGTCGTCCGGGCTAGCGCGGAGATACTCCGCTCTGCCGAAGGAGAAGCGTTGAATGCGTTCGTCCATCGGAAGGTCAGCCAGCGCCTGGATCCAGAGCGAGTCCGCCGTCGTGTGCAACAGAGCGAGCAGTTCGCGTGCAACCGGGGCAGTGTCGGGTGGGACGAAGGAGATGGAGTCTCGTCCGAAGGAGACCAACACTGCGTTCGATCGACCCGACTCGGCGTATGACGCGAGTGCGCGCCGGTTCAACACAAAGTACCGCTCAAGAAATGCGCGAGCCTGTGGGGTGTCTCCCACTCTGGCGAATATCCGCATGCTGTCCATCATCGAGCCAACTGAATCGAACAATGCCTTGTCAGGCCTCGGCACAGGCTCGGAGAGGGTCGTATAGATCTCAGTGTCCGGAGGCTCATAGTCGGCGTTCACGCTGTCGAGCTCCACGGCTATGCCACGACCTGAGAAGAGGACGCCGCGGCCCATGAATGGAAGCGCGAGGGCCGAGGCGGCGATGCGAGCTGGTTGAAGAGCTCCGCCAGAAACCTGCACAGCAAGGAGATGCCCGCCGTCCTCGCCGACAACTGCGAGCAGAGTCGGTTGCTGCGCCGAGCAGTCTGCGTCAGGAATTGCGGGCGAGAGCAGGCATGCGAGGACCAGCGATGTAGGGACTAACCGACGAGTCAGATTCATGAGAGTCGCTCTAACGAATTGGCGCATCAGCTGCGAGGGCGCTCGCGGCGGCCGCGCGCAGCCTCGCCATAGTATCAGGCGGGGCGGCGACCGCCGCAAGAGAGTGCCCGCCCCAGCGGCCTGCGCTGGCTAGCTGGCAACGCCAATCGGGACGGCCCGCGGGTTGCCGACCACGAGGAGCTCCACCAGGAGCAGGTTGGGCACCCAGCACA
>DAOLIZ010000269.1:0-2051 GCA_035328285.1 Gemmatimonadales bacterium
ACGCCGCGAAACTCGGCGACCGCGCCGACGCCATCCGCGCCTACCGGAACTACCTGCGGATGCGGGTGGATCCTGAGCCCTCGAGGGTTCCGCAGCGGGACAGTGTGCGGGCGGAGCTGGCGAAGGTCGGGGACCTCGAGGGTTCGAAGACCCCATGAGCGACACCCTCGGGCGCCTCACCGCTGCCCTCGCCGACAAGTACCGCATCGAGCGGGAAATCGGCGCGGGGGGGATGGCCACCGTGTATCTGGCCGAGGACATTCGCCACGGCCGCCAGGTGGCACTGAAGGTGTTGCGCCCGGAGCTGGCCGCGACGCTCGGCAGCGAGCGCTTCTTCCGCGAGATCCAGGTCGCCGCCCGCCTGCAGCACCCCCACATCCTCCCCCTGCACGATTCCGGCGAGGCGGGGGGCTTCCTCTACTTCGTCATGCCGTACGTCGACGGCGAGTCGCTCCGCGACCGGCTGGCGCGGGTCGGTGAACTCCCGGTGCACGACGCCGTCAAGATCCTGGTGGAGGTGGTGGACGCCCTGGCCTACGCCCACAGCCAGGGGGTGGTGCACCGCGACATCAAGCCCGACAACGTCATGATTTCCGGCCGGCACGCGCTGGTCACCGACTTCGGCGTGGCCAAGGCGGTGAGCGAGGCCACCGGCCGCCAGCAGCTCACCACCGCCGGCGTCGCGCTCGGCACGCCGAGCTACATGGCGCCGGAACAGGCCGCCGCCGACCCGAACCTCGACCACCGGGTGGACATCTACGCCGTCGGCGCCATGGCGTACGAACTGCTGACCGGACGGCCGCCCTTCACCGGGATGACCTCGCAGCAGATCCTGGCGGCGCACGTCACGCAGATCCCCGATCCCGTCTCCCGGCACCGGCCCACCTGCCCGCCGGCCCTCGAGGCGGTCATCATGCGCTGCCTCGCCAAGCGGGCGGCCGACCGGTGGCAGACCGCCGAGGAGCTGCTCAACAACCTCGAGCCGCTGGCCACGCCGAGCGGGGGGATGACGCCGACCCAGACGCGACCGGTCACGGCGTGGCAGGAGGCGACGGGCAGGAAGAGGTGGATGCCGGCGGCGGTGGCCGGGGGAGTGGTGGTGCTCGCCGCCCTCGGATGGCTGGGGCTCCGACCGCGTCGCGCGGCGCCGATGGTGCCGATGGAGCGGGTGCAGGTCACCTTCACCGGCACCGCGGAGAACCCCGCCATCGCCCCCGACGGCAAGCGGATCGCCTACAGCACCCGGCAATGCGACGCGGAGGGGCGCTGCACCCTGGACATCGTGGTGCAGGACGTCGAAGGTGCGGGGGCGGCCACGGTGCTGCGGGGCATCTCTGGCATCTGGCGGATCGCGTGGTCCGCCGACGGCCGGTACCTGGTCTTCAACGGGTCCATCGGCGGGGAGACCTGGGGCGTCTACAGTGTGCCGTCGCTGGGAGGGGCGCCGCGGCATCTCGGCTGCTGTTTCGGGGGGCCCACCTACGCCAGCGACACCGCTCTGGTGTCCCGTCCCCCCGACGTGGGCGACTCGATCGGGTGGGTGCGCTGGGTAACTATCGCCGACGGTGTGGTCCGCGACAGCCTCCCCGTTCGCAGCGATGCCCAGACGGATCTCACTGCCAGCATGTCACCGGACGGCACCCGCCTGCTGATCGAGCCGCGTCGCGGGCGCGCGACTAGGGCCTTCGTGACGGCTCGTGACGGGACGCCCCTCGATTCCATCGAGGTGCCGCTGCGGGCCGTGCCGATGGCCTGGGCCCCGGACGGCCGCTCCATCCTCCTGCAACTTCCGCGCGTCGGGACGGAGGAAGAGGACCTGCTCCGGTACCGGGTGAGCGGCCGGGGTCGGATCGCCCCGCAGCCCGACACGGTGGCACGCCAGCTGGTAATTGCCGGAGACGCCGTGGGCTCCCTGAATCGATCGGGGATGCTCGCCTACGCGTCGGGTCCCGCGGAGTTCTCCGTCTGGGCACTGCGACGGGCCCAGACCACCGACATGCGGTTCGAGCGGCGGCGCCTGGCCCTCTCGACCGCCCTCATTGGCGGCACCA
>DAOLIZ010000270.1:0-2047 GCA_035328285.1 Gemmatimonadales bacterium
GGCTCAAGAAGCTCCCCGGCGTCAAGCGGGTCAACATCAAGCCGCAGTTCGACGAGTACGTCTTCCCCGACGGGCACAGCGTGCTGATCCTGGCCGAGGGGCGGCTCCTCAACCTCGGCTGCGCCACGGGCCACCCGAGCTTCGTGATGTCGGCCAGCTTCACCAACCAGGTGATGGCGCAGATCGAGCTCCACACCAGCGCCGACAAGTACGAGAAGAAGGTGTACACCCTGCCGAAGCACCTCGACGAGAAGGTGGCGCGGCTCCACCTCGGCAAGCTCGGCGTCAAGCTGACCCAGCTCAGTCCGGAGCAGGCCAGCTACCTCGGCGTGAAACCCGAGGGACCGTACAAGCCGGATCACTACCGGTACTAGTCGCCGGGTGACCTGCACGCAGAAAGGGCGGCCGAGGTGGCCGCCCTTTCGTTTTGCATTTCCGTCATTGCGAGGCCACGCCGTGGCCGAAGCCATCTCCTTACTGCTTCACCCCCAGCAGCTTCGTCAAGTACGACGTCGAGATCCGGCTGGTCAGCACCGGTTGAACTGGGCGACGATCCGGATTTCACGGGGGAACCGCCCGGACCCGAGTGCGCCGGCGAGCTCCGGCTTGAGCACCTCGAGCGCCACTTGTCGATCGTGCGTGACGTCGCGCGCCAGGAAGACGGCGGCCATGCGGCCGGCACCGACTTCACGGACAATCGTGTAGTGGTCGCCGAGGGCAGCGTCGAGGCGGGCCTGTTCGTCGGTCACTGATTCCCAATCTTCTCCTCCGGACGCCTCCCCGCAACTCATGGTCCTGCGGGCGGGTTTCGGCCCACCGGTCATGGGCGTATTATTCAGCTTCCGACCCACTCACCCCCGGGGACCCATGCGCCGCTCGATCCTGCCAGTTGCCGCCCTCGTGCTCTTCGCCTGCGGTCCGTCCATCACCGTCAAGCAGGACCCGGCCATCCCGATGCCCGGCGCCGCCACCTACGTGTGGGGGCCGCCGCCGCAGCACGTCCCCAACGAGAAGGGCATCGTGGAGCAGAGCCCTGTCATCAACCAGCGGATCAAGACTGCCATTGACAACGAGCTCCGGAACAAGGGCTATCGCCTGACCGACTCGGCACAGGCGGCGTTCATGGTGCGATATGCCGTGGGCTCGAGGTTCGAGCAGACCGAGGTGAACAGCCAGGCGACCACCGGGGCCGGCGTGGTCAGCCCCAATGCCTGCGGCGGGGCCTCGTGCTGGAGCGGCTGGGACTACGGCTGGTACGGCACCCAGACCACCGACGTCTCGACCCGGAAGTCCGGCGTCGTGGTGGACCTGGTGGACCTGAAGTCCGGCACCCTCGCCTGGCGCGGGATCTACGCGAAGGAGTCCACCGGCAAGGTCCCGACGCAGGAAGCGGTGCAGGAGGCGGTGGACAAGCTCTTCGCCAAGCTCCCGGCCGCCAAGTAGTCGATTTCGTCACCCCCCGCAGCCTTGGAGTCGTCATGTCAATCCGTCTTCTTTCCGTCGCCGGCGCCGCGCTGCTGATCAGCTGCGGCCCGTCGGTCACCAGCCAGGTCAACCCGAACGTCGTGGTGCCCGCCGGCGCCACCTATGCGTGGGTCGGCACCGACGACGTGAACGGCAGCGATCCGGTCGTATCGAACCAGATCGTCCACCAGATGATCAAGCAGTCCATCCAGCAGCAGATGGCCGCCAAGGGCTACAAGCTGGTGACGGACAACGCCGACGCCAAGTTCTACGTCCGCTACTACTTCGGGACCAAGACCCAGACCAGCTACGTCACCACCTCCACCGGCGTCGGATACGGACCCGGC
Organism: Gemmatimonadales bacterium; assembly: GCA_035328285.1. Lineage (GTDB taxonomy): Bacteria > Gemmatimonadota > Gemmatimonadetes > Gemmatimonadales > GWC2-71-9 > SPDF01. The sequence continues at coordinate 1,812 of DAOLIZ010000270.1, forward strand.
TGGGGCTACGGCTGGGGCTACGGCGGGATGGGGATGACCACGACCCAGCCAGTCGAGACCACGCAGGGCAACGCCATCATCGACCTGGTCGAGATGGGCTCGAACACGATGGTCTGGCGAGGCACCATGACCGGGGAAATCAGCAACAGGGCCCCGACCCAGCAGCGGGTGGATGACGCCACGGCGCAGATCATGGCGGGCATGCCGTCCGCCGGCGTGCCGCCCGCCAAGAAATA
>DAOLIZ010000271.1:0-1996 GCA_035328285.1 Gemmatimonadales bacterium
GGCGCGCTCTATCTGCGGCAGCCGCCGCGCTTTATACTGACTACGAGGTCGCGCGGCGGCTGCCGCGAGCGCCCTCGCAGCTGATGCGCCATTCGTTAGCGCGACCGCTCTGCCACAGGTGCGATTTCCCACGAGACCGAAGGGCCACACATGCCGCCAAGGACCTCGCCCGCCAACTGGCGGCTCTTGCTCGTGGTTCTAGCCGCAGCGGTCATCAGCTGCTCCCAGGACGAACCTACCTCTCCCAAGCTCAGCCCCGGGACTATCCGGTACACTCTTCGCTTTGAAGGGAATCCGATTCCTCCAACCAAGTGGAGCGGGCGGGCAACGCTGACCGACGAGGCTCCACTCTTCCTCCAGTTCTACCCCGTCAACGAGAGCGATAGTACGTCCGCCTATTGGACCCTTGGCGCCACAGAACAGCTCGTGCTTCACACCGGCATCTACCCGGTGATTGGCCTCCTTGGCGCTCCCGGGGACACCGTTTCGGTATGGTGGGGTCACCTGGTGTCTGGGGATCCAAGAACCATCGGCTCCGTTGATTTCACAAAGACGAGCTCCACCCAGATCAACGGGACCTTTCGGTATTCTGGCCCAGCGGTGGTGGGCAACGATACAGTCACAGCAACGGTCCAGGGCGAGTTTTCAGCGACCCCTTGAGGAAGCCGTCCGCAGGGAGGGGTCTTGAATCACGGCGCGCTAACCAGCGCATGCAGCCGACGAGGGCGCGCTATTGCGGCGGCAGACGCCGCGGAGTGCCAATTCGTTAGGCGGCGATCACATCTTCTGCCGCGCGTCAATCCGGTGCCAAAGATCGATGGTCTGGTCTTCGCTGGCGGTTACGATCCACTGCCCATCCGGGCTGAACGACGCATCATTGATATCGTTGGCATGCTCCTGGAATGTCTGGAGCACCTCACCGCTGGCAACATCCCGCAGTTGCGCAGTCACCCACCTGTTCGCGTCGGACTTTCCGAGGACATTCTGTAGCGCTTCGCCCAGGAGCGGCCGATCCTTCCCAGCAATGAGCAGCCACTTGCCATCCGGACTGAATTCGGAAGCGTACACGTGGTACGGTCCGCCCGCAAACGTAGCGATGAGGCTGCCGTCCACGGTGTTCCAGAGCTTGGCTGTTCCGTCGTCGCTCCCGGTCACTACCTCCGTGCCATCGGGGCTGAAGTTTGCCGCTACGATGCCGTGCCTGTGTCCCGCAAGTACGCGCAACTGCACTCCATCTGCGACGTTCCAAAGAATGGCCGTTCGGTCGAAGCTACCGCTGACCAGCGTGCTGCCATCCGGGCTAAATGCCACTGCCCAGATGTTCAGGCGGTGTCCCGCGAACGTGCGAATCGGCGTCCCATCCGCCGCATTCCAGAGATGCACGACCCGATCCTCCCCGGCACTCGCTATGAATTTCCCATCCGGGCTAAAGGCGAGGCACCAGAGCGTATGCGGGCCAGCAGCGATGGTGCGAGCAAGTGAGCCGTCTCCGAGGTTCCAGATCCTCAACCTACCGTCGTAACTCGTGGTGGCGATCGTCTTTCCGTCCGGGCTAAAGTCAGCGGCGGTGACGCCGGAAGGATGTATCAGGTCTTGGACAATCCTGCCGTCTGTTGTCCACACCCTGGCCGTGCCATCCGTGGAGGCGCTTACGATCATCGTCCCGTCAGGGCTGAAGCGCGCTCGCCATATGAATCCAGCTTGGGAGCTCAGCACCTTGTGAAGTTCAAAGATCCCGCCGGCTACCCGCCTCGGACCGGGCCAGAATCGATGCCAGGCCAGGGCCAGCGCGACAATGACAATGAGTGTTGTGACCGAGAGCGTTGTCTTCCGGTACCGCTTCATTCACAAACCTCACCTGGATTGATTTATCCTTACAAGCAATCTGGAGCATGGACTTACATAATATGTTACTGAAGACTCTGACGCGTCAGCCGCCTCACCAGCGCATGCAGCTGCCGAGGGCGCGCGCTTGCGGCGGCAGCTGATGCACGGG
>DAOLIZ010000272.1:0-1989 GCA_035328285.1 Gemmatimonadales bacterium
CGGACTTCGTGGCCATCACCGCGGCCATGCCGAGCGGCACCGGCACCAACATCTTTGAGAAGGCCTGGCCGGAGCGGTTCTTCGACGTGGGGATTGCCGAAGGGCACGCCGTCACCTTTGCCGGCGGCCTGGCCACCCAGGGCGTGCGCCCTGTGGTCGCCATTTACAGCACCTTCCTGCAGCGCGCCTACGACAACATCATCCACGACATCGCGGTGCAGCACCTCCCCGTGGTGTTCTGCATGGACCGGGCGGGGCTCGTCGGGGAAGACGGGCAGACGCACATGGGGCTGTACGACATCGCCTACATGCTGGCCGTCCCCGGGATGACGGTCACCGCGCCGAAGGATGCCGACGAACTCATCGGGCTCCTCCGGACCGCGCTGGCCCATGAAGGCGGCCCGTTCTGCACCCGCTACCCGCGCGACAAGGTCCCGACCGAACCGCGCCCGGTGGCGGACGTCGCCCCCGTGCCGTACGGCACCTGGGAAATGCTGCGGCAGGGCAGGGACGTCGCGATTCTCGGCGTCGGCACCATGGTGCAGCCGAGCCTGGATGCCGCCGACCTCCTGCGCGCCGAGGGACTCGACTGCACCGTCGTGAACGCACGGTTCCTGAAGCCGCTCGATCGCGCCATGCTTGAAGGGCTGTTTGCCGAGCACCGGGTGCTGGTGACGGTGGAGGAGGGGACGGTGGTGAACGGCTTCGGGGCCTACCTTGCCGAGACGGTGCAGGCCATCGCGCCCAACATCCGGGTCATCGCGCTCGGCGTGCCCGATCGCCTGGTGGAGCAGGCGCCCCGTGCCGACCAGCTCGCCTCCTTCGGCCTCAACGCCGAGGGGATTGCGCGCCGCGTCACCGCGCTGCATGGCGAGGAATCGGTCGAGGCGCGATGAACGTCGGCGTCTGCGGCAACCACCGGTATCCGGAACTCCGCGGACTGCTCGAGCAGCTGGCCGGCCTCGCCCCGGCGCGGGATATCCAGCTCTTCTCCGAGCCGCTGCTCGCAGACATGTGGCCCGCCGCCGTGCCTGGCCTGGACGCCGCCCCGCTGGACCTGCTGCTCACCTTCGGCGGCGATGGCACCCTCCTGCGCGGCGCCCGCATGTTCGAGGACCGCGGCGTTCCCATCCTGGGCGTCAACCTCGGCAAGGTGGGCTACCTCACCAGCGTGTCTCGCGATGCGCTTCCCGATGCCCTGGACGCGGTCGTCGCCGGGCGGTACGTGCAGGAGCCGCGACAGGCGCTGAAGGCGGTCATCCAGGACGCCCAGGGACACTTCACGCCGCTGGAGCTGGCGCTCAATGATGTGGTCGTGCACAAGGGCGGAGTCGCCCGGGTCATCCGGCTCGACGTCGAGGTCCACGGCGACAATGTCGGCCCCTACAGCGCCGACGGCCTCATCGTCGCCACGCCCACCGGCTCCACGGCCTATTCACTGAGTGCCGGCGGACCGATTGTGGCACCCGGGGTCAAGGCGCTCATCCTCACCCCGATCTGTGCCCACACCCTGGCGGTCCGGCCCCTGGTCTTTCCCGCCTCGTGGGACATCGTCATCCAGCCGGTCGATCCGACGGAGGACGAAGTGATTGTGTCCGTCGACGGCCAGGTTGTCACCGCCCTCCGCGCGGGCGCCCGCGTCCAGATCCACGTCGCCGAGAACCCGGTGATGCTTGTCCGCGTCGGCCCCGAGAGTTATTTCGAGCGGATGCGCCAGAAGCTCCACTGGGGCGATCTGAGCGACCGCTCGCCCATCTGATGCTCGCCGCCTGATGCTTGCCGAACTCCGCGTCCGCGATGTCGCCACAATTGCGGACGTATCCCTCCCCCTCGGACCTGGCCTCAACGTCCTCACCGGTGAAACCGGTGCCGGCAAGTCCATCCTCGTGGACGCCCTCGGCCTCCTCCTCGGCGGGCGGGGCGACAGCGGCGTGGTCCGCCCCGGCGCGGGGCGCGCGGTGGTCGAGGGGGCGTTCGAGGGGTTGTCGC
>DAOLIZ010000273.1:0-1972 GCA_035328285.1 Gemmatimonadales bacterium
GACCTGACTTTGACAGTTCCGGGGCACACAGACCCGTCCCTGGCGTGTCGAGTTAGCGTAAGTGGTTGATTTGACGAGAGTCGGCGGGGCCGAATCGCGCCATTTGCCTAGATACATGGACCGGCTCGCGGGCCTTGCTTTTCCTTGGCATGTGTGCCTACGCTTGGGCACATGTACCTGCGCGAATCCAAGCAACGGCGTGCCGACGGCAGCACGGTGTCGTACTTGCAGCTGGCGGAGAACGCGTGGGTTCCCGAGCGTCGCCGCTCGGAGACCCACGTGGTCTACAACTGCGGTCGCGCCGACGACCCGGCGGTGGTGGATCGGCTGCGCAAGCTCGCCGCCAGCATCCTGCGGCGCTGCTCGCCCGAGGAGATCGTCGGCGCCGCCAAGGGCGACATGCGCCTGGTGTGCGCCTGGCCCTACGGCGAGGTCTACGTGCTGCAGGCGCTGTGGCAGCGTCTGGGCATCGACCAGGTGATCCGAGCGCAGTCGCAGTCGCGCCGCCTGGGCTTCGATGTCGAACGTGCGCTGTTCGCGATGGTGGCCAACCGCGCCTGCGCGCCTTGCTCCAAGCTGTACTGCTGGGAGCAGTGGCTCAAGGAGGAGGTGCACATCCCCGGTACGCAGGGCCTGTCGCTGCAGCACTTGTACCGCGCGATGGACTTCCTGGAGGCCAACAAAGAACCCATCGAGCGCGAGATCTTCCACCGCGTGGCCGATCTGTTGAACCTGGACGTGGAGGTTCTCTTCTACGACACCACGTCGCTGCACTTCGAGATCGACCTGGACGATGAGGGCAGCGGACCCGATGGCATCGTGCATGGCAGCCTGGCTGCCGGGCGCAAGGCCTACCACGCGCCGCGCAAGCGCGGACTGTCCAAGAACGGGCGCGGCGACGCGCCGCAGATCGTCGTGGGCCTGGCGGTCACGCGCGAGGGCTTTCCCGTGCGGCACTGGGTGTTCCCGGGCAACACGGTGGACGTCACCACGGTGGCGCAGGTCAAGCGCGACCTGCGCGATTGGCAGCTCACGCGCTGCCTGTTCGTGGGCGACGCGGGCATGGTCTCGGCGGCCAACTTCCACGCGCTGGCCGCCGGCGGCGGCAAGTACCTGATGTGCATGCCGCTGCGTCGCGGGGATGTGCTGACCGAGCAGGTGCTCGCGCGCGCGGGCCGCTACCGCACCGTCACCGAGCGGCTGCAGATCAAGGAGGTCGTGATCGGCGAGGGAGAACGCCGGCTGCGCTACGTGTTGTGCTTCAACCCCGAGGAGGCCACGCGGCAGCAAGCGCATCGGCGCCACTTGCTCGAGCATGTGCAGGCCGAACTGGCCGCGATGGGCGACGCGGCCAAGGATGTGCAGAGCAAGCGCGTGGCCGCGCTGCGCAGTTCCAGCCGCTGGGGCAAGTACCTCAAGCTCGACGACGACAAGGGGCTGCAACTCGACGCCAAGGCGATCAAGGCCGCCGAGCACTACGACGGCAAGTTCGTCGTCCACGGCAACGACGACACGTTGAGCGCCGAGGACATGGCGCTGGGCTACAAGCAGATGATTCGCGTCGAGCAGGCCTGGCGCGACATGAAGAGCACGCTGGACATGCGCCCGGTATTCCACTGGGCGGCGCACCGCATCCACGCGCACGTGGCGATCACGGTGCTGTCGCTGCTGCTGGAGCGCACCGTCGAGCACGCCTGCGCCGACAGCTGGCGCAACGTCTCGGATCGGCTGCGGCGCATCCAGCTGGCGCAATTGTCGAGCCCTCACGGCACCGTCTGGCAGGTCACCGACCCGACACCTGAAGCGGCCAAGTGCTTGAAATCCCTGCAGATCAAGCCGCCGCCGCCCGTTCTTCAGCTCGCCTGATGCGGGTGAACCCCATAGATACACAGGCCTCCCGCGAGGGGCCGGAAACCCGTTGCGCTGCGCGCACTTACGAGGGCGTGTCACTTGGAACTGTCAAAGTCAGGTC
>DAOLIZ010000275.1:0-1966 GCA_035328285.1 Gemmatimonadales bacterium
GGCCGGAAGTTCTGGATCACCAACGGCGCGGAGGCGGAGCTCTTCATCGTCTTCGCGAACACCGACTTCTCCAAGGGCTACAAGGGCATCACCGGGTTCCTGATCGAGAAGGACTTCCCGGGCTTCAAGGTGGGCAAGAAGGAAGACAAGCTCGGCATCCGGGCCTCGAGCACGACCGAGTTGATCCTCGAGAACTGCGTCGTGCCGGACGAGAACGTCCTCGGCCCGGTCGGCCTCGGCTACAAGATTGCCATTGAAACGCTGAACGAGGGCCGCATCGGGATCGGCGCCCAGATGATCGGGGTGGCCACCGGCGCGCTTGAAGCGGCGACCGCCTACCTGAAGGAGCGGAAGCAGTTCGGCAAGCCGATCGCCGAATTCCAGGGCGTCCAGTTCCAGCTGGCCCAGATGGGGACCGAGCTGGAGGCCGCCAAGCTGATGGTGTACAACGCCGCACGGATCAAGTGCGCCGGGCAGCCGTTCCTCCGTGAGGCCGCCATGGCGAAGCTCTTCAGCTCGCAGGTGGCCGATCGCATCACCTCCCAGTGCCTCGAGCTCTTTGGCGGGTATGGCTATTCCAAGGAGTACCCCGCGGAGAAGTTCTATCGGGATGCAAAAATCGGCACGATCTACGAGGGTACGAGCAACATGCAACTCCAGACCATCGCCAAGCTGATGCTCAAGTAGGCTGGCGTCCTGCTGACCTGAACCGACCCCCCGGGCAGTCCCCCGGGGGGTCGGCGTTTCATGGCGGGACGAGGCCCCAAGTCAACTATTGACGCCACAAGGGTTTGGAGCATAGTATTGAACCGCGGGCCTGCGGCGGTTGCCGTGGGCCTCGTCGTCTGACCCCCCGGCCCACCCCTCCTTGGTCCCCGGGAACGGTCTTTGCTCTACCTATCTGGCGGACGGCCCACCAGCCGGACCCCAATCATCAACCTGGCGGTACCCCTGTGACGCGTTTCCTGTGCGCGCCTCGCCCAACCCTTCGCGCCGTGCTCGGCCTGCTCGCCCTGATGGGCGGGCTCGCGCTGTTGCCGGCCGTTGCGGAGGCGCAGGGCGATGCCGAGGTCCAGCGCGCCCTGGACGCCTGGTACAAGCGGGCCAAGCGCCGCGCGCCAGGGGAGTGGGGCATCGCCATCGCGGACCAGACCGGACGCGTCATCTGGAGTGTCGCCGAGGACCGGCCCCTCCTGCCCGCCTCGACCGTGAAGCTGTTCACCACCGGGTTTGCCCGCAGCACCCTCGGCGGGAACGCCCGCGTGCCGACCCGCGTGGTGGGCACGGGCACGGTGGATCCCTTTACCGGGCAGTGGCTGGGGACGTGGGCCTTGGAACTCAACGGGGACCTGTCTCTGGAGCGCGCCACGCGCCAGGGTCCACAGCTGGCTGAGCTGGCGCAACAGCTGGCCGGTCGCGGCATCACGCACCTGCAGGGTCCCCTCGTCGTGCGGAGTGCAGACGGCCCCGCCGACGCGGCCTACCCTTCCGTGTGGGCGTCCCGCCACCGCGGCCGCCTCTTTGCGCCGCCGATCGGCGCCATCACGCTGCACGAGAACACCGTCGAGTTCACGGTCCGGCCCGGCTCCAAGTCGGGTGCGCGGCCGGTCATCATCGGCGAATCCCCGACCGGGGTGAGCCAGCTGGTCACCAACCGGGCGAGGACGGTCGCCGGGCGGCGCTCCTCGCTCCGCCTCTCATCCACCTCGAACGGGGGATGGGTGCTCACCGGGACGATTGGCACCAGTGCCAGGGCCCGGCGGCTCGCATCAGTGGCCAACGATCCTGCAGCCGTGCTGCGCGCCGTCTGGGGCAAGGCGCTGAAGGACGCCGGCATCCAGTGGGACAACTCCTTTGCGCTGGCCTCGTCGGGTGGGGCCTTGCCCGAGAACACCGCCGTGCTGGCCGAGATCGAGTCGCCGACCCTCGACTCGCTGGCGTCCGAGGTCAACACCCGCAGCCTCAA
>DAOLIZ010000276.1:0-1954 GCA_035328285.1 Gemmatimonadales bacterium
GCGCTCACCCTTTACGGTCCGTAGAAGGTTGCCGCCTAACCAGCGCATGCAGCTGGCGAGGACGCGCTCTATCTGCGGCAGCTGATGCGCCAATTCGTTAGGCTGCTTCCTTAGCGAGCCGGAGCCTCGAGTTGAATTGCCTTGCGGATTGTCCGCTGCCCCTCTTCATCGCGTTGCTCATATTTCTGATCATCGCGCTCGTTGGGTTTCGCTTGGCCAGATGGCGTCGGTGGTCCCTGATTGCCTGGCTACCGTGGAGCTACCTCCTGGCCGCCCCCTTCGCCTTCGACGGGTGGGCAGTAAGCGAACGAGGCTGGTGGGCGATGGGCCTTGGGTGGGGAGTGTCACTTCTGGGATTAGTGCGCCCACGTACTCGGCTAGATCCCAACGAAGCAGCCTAACCAGCGCATGCAGCTAACGAGGGCGCGCTGGCTCTGGCAGCCGCCGCACCGTAGGTTCTAACCTAGGACGGCGCGGCGGCTGCCGCGAGCGCCCTCGCAGCTGATGCGCCAATTCGTTAGGCCTCAGCGCCATCCCTTCCCATCTTGCGTGATCCTAAGCCCCTTGCCACATTAGCCTTATGGCTGCCCCCATCTTCGACTTCTCCCACCTGACGCCGGCGGAGCGCATCGAACTCGCCGAGCAGCTGTGGGATAGCCTCGAGCCGCAGAATATCGAGATGGGCCCGGAGCAGGCGGCGGAGCTCAGACGTCGCCGAGCCGCACTCGCCAAGGATGGTGCCCCTGGCCAACCTTGGCAGGAGGCCCTGGACGAGATCGAAGAGCGCGGCGCATGACGCCGCGCTTGTTTCTTCGGCCCGAGGCGCGGGCCGAGTTGGCCGAGGCGTTTCGGTGGTACGAGGAGCGGAGCACCGGGCTAGGCCACGAGTTCATCCGTTCGGTCCGGATCGTCCTCGCGGCGATCGAGCGCACTCCTGGGCAATTCCCACTTGCCCTAGACGACGTCCGCCGTGCCCAGCTCCGGCGCTTCCCCTACCTGATCTACTTCGTGGTCTTGCCCGAGAGCGTGTCCGTCCTCGCGGTCATGCACGGCCGCCGCGATCCGCGCCGGTGGCAGGCTCGTCGTTGAGCACTGAGGCCTAACCAGCGCATGCAGCTGGCGAGGGCGCGATGCTGGAGTCTCTTTTGAACGAACATCCTGGGAGTTTGCCGTGGTCGCCTTGGTACTTCTGTCCTACTTTGGTATCGGTGGGGCGTTGACTTACCGCGCCAACCAACACCTCAAGCACCCAGGGGAATGGCATTTCTATACCCGGATCAACGATCCTGACTCCTTCACAGAGGAGGGTCAGCATCCGCGAAAGGTCGCGCAGTTGTTCTGGTACATCGGGGGAGTTGTTGCACTAGCGGTCTTTCTATACTGGTAGAGGCGTTGAAAGCCCTCACGAACGCAGACGCGCTGGTGCTCGCAGCCGCTGCACCGTAGCTTCCAACCGCGGACGGCGCGGCGGCTGCCGCGAGCGCCCTCGCAGCTGATGCGCCAATTCGTTAGGTGGCGCGGGAGCATTGGTGAACGACGAGCTGCCAGAGCTACTCAAGAGACTTGTCGAGGGTTGGTGCGACCGTCGCGCCCTCTCTCCCTTGCGGTGCATTCTTGCAGCGTACCCGATGATCAATGGCACGTCTGATGAATGGCATGAGCTGTACCGAGCTCTTCGGAATGTTCGTGGGCTCGGCGATATCTTAACGGACCCGGAGCAACGCGACGTCGAACAGGCACTGCGCCTTGTCGATCGGTCATTAAGAGCAGTGGGCAGGACCCCGTAGCCGCTGTTGCCGGCCGGCGCCACCTAACGTGGTTTTGAAGCGGACGCCGCGGCCCGGCGTCCTGCACATTGCTCAAAGGCTGCGTCGGCCGCGGCGCCGCTTAAGACCGATACGTTAGGCGCACTTCCGGCCCGCTTCTCTGCTCGCCGACCTCCCCTCTTGCCAAA
>DAOLIZ010000277.1:0-1897 GCA_035328285.1 Gemmatimonadales bacterium
CCGAAGCCTCCGAAGCCGCCACCGCCGCCCCCGAAGCCACCCCCGCCCCATCGCCCTCCGCCGCCCCCCCAATATATGGGCGGCACCCCGTGGTGACGCCTCCCCGAACTCCCCCCGGAAGGCGGGCCGCCGCCCCCGCGCGAGGCACGGATCATCGTCACCACGATCACCACGGCCACGATGAACAGGAAGAGGAGGAGTCCCCAGGAGGTCTCCGTCCGGCGGCCCGGGGTGGTCAGGGTGCTGTCCGTGGCGCCCAGCCCGCGCGCCACGCGCGCCGCGAGGAGGCGCGTGCCCGTGACCAGCCCGGGCCCGTACTGCCCGGCGCGCAGCTCGGGCACCATGGCGTCCCGCACGCTCCCGGCGGCGGCGTCGGTCACGATCCCCTCGAGCCCCTGCCCCGTGCTGATGAAGATGTGCCCGGAGTTCGGGTCACCCTCGCGCCTCGGCACCACCAGGATCACCAGCCCCGCATTGCGGGTGGCCTCGCCGATCTTCGCCGCCCGCCCGACCCCCCAGGCCCGGCCGATGGCGAGCGCCACGTCGGAGGCGGCGTAGTCGCCGATGGTGGGGAGGGTGACCACCGCGAACTCCGCCCCGGTCACCGACCGCAGCCGCGACGCGATGGAGTCGATCGTGGCCGCCGACGCCGGGTCCACCACCCCCGCGACGTCGGTCAGGTACCCGGTGGGCCGGGCCGGAAAGAGCGAGTCCACGGGCGACTGGGCGGCGAGGGCGCCCGCGAAGACCGCGAGTTGAAGCGCGAGTCCCAGCCCGGTAGCTTTCACCCGACCTGTCACCTCTCTTCTCCCGTCCGTGAGCCGCCTGTGTCCCGCTGGTGCATCGTTCTGCTCCTCCTGACCGCCGCGTGCGATCGCCAGCACACCGTGACCGTCGTCGCCTCGATTCCGGGCCTCGATTCCGCCGGTGCGCCGACGCCCGGGTTCTCCTTCGTGGTCCTGCCCTACAACCGGGACAGCCTGGTGGCCGCCTTCGAGTCGCGGGCCACGACGCCGCGGCCCGACACCGACGAACTCGACACCCTCTTTGCCACGTTCCGGCAGCCCTTCGCGGCGTACACCGCCCTGATCGCCGAGGTCGGCCAGCTCAACGACACCCTGGCGGCCCTGAAGGCGCGACTCGAGGCGATTTCCCGGACGAGTCCCGAGTACAATGAATCGTACGCAAAGTGGGTCGTCCTGCGCGACTCGGTCCGGGCGCTCGACAAGGAGGCGGCCCGCGCGCGCGCCGATCTCAACGCGGCGCGGCCCCGGTTCCTCGCCCAGAGCGAGTCGCTGCGCGCCGCCGTGCGTGCATGGCAAGATAGCACCTATCGCGACTACGACCGGGCGGTGGACTCGATCGTGCGCGCGACCGGCCGGCCCCCGGTGGCCGACACCACCGACGCCTCGGGCGTCGCGCAGGTCACCCTCATCGGCGGTCCCTGGTGGGTCTACTCCCGCAGCTGGGATCCCGCCGACCCGAACGCCGAATGGTACTGGAACGTCCCGGTCTCCTCCGACACCGTCCGCCTGAACGCCGCCAGCGGCGTCAACCGCCCCCGTTACTGACCCCGGAACCAAACCATGCGCCTGTTCCCGACGCTGCTCGTCGTCGCGGCCCTCGCCGCCCCGCTCCGCGCCCAGGACCCGATGGCGGCGCGGACCAAGGGGAGCCCGACCGCGCCCGTCACCGTCTACGAGATGTCGGACTTCCAGTGCCCCTTTTGCGCGCGGTTTGCGCTCGAGATCTTCCCGACGCTCGAGGCGGAGTACGTCGAGACGGGAAAGGTGCGCTGGATCTTCGTGAACTTCCCGCTGCCCATGCACGACAACGCCGTCTCGGCGGCCCAGGTGGCGATGTGCGCGGCGAAGCAGAACAAGTTCTGGCCGGTGCA
>DAOLIZ010000278.1:0-1896 GCA_035328285.1 Gemmatimonadales bacterium
CCTGGTCGCGTCCAAGGCGGCCCACGCCGAAATAGGCGGCGCCGGGATGCCAGAAGTACATCCCGCTCACCGCCGCGGTGGGCGTCATGGCGCAGCTCTCGGTCAGGTGGATCCCCGCCCGCTGTTCCGCCTCGAGGAGCGACAGGATGGTGCGCTTCTCCGTGTGCTCGGGGCAGGCGGGGTAGCCAGGGGCGGGACGGATCCCCTGGTACTGTTCGCGGATCAGCGACGCGTTGTCGAGTGCTTCGTCCGGGGCGTATCCCCAGAACTCCCGGCGCACCCGCTCGTGCAAGCGCTCCGCGAACGCCTCCGCCAGCCGGTCGGCGAGCACCTTGGCCATGATGGCACCGTAGTCGTCATGCGCGGCTTCCCGTGCCGAGACGATCGCGTCCAGCCCGTGCCCGGTCGTGACCGCAAACAATCCCAGGTAGTCGGGGGCGACCTCCGCGGGGGCTACGTAGTCGGCGAGCGCGCGATTGGCGCGCCCCTCCGCCTTGGCCATCTGCTGGCGCAGGGTGTGAATCACGGCGCGCACCTCGCTGCGACCCTCGTCGGCATACAGCGCGATGTCATCCTCGCCCAGCCGGGAGGCGGGAAAGAAGCCGAGGACCGCGCGCGCTTCCAGGCGCCGGTTCGTCACGATGTCCTGCAGGAGCCTCTCGGCGTCGGCCATCAGTTCACGCGCGGCCGCCCCCGTGACGGGGTCGTCGAGAATGGCCGGGTAGAATCCCTTGAGCTCCCACGCCTGGAAGAAGGGCGTCCAGTCGATCCGGGAGACGAGCTCCTCGAGCGGGTAGCCGCTGAACTCGCGGAGGCCGAGGAAGGTCGGGCGCGGTGGCGGGGCCGGCCACTCGAGCCGTGCGGCACGCCGCCGCGCATCAGCGAGTGTCCGGAGCGGTGTCGCGTCCTTTGCCGCATGGTCCTTGCGCAGCGCCTCCTGGGCCGCCCGCGTTTCCGCCACGAAGGCGGGCCGGCTCCCGTCGCTGAGCAGGCTGCTGGCCACCGCCACGGCGCGCGAGGCGTCCTGGACATGCACCACGGGTTCCGCGTAGGCCGGTGCAATCCGGACTGCGGTATGCGCCCGGCTGGTCGTGGCACCGCCGATGAGGACCGGTTGCGTGAATCCCTCGCGTGCCAGCTCCCCCGCCACGAACGCCATCTCCGAGAGCGAGGGGGTGATCAGGCCGCTCAGGCCGATCAGGTCCACGCCGTGCTCGCGCGCCGCGTCGAGGATCTTCGCGGCGGGCACCATGACGCCGAGGTCGATCACCTCGAAGTTGTTGCACTGCAGCACGACGCCGACGATGTTCTTGCCGATGTCGTGGACGTCACCCTTGACGGTGGCGAGCAGGATCTTCCCCTTCGGACGCCCCCCGTCGCGCGCCTTGGCTGCTTCGATGTACGGGATCAGGTGTGCCACGGCCCGCTTCATGACGCGCGCGCTCTTGACGACCTGCGGCAGGAACATGCGCCCCGCGCCGAACCGGTCGCCCACCTCGTTCATCCCGTCCATCAGTGCGCCTTCGATCACATCGAGCGGATGCGTCGCCTGCTGCCGGGCCTCCTCCGTGTCCGCCTCGATCCAGTCGGTCAGGCCCTCGACCAGGGAATGGACGAGGCGATCGTGGACCGACGCTTCCCGCCACCGCAGGTCGGGGCCCGCGGACATCGTCTGTCCCGCCACGGTGGCGGCGACTTCCAGGAGCCGCTCGGTTGCATCGGCGCGGCGGTTCAGGACCAGGTCCTCCACCCGCTCCCGCAGGTCGGGCGGAAGGTCGTCGTAGAGCGCCAGCTGCCCCGCGTTGACGATCCCCATGTCGAGCCCGGCGCGGATGGCGTGAAACAGGAACACGGCGTGGATCGCCTCGCGCACCGGGTCGTTGCCGCGGAACGAGA
>DAOLIZ010000279.1:0-1889 GCA_035328285.1 Gemmatimonadales bacterium
CCCGCGGCCCCGCGGCCCCGCCGTCGTCCGGCCTCCCTGCCCCGCTGCCCCGCTGCCCCGCCGTGGCGGCTCTACGCCACCTGCCACCGGCGCGATCTCGTACTGGCCGTTCTCCATCTTGTTGACGACCAGGATCCCCTTGGCGCCGGCGTCGGTCACGAACTTGCTGAAGCGGCTGTACCCCGCGTTCTTCTCGTCGAAGTGCGGGTCGATCTGCTTCATCACCTGCTTCAGCCGGTCGGAGCGCATCACGTCGTCGTTCCGGACCATCTGGGCCGCGGCCTCGCGGACCAGCTCCCAGGGGTCGCGCTGGATGGAGGGGACGTCCTCCTCCTTCGTGAGCCCGGCCAGGTCGCTGTACGAGTAGTACTCGTCGCAGTTCTGGATCAGGAGGTCGCTGGCCGACTCCCGGATGCCGACGCCGATGACGTACTTGCCGTACTCCTTCAGCTTGATGACCATCGACGAGAAGTCGCTGTCGCCGCTGAGGAGGATGAAGGTGCCGATTTCCGGGCGGGTGAAGACCAGCTCGATGGCATCCACCGCGAGGCGGATGTCGGTGGCGTTCTTCTTGTTGGTGCCGAAGGCCGGGGCGAAGATCAGGTCGATCGACGACTCCGAGAGCGGCACGATGTACTGCGGATAGCGGCGCCAGTCGGCGTAGGCCCGCTGGACCGCCACCTTCCCCTTGATGATGTCGCTGTTGAGGAGGGTCCGCAGTTCCTTGGTGAGGTCCGAGCGGATGCCGAGGGTGACGTTGTCGAAGTCGATGAGCAGCGCCGCGTTCGGGGCGTGCACGGTGGCGGCGGTCGCGGCGACCGGGCGGCCGGCGCGGATGATGTGACGGTTGTTCACGTAGTGTTCAGCTCCAGGTCCACCACTCTCGCCAGCTCCATTCGCTTGACCTTCCCGGACCCGGTCATCGGGAAGGCGTCGAAGAAGCGGACGAGGTCAGGGACCTTGTAGTCCACAAGTTGGTCGCGACCGAACTCCTTGAGTTCGTCGCCGGTCAGGATGGCCCCTTCCACCGGCACGACGCAGGCGCACACCAGCTCCCCGAGCAATTCGTTGGGGACGCCGACCACGCATACGTCGTCCACGGCCGGATGGGTCCGGAGGACGTCTTCCACTTCCCGGGGCGTGACGTTGTTGCCGCCGCGGATGATCATCTCCTTGCGGCGACCCACGATCTGCACGGCGCCCGCCTCGTCCACCACCACGAGGTCGCCGGTGAGGAGATACCCCTCCGGTCCGTGGGCGCGTGCCGTCTCGCCCGGCATGCGGTGATACCCCAGCATCACGTTGGCGCCCTTCACCGCGAGTTCGCCAACGGCTTCCGGCCCATGCAAGCTCCCGGTCGCCAAGTCCACCACCTTCACCTCCACCCCCGGGAGCGGGCATCCCACCGTCTGCGCGCGACGCTCGGCCGGGTCGCCGGGCCGCGTCATGCAGATGGTGGGGCCCGTCTCCGTGAGCCCGTACGCGATCTCCACATTGCACCAGGCGCGGATCCGCCGCACGAGGTCGGGCGACACCGGCGCGCCCGCCACCACCCCCGTCCGCAGCGCCGTGAGATCGCGGCCCGCGAACGTCCTGTCCCGCATCAGGAGCTGGAACATCGTCGGCACGCCGTGGCAGACGGTGATCCGCTCCCGCTCGAGCAGTTCCAGCGCTCCCCTCGCCTCGAACCGTTCCTGCAGCACCAGGGTGCCGCCGGCGGCGATGGTCCCGATCACGGTCGAGACCCCGAAGACGTGGAAGAAGGGCACCGTGCCCAGCACCCGGTCGCCATCGACCAGTTCCAGCGCCTCGGCGCTGAGCCGCGCCGTGTCCACGAGGTTCCGGTGGGAGAGGAGCACCCCCTTCGGCTTGCCCATGGTGCCGGAGGT
>DAOLIZ010000280.1:0-1858 GCA_035328285.1 Gemmatimonadales bacterium
AGTTCGGCGGCGTCATCAAGAACGACGCGCTGCAGTCCACCCCGTGGTGGGCGCCGCGCATCGTGCCGCCGGCGGGCGCTCCCAACGTGCTGCTGATCATCACCGACGACGCGGGCTTCGGCGTGCCGAGCACCTTCGGCGGCGTGATCCCGACCCCCGCGATGGACCGGATCGCCAACGAGGGACTGCGCTACAACCGGATGTTCTCCACGGCGCTCTGCTCGCCGACCCGTGCGGCGCTGATCACCGGGCGCAACCACCACTCTGCCGGCTTCGGGGTCATCTCGGAGCAGTCCACCGGGTACCCCGGGTACAACAGCATCATCGGCGAGGACGAGGCCACGATCGGGCGGATGCTGCTCGACAACGGCTACAACACGGCGTGGTTCGGCAAGGACCACAACGTGCCGGCCTTCCAGGCCAGCCAGGTGGGGCCCTTCGATCAGTGGCCGACCGGCATGGGCTTCCAGTACTTCTACGGCTTCATCGGCGGCGACGCCAACCAGTGGCAGCCCAACCTCTTCCGGAACACCACGCAAATCTATCCATACACGGGTGCGGCGCCCGGCAGCTGGAATCTGATCACCGCCATGGCCGACGACGCCATCGACTGGATGAACCGGATGCACCAGACCGACCCGAGCAAGCCGATCATGATCAAGTACGCGCCCGGCGCCACGCACGCCCCGCACCACCCGACCAAGGAATGGGTCGACAAGATCCACGCGATGCATCTCTTTGACGACGGCTACGAGGCGCTGCGCCAGCGGATCTTCGAGAACCAGAAGCGGATGGGGGTCATCCCGCAGAACACGACGCTGGCGCCCTGGCCCAGCACGGTCCTCAAGCCGTGGAAGCAGCTGACGCCGACCGAGCAGAAGCTGTTCATCCGCCAGGTTGAGGTGTTCGCGGCCTATGCCGCCTACAGCGACTACGAGATCGGACGGGTCATCCAGGCCTTTGACGACCTCGGCAAGCTCGACAACACCCTGATCATCTACATCAACGGCGACAACGGCACCAGCGCGGAAGGCGGCCCCCTGGGCACGCCGAACGAGGTGGCGTTCTTCAACGGCGTCAACATGATGCCGGCCGATGTACAGATGAAGTGGTACGACGTATGGGGCACCGAAGAGACCTACAACCACATGTCGGCCGGCTGGTCCTGGGCGTTCGACACGCCGTTCGACTGGTTCAAGCAGAACGCCTCACGGCTTGGCGGCATCAACCAGAACATGGTCGTCTCGTGGCCGGCGCGCATCAAGGACAAGGGCGCCCTGCGTGACCAGCTGGTGCACGTCATCGACGTGGTGCCGACCATTCTCGAGGCGGCGGGGATCCAGGCGCCGGAGACGGTGGACGGCATCAAGCAGGCGCCGATCGAGGGCACCAGCTTTGTCTACACCTTTGACGCCGCCAACGCAAAGGTGCCGACCCGCCACAACGTCCAGTACTTCGAGATGATGGGCCAGTGGGCGCTGTACAAGGACGGCTGGATGCTCAGCACCAAGGTGAACCGCGCCCCATGGGAGGCGTTCGGTCCGGCCAATCCCGATCCGCTCAACAACCAGGTGTTCCAGCTCTACGACCTGAACACCGACTTCAGCCAGAACAACGACATCGCGGCCAAGAACCCGCAGAAGGTCAAGGAAATGCGTGGCGAGTTCCTGGCCGAGGCCCAGAAGTACCATGTGCTCCCGCTCGATGCGTCTGTAGCGGGCCGGATCGTGGCCCCGCGGCCGAACATCACCGCCGGCCGGAGCGAGTTCGTCTACACCTATCCCATGGTTGGCCTGCCGCAGGGGGACTCCCCGCTGCTGCTGAATACCTCCTACACCGTCACCGCGGACATTACGGT
>DAOLIZ010000281.1:0-1844 GCA_035328285.1 Gemmatimonadales bacterium
GGGGTCGGCGACGCCGGGGTGGTGGCGGCGGCGGCGGATCCGGCGGCCCATCGGGCGGCGGAGGCTGAGTGGCGCGCTTCTACATCACCACCGCCATCGACTACGCCAACGGCGATCCCCATCTCGGGCACGCCTACGAGAAGGTCGGCGCCGACGCGATCGCGCGCTATCACCGGCTCCGCGGCGACGACGTCTGGTTCCTGATCGGGATGGACGAGCACGGCCAGAAGGTGGCGCAGGCAGCGGCCGCGGAGAACGTGACGCCGCAGGACCTCGTCGACCGGGTGGCGCTCCGCTTCGAGGCGATGTGGCGGCGGCTGGGCCTCTCGCACGACCAGTTCATCCGCACCACCGCCGAGGCGCACAAGGCGGGCGTGGTGGAGCTGATCGAGCGGATCTTCGAACGCAACCCCGACGACTTCTACGAGCAGTCCTACCGGGGCCGCTACTGCGTGGGGTGCGAGGCGTTCAAGCAGGACAACGAGATCACCGACGACCGGTGCTCGCTGCACCCCACGCGGACGCTCGAGTGGGTGGAGGAACGGAACTGGTTCTTCCGGCTCTCCCGGTACCGGGACTTCCTGCTGGAACTCATCGAGGGGAACCGCGGGTTCGTGCAGCCCGAGAGCCGCCGCAACGAAATCCTCGCCCTGCTCCGCCAGGGGCTCGACGACATCTCGGCGAGCCGCTCACGCTTCACCTGGGGCGTGCCCTTCCCCCGGCCGACCAGCCAGGGCGAGCAGCAGACCACCTACGTCTGGTTCGACGCCCTGCCCAACTACTGGACCGCCACCCGCGATCCGGCGTCCCGCGCCGAGTGGCCGGCGCAGCTGCATGTCATCGGCAAGGACATCACCCGCTTCCACTGCGTGATCTGGCCCGCCATGCTGCGCGCCGCCGGGCTGCCGCTCCCGGAGCAGGTCTGGGCCCACGGCTTCGTGTACTTCCGCGGCGAGCGCTTCAGCAAGAGCGCGGGCACCAAGCTCGACCTCGGCGAGGCGATCGATCGCTTCGGCCCCGACGCCTTCCGCTACTTCCTCCTGCGGGAGATCCCCTGGGACAGCGACGGCAACTTCACCTGGGAGCGCTTCGTCGACCTGTACACCGCGGACCTGGCCGACGGCCTCGGCAACCTGGCGAGCCGGTCGCTCGCCATGCTGGCGAAGTATCGGGAGGGGAAGGTGCCGAGCGCGGGGGAGACGTCGCTCGACCAGGCCGGGGCGGAGGCGATCGAGGCGTATGCGCAAGCGATGGACTGCAACGATTTGCGCGGTGCAGCAGAATCGGCGTGGCGGATCGTTACGGCAGCAAACCAGTATATCGTGCAGACTGCCCCGTGGGTCCTGGCCAAAGGGGGGAAGGACGACGAGCTGGATGCCGCCCTGGCCTCACTGGCGCGCTGCCTCTACCGGCTGGCTGTCCTGGTCAGCCCGCTGATGCCCGGGAAGGCCGAAGAACTCTGGGCGGTACTGGGGCAGGATGGCGCCGCGGCGGCCGCCCGATGGGAATCGCTCAAGGCCCCGCCCGTCGTGGGGGCGGTCACCCGCAAGCCGGACGGGCTCTTCCCGCGGCCGGAACCAAGCCCAAGTACCTGATTCACAACGACTTACCATATCAATCCCGCGCCTTGACTTCCCCTGTACCGGGGGCCATTTTTCATGCTTGTAATATAAAGGGACCCTTGGGCATGCCCGGGGGTCGCAGACCAGGCGGAGCGGCCCGCGGATTGCTTTAAGGGTGGCCCCCCAGATCATCAGTGCAAAGGTTGGTGGAATGGCTGATCGCCGCTGGACGTTCATGGTCGTACCCGAAGGCACCGGTGCATCCCGGGCCATCCAGGTCTC
>DAOLIZ010000282.1:0-1842 GCA_035328285.1 Gemmatimonadales bacterium
CCCCGGCGGCGAGGGCCAGGGCGCCCGCCCACCCGCGCCGCGTCATCCGCCCTCCGCCGTCTTCCGCCACGCCATCACGAACAGGACCGCCAGCACCAGGTCGATCCCCGCGGCAGGAAGGAAGAATTCCGGGGCCCGCCCCTGCAGCACCAGGACCGGCACCGCGATCCCCCAGCCCAGCTTCTCCAGCACCGCCGGGAGCATCGCCGGGCGCAGCCGGGCCGGGTCCCGCGCGATCAGGACGAAGAGCGCCTGCCAGGCGAGCGCCACGCCGATGAAACCGTAGTAGAACTCCGGGTGGGTCAGCGCCGGCGGGAGGCGCTCCATGTACCACCCCTCCATGACGTACATCGGGAGCAGCGACGCGAAGCCGTAGATCCAGGCCACCGTGAAGACGCGCCGGGCGAAGGTCATGTTGCCGGGTCCTCCGTCGATTGGAAAATGACGCTGCAGCAGGTCACCCCCCCCTCCGCCTTGGCGAATTCCGACATGTCCACGGTGCGCACCGCCACTCCCGCCTCCGCGAGGCGACGATTGGTCCGCGGAAACGCCGCCGCGCAGATGGTCGTGTCCCCGACCTGGAGCACGTTGCCCGCGAACGGCTCGGCCGGGTCGACCTCGACCACGGTCAGGTGCGCGAAGAGGGTACGGTCCACCCAGGCCGGGTTCAGGACGACAACGCCCGGGGCGGCGACCGTCGCCGCCGTCTTGAGATGGAGGCAGTCCCGCGTGACGACGGGCATCACGCGGTAGTCGTAGGGGGCGAGCAGCTCACCGAGCTGCGCGATCCCGTCGCGATTGCTCCGCGTGGAGTTCCCCACGTAGAAGGTCCGGCCGATGCGCAGGACGTCGCCGCCGTCGACGGTGCCGGGCGCCTCGATGGTGGCGAGTGGCCGGTAGCGTCCGAGGGCCGAGGCCACCGCCTCGGTCTCGCCGCGTCGCGACTTCGCGCCGGGGCGGGTGATCACCGCGATTTCATCGGTAACCACGGCGGTGTCCTCGATGAACACGGCGTCGGGCATCGATGCGTCCGACGGCAGCCGATGCACTCGGCAGCCGAGCTCCATGAGGGCCTGCTCGTACGCCGCATGCTGTGCCAGTGCCGTGGCGTGGTCGATGGGCGTCCGCGCGAGATGGCTGAGCTCGCAGAGGTGCATGGCGGGGCTGACGTCGCGGGTCAGGGCGATTGGCATCGGGGCTCGCTCCCGGCTCAGGAGGACTTGGCGGTGACCGCCAGCGCCACCCCGCCCAGCACCAGGGCGGCCGCCACCGGGAGACGCAGCGGGATGGCCTCGGAAAGGAGCGCCACTCCCCCCGCCGCCGCAAGGACCGGGACCAGCAGCTGGACCAGCGCGGCCCGGGTGGCGGTCAGGGCGGGCAGCGCGGCATACCAGATCGCATAGCCGACGCCGGAGGCGAGGGCGCCGGAGGCCACCGCGAGGGCGACTCCCCCGCGGGTCCAGGCGCCGATGCCGCCGGCCAGCGGCACCAGGAGGAGGGCCACCGGCGCGGCCATCATGAAGTTGCCCGCCGTGTTGCGAAGCGGTTCCCGGCTTCCGCGGCCCCGCAGGGAATAGACGCCCCACGCGATCCCGGCCGTCGCCATCAGCGCGGCCCCCACCGGTGCCGGGGCGGAGATCCCGGGTCGCACCAGGACGACGAGCCCGACGAGGGCGAGTGCCAGGCCGAGCCATTCGGACGGGCGGGGGCGTTCCCCGGCGCGGAGCCCGGCGAGGAGCATCGTCACCTGGACCGCGCCGAAGAGAATGAGCGCCCCGGTGCCGGCGGCGAGCGACATGTACGCCAGGCTGAACGCCGCCGCATAGGTGAAGAGGGCGGCGG
>DAOLIZ010000283.1:0-1830 GCA_035328285.1 Gemmatimonadales bacterium
CTACTTGCCGGGCGGCGACGCCTTCCACCCCGATCGGCCCTGGTCGGGGATCTGCATGTTGACTCGGGAGGGAATGGTCGGCCCCACACGCCCGTTCCCGGAACCGTAGTCGGTTTCTGGAGCGCGGAGGCCCAGCGTGCTAGGCGGAGGTGAGCAAGGCCATCGGCCCGGCGGTGTCCGTCGCTCAGGGCCGCCACGATGGGGAGACGAAGTAGCGCGTGAACGCGAGCGGTAGCGTCAACCCGGTCTGCACTTCGATCACTCGAATTCCGGACTCCGTGGCGGCCACCAGCCACTGGGCATCAGGTGCCCAACTCAGGCCGGGCCGATAGGTCTCGGTGCCGGAAGTCAATTGGGTCAGGTTGGAACCATCCGGCGACACGAGCCAAACCTGCCCGCCGGAGATGAAGGCGATCTGGTCGCCGACCGGGGACCAGCGGGGAGTGCGCGCGGGGAGACTCAACACGGTGATGGCGCTGTCCGCGAGGTTGAGGATCGCCAGGTCAAAATCGTTCCCGCCACCAGGATTGAAATCGGGGCGATCGGTGACGAACACCACGCGAGTTCCGTCCGGCGACGCATCCGGCTCCGCGTCGGTGGTGTAGATGCTCGGACTCAGGGTCAGGCGTTCCACCCCGCCCCCGACTTGCGATGCGCGGAAGAGAGACGCCTCCGATGACCAGGGCGTCAGCACCCCGGTGTAGTACACCCACGCCCCATCGCGAGAGTAGCGTGGAACCTGGTCTTCAGCCTGGCGGTTTGCATCGCTGAGGAGTGGCGTCACGGTGCCGGTCATGTTTGCCCGGAAC
The DNA here is from genome assembly GCA_035328285.1 of Gemmatimonadales bacterium. Classification (GTDB taxonomy): domain Bacteria; phylum Gemmatimonadota; class Gemmatimonadetes; order Gemmatimonadales; family GWC2-71-9; genus SPDF01. Next base: position 810 of record DAOLIZ010000283.1, read on the forward strand.
AAGCGTGCAAGGCCACCGACCGCATCCTGGAATGCCACCGCATTGCCATCGGGCTCCCAGTCGACGGCTGGCTCGAAGTTGTAGTGGAACAAGAGTGTATGGAGGACCCGCCAGTCCCTTCCGTCCGTGTCGAACACGGCGAGTTGGTCGTCGTTGGCTGTCGAGGGGCCGATGCTGTACGCCGCGAGCGTCCCAGTCGGCACCACGCTGATCCACATGGTGTCCGCCAGGCCGAAGGCACTGGAACGCACCGCGACCCGGCCGATGGTGGTGGCCAGCAGTGAGTCGCCGTCCACGACTTGGATGGATGAACCACCCGAAAGGGTCGTGACAGCCACCGCGTCCGCGCGGGGGTTGCCGCCCAGATCGAAGACGCGTGGACGGAGCCGAAAGCCGGCGCCAACCCTGAGCGCCGTATCTCGTGTAGGTGCGCGCACCGATGCTGGCTGGCCGACTGTCGTCGCAAAGCTGGCGGTTGCGGATAGCCCGTGCGCCGTGGCCTCCGCCAACATCGTCATCTGACCCACCTTCAATCCGCGGATCAGGATGGCGGCAGAGCGCCCGCCTGCATCAGTCGTATCCACGTAACTTTCCCAGGGGTACGAAGTTGGGGTGGCCGCAAATCGGGCCCACTGGCCGTCTGGGCCGGAAGCCGACCACCTGACTTCGGCACCAGCGACCGGCTTTCCCGCCTCGTCCTGCAGCTGTACCTCGAGCGGCGTTGCCTGAACTGCCCCGATGGTATCGGAGGGGACTGGAGCACTGAGCAAGCGGAGTTGTCCCGTGGTCCCAGGCCCAGAACCAGACGACTCTGAGGCGGAGGAGCACGACAGCCCACCCAGAAGAGCAACCGCGAGGAACTCATGCCGGTACGACCGCGCCATACGAATACCGAGGTTGGGATGTAGTGGGCGGGGGAGGGCAAATGTACCGCTCGCGAAGCCGGGACGCCAGAGAGTCCACGTGGGAACCCCCGATTGTTCTATATTTGAGCACTGACGGCCCCGCCGTCACCCCGGCG
>DAOLIZ010000284.1:0-1827 GCA_035328285.1 Gemmatimonadales bacterium
CTTCGGGGTCGCGTCCTTCGGAAAAGTTGGGCACGCATTCGATCAGGGCAGGCATCACAGTTCCGGGCTGGGGTGAGCGACAAATCTAGCCCCCGCATCGACGGATCTGCCAGCACCGACCCGACTCCCGATCCACGGAGCCGCCAACGAGTACGCCGATGGAGCTAAGTACAAACTCAACCGAAAGAGCAATACCCCCCACCGACGCTCTCAGGTAGCATTGGTCATCGGCCCCGCACGATGCGGGAATAGATGCCTAATCGCTCCAGCAAGGGGATTCTCATGTTAGTCACCATCGCGGCAGTGCTCCTGGTCCTCTGGCTCCTCGGTGCATTCGTGGTACCGGTGGGCGGAAGCCTGATCCACCTCCTGCTCGTCGTCGCCCTCGTCGTCTTCATCTGGAACTTCATCGGGGGCAGGCGTGGCTCGGTCTGAATGGGCCCTGGGCGCACGGAAGTGGTTGCTCGAACGACCGTGTCCGCCGAGCACCAGAACAGAAAGCGAAGAGGCAGACTGCCCCCCAGCGGTTCACGTGGTGGGCGCCGGTGCCCGCGTAAAACTGGGCGGCCCGGAGCGGGCCCAGACGATTGTGACCTATTCCCACATCCGGAGGAAGCGATGAACAAGAATCAGCTCAAGGGCGAATGGAAGCAGTTGCGGGGCAAGGTGGGCGAGCAGTGGGGGAAGTTGACCAACGACGACCTCGACGTCATTGCCGGCAAGCGGGACCAGCTGGTGGGCCGACTGCAGGCCCGGTACGGACGGGCCCAGGAGGCGATCGAAAAAGAGGTGGCCGCCTTCGAAAGCCGGCATCCCAGCCCCTGACCCACCGCAACGAGCGACACGCCCCGCCCTTCAGAGGGATCCGGGGGGTATCACCCTGCATGACTACCAGACCCCGCCGTCCGAGAGGACGGCGGGGCTTTCGTTGGTGGCCCAACCGGCCACCCCTTGAATTTCTAGGGAAGCGGCCATACTGTATACCTAGAAACTCTATGGAGAGTCCAAGATGGCCGATACCGTCACACTCCTGCGCGGGGCCCTCGATGCCCTGGTCCTCAAGGCCCTGACCTGGGGTCCCACTCACGGCTATGGGGTGGCCCGGTGGATCGAGTCGGTGACCGACGACGCCCTCCGCATCGAGGAGGGGTCCCTCTACCCCGCCCTCTACCGCATCGAGCGGCGCGGCTGGATCGAGAGTGAATGGGGGGTCTCCGACTCGGGACGCAAGGCGAAGTTCTACCGCCTGACCCCCGCCGGTCGCGCCCAGCTGCAGGCCGAGACCCACAATTTCACGAGGTTTGCGCGCGCGATCTTCAAGGCCTTCGACGCGACCCCCGATGCGGCCTGACGCACCCGAGTTCCGCGGCGCAGGCGGGAAGGTCTGGCGGCGCCTCCGTCGGCTCTTCGGCAAGGACCCGCTCGCCGACGTCGATGCGGAACTCGCCTTTCACCTCGACATGCGGGCCGCGGAACTGGTGGACCGCGGACTCGCCCCCGATGCCGCCCGCCGCGCCGCCCTGGAGCGCTTCGGCGATCTCCCCCGCATTCAACACGAGTGTGGCCGCCTCGCCTCCCGGCGCGAGCGCACCCTCGAACGGATGGAACGCATGATCGACTTCGCACAGGACCTCCGTCTGGCCACCCGGTCACTCCTCCGCCGCCCGCTCTTCGCGGCGACCGCGGCCTTGGCGCTGGCGCTGGGCATCGCCGCCACGCTGTCGATCTGGGCGATGGTCGACACCTACCTCTTCCGCCCGCTGCCGATCCCGAACGCCGAGCGCCTGGTGGTCATCGGCCAGGGGGAGCACGCCTCGGTTTCCTACC
>DAOLIZ010000285.1:0-1823 GCA_035328285.1 Gemmatimonadales bacterium
GCGGGGCGCTCGGCCTCCCCTTCTGGGGCCAGGTGGTCATCTTCAACACGGTCTTTGGCATCGTCGCGGCTCTCGCCGCGCGTCTCCGGCAGGCCGGCGCCGAGCAGGACACGCTCGAATTGGAGCTGCGCCGGGTGCGGCTTGAGGCGGATGACATCCTGCTCAATATCCGCTCCGGCGTGCTGACCGTGGATGGCTTCGGGCGGCTCGCGTTCATCAATCCCACGGCCGAGCGCCTCCTCGGCATCGACGGCACCACCCAGGTCGGGCTGCCGGTGCTCGATCACCTCAAGTCCAAGAGCTCCGAGCTGTGGGCCTGCCTGGTGGCGGGCATCCGAAGCGGGCGCAAGGTGAATCGCGCGGAGGGCATCGTCTTTCGGGAGGACGGAAGCTCCTTCCCGATCGGCCTCATGACGACCACCTTTGCACGCGAGACTTCCCAGCATCCGTCGGTCACGGCGCTGTTCAACGATATTTCGGAGAGCAAGCACCTGCAGGAGCTGCACCTGCGCGCCGAGCGGCTGGAGGCGGTGGCGTCGCTGAGCGCCTCGCTGGCGCACGAGATCCGGAATCCCCTCGCCTCGATCCGGAGTTCGGTGGAACAGCTTGCCGCGGCCACGGGCGCCGGCGACGACGAGCGGACGCTGGCCACGCTGATCGTGCGCGAGGCGGACCGGCTCAGCCGGCTCCTGAGCGAGTTCCTCGATTTCTCGCGGGTCCGCGCCGCCCGGAGGGAGCCGGTGGATCTCCGCGAGATCGCGACGGCCGCGGTGCACCTGGTCGAGGCCCACCCGGAATGCCATGCCGACACGGTGTTGCAGGTCACGGGCCCCGCGACCATTATCGATGCGGACGAGGACCTCCTGCACCGCGTGATCGCCAACCTCGTGCTGAACGCGGTGCAAGCCGCCGCGGGGCCGGTCTCCGTGACCGTGAGCATCGGGCCCGCCCTGCAGAGCGACGTGCCGCGGGGCAGCGGGATCGAGTCGCCGATCCGGCTCGACGTGATCGACGACGGCCCCGGGATTCCGGAGGACCTCACTGACCGGCTCTTCCAGCCCTTCGTGAGCGGCCGGCCGGGCGGCAGCGGCCTCGGCCTGGCCATCGTCCAGCGGGCGGTGGAGGCGCACCGGGGTTTGATTACGGTGGCCTCGACGGTCGGCGAGGGAACCACCTTCACCATATTCCTGCCCGCCAAATGGGCGGCTGAGGAAGACGAATGAGCACGCAGCCCACATTGTTGATCGTCGACGACGAGTCCGGCATTCTCGACACCCTCCGCATCCTCCTGAAGAAGGAAGGCTTCGAGGTCACGACCGCCCAGGGCGGGAAGGCGGGGCTGGAGGCGATACGGACCGGCCAGTTCGACATCGTGCTGAGCGACGTCCGGATGCCGCAGGTGACCGGCATCGACATCCTGCAGGCGGCGCGCGACCAGGACCCGATGACCCCCGTCATCCTGATGACGGCGCAGGCGTCGCTCCAGACCGCCATCGGGGCCGTCAACGCCGGCGCGTTCTATTACATCCAGAAGCCGTTCGCCAACGACGAGCTGCTCGCGATCCTGCGCCGGGCCGCGGAGTTCCGTTCGGTCCGGGTCGAAAACAAGCAGCTCAAGCAGGAGATCAAGCGGCGCGAGCGGGGAGGGAGCACCCGGCCGATCGGCAAGTCCAAGCGCTTCCTCGACGTGCTCAAGCTGGCCGAGCAGGTGGCGCCGACGGACTCCACCGTGCTCATCGGCGGCGAGAGCGGCACCGGCAAGGAAGTGGTCGCCCGGCACATTCATTACCTCTCCGACCGCGCCGAGGGGCCCTTCTTCAGCA
>DAOLIZ010000286.1:0-1819 GCA_035328285.1 Gemmatimonadales bacterium
TCGCCGATTCGCTCCGCGACCGCGGCACCGACGCCATCTCGAGCCTCGGGATCTATGGGCAGGGGGAGTGGCAGGCCAGCCAGGCCGTCAACCTGACTCTCGGCCTCCGGTACGATGCCGTTTCCTACGGATTCACGAGCAGTTTTCCGGGCCTGATCCCGGCGCAGGACACAACCTATGACCAATGGTCGCCGAAGCTCACGGCATCGTGGCAGGTGAGTCCCCTGACGCTCACCTACGCCTCGATCGCGAAAGGGTTCGAGGTCCCGGCCGTCGGTGAGATCTCCCCCTCTCCCGGTGAGTCGCTCAGCACGACGCTGCACCCCAAGTCGCTCTGGAACTACGAAGTGGGCGCCCGCGGGATGCTCGGACCCACCTTCCGGTACGACGCCGCGGTGTTCTATGCCGACGTGGATGGTGAGTTCGTGCCCATGAACATCAACGGGGTCAGCCTGCCGGAGAACGCCAGCCACTCGCGGAATGTGGGCATCGAGCTGGGCGTCACCTGGCTGGCGGCCCGGTGGCTCGATGTCAGCGCCACGTACACCTACTCGGATTTCCGCCTGCTCGACTACGTCACGACGGTGCTGGATTCCGCCGGAGTGTCTCAACCGGTGGTCTACAACGGCAAGCAGATGCCGACCATTCCCCAGAGCCGGATTACCGCGAACATCGTGACGCGCCCTCTCACCGCCCTCTCGCTCGGCATGCAATTCGAGTGGCAGAGCCAGATGTATGTCGAGACGGGCAACGAGGAGGAAGGGGTCACTTATGTCCGTCGCGGCACCGCGATCGTCCCGGTTCCCTTCCGCGCGGTCCCCGCGCGCGCGCTGGTCCAGCTCAACGGCCGATACCAGGTGGGGCCCGTAGGCATTTTCGCGAGTGTCGACAACCTGTTCGGCACCGTGTATACCGCCAACGTGGTCGCCAACGACGTCAACGGGGCATACTACGAATCCGGTCCGGGCACCTGGCTCTCGCTGGGCGCCAGCCTTTCCGTGTTGCCAAGCGGGTCATGATGCCACACCATAGCCGGGCCCCAGGCCCCGGAGAGACGCGATGAATATCCTGCGCTACCTCCTCGCGATCGTGGTGGCGTTTGCCGCGGCCATTGCCGTCGAACGCACCCGCTGGTCGAACGCGCCCGACGCGTGCGGCCTCACCGGCGTCAGCGCCGACTCGAGTTTCCGCGCCTACCTGGTGGAATTCGAGGGGGGCGCCGACCTGTTCATGAACGGGAATCCGAACCTGCTGCTGGCCAAGTCCTCTCACCGCGACGACGTCACCCTCCTCAACCCGTTCGGCTACAACGCGCGCGGGTGGACGCAGGTCGGGACGTTGTACCGCGAAAATGCCAAGCAATTTGTTCCGAGCGGTGCCAAGGCATCCCTGGAATACCTCGCGATTGGGGTCGAGGGCAACTTTGCCTACACTGTTACGCTCCAGAACGTCACGGTCCAACGAATCGGGCAACCCGGCCCAACGCAGGCGTTCACGAGAGCCACCAACGTCTTTCGCCGCGAGCAATGCCAATGGAAGCTGGTCCATCGGCATATGGACCACACGAGGACACCGCAGTAACCACTGGAGCCGCCCATGACCGTCGTCCGCTTCGTGGCCATCGCGCTACTCGCCTTCGCTGCCGTGCCCTCGCGCGTCGGCGCCCAGACCCCTTCCCACACCCTGGCCCCGCCCCGGACCGCCGCCGATTCGGAGTTCCGCGCCTTTCTGGTCGAGTTCGAGGACGGCGCGGATCATTTCATTAACGGCGACCCCACCCTCTGGATCGCCAACGCCTCGCATGCGGAGGACGCGTCAC
>DAOLIZ010000287.1:0-1787 GCA_035328285.1 Gemmatimonadales bacterium
CGGCGAGCGCCGGCAGCACCGGCACCGACATCACCGTGCTGTTGATCTTGTAGCCACCGGCCTTGTCGGTCGCCTGGGGCACGTCGGTGCCGCGCACCGCCACCCGCGAGAGGGAGACACCGCCGGTGATCGGGACCGTCTCGTTTCGCAAGGCGCTGTCGCTGAAGAGGTTGTCGCGCAGGTGAACGTAGACCGTGGTCAGCTGGCGCGGCGAGCGGTTGTAGTAGCGGATGGTGCCGGTGCCGGTGACGCGGCCGGTGGCGGGATCGTACGTGGCAGCCAGGTCGTACTTGGACCACTGCTGCCAGTACTTGGCGCCGGGCACCCCGGTACGGGTACGCGTCTCATTCTTCACCGCGCGCTGAAACCAGGGGGATTCTTCCATCGGGTACGGCACCGGCCGTTCCTGCGCCACCGCGACGGGTGCCGCCGCGGGAACCGGAGCGGCGGTCGGCGTGCCCGGCGCACACGCGGCCATGAGACAGGCGGCGAGCGCCGGCACACACCGGGAACGGTGAATCACGAATGGCATTGTCGGATCTCCAGGGGAAGGCGGGCTGTCTGGAAGCTAGCCCGCCCCTGTACGGGTGTCATCCCAGCTAAGATTCCCCGCATGCCAACTCACGCCGATCGACTCGCTGCGGCGATTGCCGCCTTCCTGCTCGTGTCCGCCGGAGGGTGTGGCGGTGACCATTTCGAGGCGCCGCCACCGGCGATGGTCGCCGGCGTGGTCCAGGAGTCGCTGCCGGCCGTGCCCCCGTCGCGGTTGGAGATTCCCGTCAGCTACGACCTCAAGCCGGGGCTCGACTGGCTTGAGTCGGAGGTGCCGGGCACCATCGGCAACATCGACGACAAGCTGGCCGTCACGGGCAATGACCGGGTCCACATTGCCTACCAGATCATGCGCGAACCGTTTCACGTCGGGTTCGAGGACCGGACCGTCACCCTCTCCTCCGTGCTGCACTACCAGGGTCGCGGCTGGTACAACCCCCCGCTGCTCCCGGAGATCAGTGCCTCGTGCGGCACCGGCGAGGGCGACCAGCAGCCGCGTGCCCGGGTGACGCTGCGGATCACGGCCCGCATCGACGACACCTGGCGTTTCCGCACCAAGTCGGTCGTGAAGGCCGTGCCGCTCACCGACACCGAGCGGGACCAGTGCGAGGTGACTGCGGCGCATATCGACGTGACGGGAAAGGTGCTTGCCGCCGCGGAGGGCGCGCTGCAGGGCGAGATGAAAAAGGTGGACCAGCGGGTGGCCGCCTACCCGCTCCGCACCACCGTCGAGGATGTCTGGGCAACGATCCAGAAACCGCTCCGCCTGACCGACAGCCTCTGGCTGTTGATCAATCCAGTGTCCCTGCGGTTTCTCCCCCCGACGACGGCGGGCGACACGCTGCGCTTCCAGGTGGGGCTGGAGGCGAATCCCCGGATCGTCGGCGGAGCACGTCCCGATTCCTCGACCAACCCCCTCCTCCCGCCTGAGCGGACCCCGGCCCCCCCCGCCGAGCTGCTCATCCTGAGCGAAGGGCGCCTTCCCTACGACGTGGCGGAGGACATCCTCTCGAAGGCCCTCGCGAAGACCAGGATCAAGGTGGGGAGGCGGACGATGACCATCCGCCACCTGAAGCCGACGCCCCTCGGCGACGGCCGGGTGGTGGTGGCGCTGACGGTCTCGGGCGCGGCCAACGGCACCCTCTACGCGGTCGGTCGCCCGCGGATCGACTCGGCGGGCGTGCTCACCATGCCCGACCTCATCATCGACGCCGGCACCACCGACGCCCTGACCG
>DAOLIZ010000288.1:0-1787 GCA_035328285.1 Gemmatimonadales bacterium
CGGCGAGCGCCGGCAGCACCGGCACCGACATCACCGTGCTGTTGATCTTGTAGCCGCGGGCCTTGTCGGTCGCCTCGGGCACGTCGGTGCCCCGCACCGCCACCCGGGACAGGGTGACCCCGCCGGTGATCGGAACCGTCTCGTTCCGGAGCGCGCTGTCGCTGAAGAGATTGTCGCGCAGGTGGACGTAGACCGTGGTGAGCTGGCGCGGCGAGCGGTTGTAGTAGCGGATGGTCCCGGTGCCGCTGACGCGGCCAGTGGCGGGATCGTAGGTGGCGGCCAGGTCGTACTTGGACCACTGCTGCCAGTACTTGGCCCCTGGGACGCCGGTCCGGGTGCGGGTGTCGTTGGTCACCGCGCGCCGGAACCAGGGGGATTCCTCCATCGGGTAGGGCACCGGCCGTTCCTGCACCACCGTGGCGGGTGCCGCGGCGGGAACCGGGGCGGCGGTCGGGGTGCCCGGGGCACACGCGGCCAGGAGGCTGGCGGCGAGCACCGGCGCAAGGCGCGGACGGCGAATCACGAATGGCATTGTCGTATCTCCGAGGGAGGGCAGCCAAACTGGAAGCTAGCCCGCCCCTGTCCGGGTGTCATCCCGACTAAGATTCCGTGCATGCCAAACTTCCCCGATCGACTCGCCCTGGCGAGCGCCGTCCTGTTGTCCCTTCTTGTCGCGGGGTGTGGCGGCGACACATTCGAGGCCCCGCCACCCGCCATGGTGACGGGTGTCGTGGCGGAATCACTGCCGCCGGTGCCCCCCTCGCGGCTGGAGATCCCGGTTCGCTACGACCTGAAGCCCGGGCTCGACTGGCTCGAGTCGGAGGTACCGGCCACGATCGGGGACATCGACGACAAGCTCGCCGTCAAGGGCAATGACCGGCTGCACATCGCCTACCAGATCAAGCGCGAGCCGTTCCGCCTCGGCATCGAGGGCCGGACCGTGACGATGTCGTCGGTGCTGCACTACCAGGGACGCGGGTGGTACAACGCGCCGGTCCTGCCGGAGGTGAGCGCCTCCTGCGGCACCGGGGAGGGCGACGAGCAACCCCGCGCCCGGGTAACCCTGAAGATCACGGGCCGCATCGACGAGGACTGGAGGTTCCGGACCAAGTCCACGGTCCGGGCGGTGCCGCTCACCGACACCGAGCGGGACCAGTGCGAGGTGACCGCCGCGCATATCGACGTGACGGAGAAGGTGCTCGCCGCCGCGGAGGGGGCGCTGCAGGGTGAGCTGAAGAAGGTGGACCAGAAGCTCCTCGCGTTCCCGCTGAAGCAGACGGTCGAAGGGGTCTGGGGCACCATCCAGAAGCCGCTTCGGCTGACCGACAGCCTCTGGCTCCTGATCAACCCGGTCTCGATGCGATTCCTCCCGCCGACGACGTCGGGCGACACCCTGGTGTGGCAGGTGGGGCTGGAGGCGAATCCCCGGATCGTCGGCGGCGCCCGTCCCGACTCCTCGACCAACCCGCTCCTGCCGCCCGATCGGAGCGAGGCGCCGCCCCCCGAGCTCCTCATCCTGAGCGAGGGGCGCCTCCCGTACGACGTGGCGGAGGACATCCTCTCCAAGGCGCTCGCGAAAACCAAGATCAAGGTGGGCAGGCGCACGATGTCCATTCGGCACCTCAAGCCGACGCCCCTCGGCGACGGCCGGGTGGTGGTGGCGCTGACGGTCGCGGGAGCGGCCAACGGAACCCTGTACGCCGTCGGGCGCCCGCAGATCGACTCGGCGGGGGTGCTCACCATGCCCGACCTCATCATCGACGCCGGCACCACCGACGCCCTGACCG
>DAOLIZ010000289.1:0-1778 GCA_035328285.1 Gemmatimonadales bacterium
CTTCTTCCAACCCGTCGAAGCCGATCGCCCCCTTGGGTGTGTCAGAATGATACACTTTCCGTGCCACGGGGGCAAGCAGACTGCTACCGCCCCACGGTCGGGTAGAGCAGTGTGAACTGCATCCGCACCAGGTCGGCCCCGGCCGCGTCAGGCCGCTCGACGTTGTGATAGTACTGGAGCAGGACGTTCATGGGCTGCTTCCCGACCCGGGTGATCTTCGAGACTCCAAGGCCGAGCGGAACGGTCCATACCTGCCCGTTGGCCGCGTCCCAATTGGCCGTGATGGCCGGTGCGGTCGAGATGGCCCAGCCACGCTTCAAGTTGTAGTTGATGAACGGCTGCACGAAGAAGGAGTTGATCGCATCGGTGTCGCTGCTCCCCGCAATGCGCCAGAGCTGGTTCGCCACGAATCCGTAGACCCACTTCTTGCCGATCTTGAGCACCACCACGGACGGTCCAAGCCCAAATTGTCCCGTTTCAGTGGCGGCGTTGGTCGAGGTTGGGAATGAGAAGACCGGGCCCACACCCCAGACCACACCCTTCGACTTCTTCGGCGTGAGGAAGATCTGCTCCTGGATATCAGCGACCCCCTTGATCCGCTCACCACCCGGGCCCGGCAGGTTCACCAACGGTACGATGGTCCGGGAAATGAGGAGCCAGTCGTCGGTGATCGCGAGGGGCAGCACCGGCTGGATGTTGGTGATTTGCTGTGTCTCATCGCCAAGCCCTCCGCCGGTGGTCCAATTGAATTGGACCGGGAGGGAAACCATGTCAGCCACCGGATTCTGCGCCTGTTTGGCCAGCGCCTCCGCCCTCGCATTGATTTCGGCCGCAGTTTCCTCCTGCTGGGCCATGAGAGCAGATGGTGCTCCCACGACGAGCATGGCCAGAAGGACATTCATGCGCATTGCTATCGCCCCTTGGTAGTTCGGTTTGTCCGAGACATCACGCGAAATGTATCACCGGTCCTGCCAGCCGCCCAGTCGTGCAGCCGTCACAGCGCCGAGGTCCACGTTACCACCCGATCCCGCCCGCCTCTCTTGGCAGCATAGAGCGCCGCGTCGGCCTGGGTGGCAAGATTGTCCTTGCTCCTGGTCGTCTCCGGCCAGCCCGCCACCCCGAACGATGCCGACAGGGGCCACGACCTGCCCTGCCAGTCCCACCCCGCTGTACCCAGCCGCACCCGGATACGTTCCGCCACCCGTACCCCCTCCTCGAGCGACGTCCCCGGCAGCCAGAGCAGGAATTCCTCCCCGCCGACACGGGCCGCTGAGTCCGCCCCGCGCACCTGCTCCTGGAGGATGCGCGCCAGGTGAATCAGCGCCGCGTCTCCAGCCGCATGGCCGAGTGTGTCGTTCAGCGTCTTGAACTTGTCGAAATCGAGCGAAATGAGCGCGCCCCGCTCCGGCCCGACCAGGCTCATCCGTTCCGCCAGCCCGCGCCGGTTGAGGAGGCCAGTCAGCGGATCCTTGATGGCGCGGTCCGTCTCGGCCGCGAGCCGCAGCGCGACCTCGAGCCGCGGCGTCGCCGCGCGGATCGCCTCGTGGACCTCACGAATCGTCTGCTGGCTTACCAGCCCGCCATCGGGCACCCGCCAGGCCACCGCGCCAACCGCCTGATCGTGCTGCAGCATGGGCGTCACCTGGGCGGGGGGGTGCCGTCGCCGATCTGCGGCCGGGCCCCCAAGCGGGTCACCGCTCGCCGCCTCCGACCCGGCACCGCGCGCCACCCTGGCAAGCGTGGCCTCAGCGGGGAGGATCTGGCCGAGCGCCCGGCGG
>DAOLIZ010000290.1:0-1774 GCA_035328285.1 Gemmatimonadales bacterium
CTGCACGCCTGCGCCTCGGGCTGGCTCTACGCCCACATGCAGCGCTTCGTGAACCCGACCCCGTTCGGGCTGCACATCGGCATCGAATACCTCTTCATGGCGGTGGTCGGTGGCGCCGGCCACGTGTGGGGGGCGCTGGTCGGCGCCGGCCTCATCACCGTCCTCAAGCAATGGCTGCAGGACTGGCTGCCCAAGCTCTTCGGCGCCAGCGGCAACTTCGAAGTCATCGTCTTCGGCCTCATGATGGTGCTCGTGCTGCAGCGCGCCAGAGACGGCCTGTGGCCCATCCTCAAGCGCCTGGTGCCGGTCCGGGGCGTGCAGAAGACGATCGACCCGAATGCCGAAACCCTGCCGAGGAGAACGCTGCCCCAGGCGGGCGAACTCATCCTCGAAGCCAGGGACGTCACCCGCAAGTTCGGTGGCCTGGTGGCCAACAACAACATGAGCCTCACCGTCAAGGCGGGCGAGATCCTGGCGCTCATCGGCCCCAACGGCGCGGGCAAGAGCACCATGTTCAACCAGCTCTCGGGCGTCGACACCCCGACCTCGGGCGAAGTGCGCTTCCTGGGCAAGCCGGTGGCCGGCCACGACTCGCGCGAGATCGCCCGCATGGGCATGAGCCGCACCTTCCAGCACGTCAAACTCCTGCCGACGATGACCGTGCTCGAGAACGTCGCCATCGGCGCGCATCTCAGAAGCCACAAGGGCGTGCTCAGCTCGGCCTGGCGCCTCGATCGACAGGAAGAAGCGCGCCTCCTGAAGGAAGCCGCGTACCAGATCGAGCGCGTCGGCCTCGCCGAGCACATGTATGAGGAAGCCGGCAGCCTCGCGCTCGGCCAGCAGCGCATCCTCGAGATCGCCCGCGCCCTGTGTTCGGACCCGTGCCTGCTGCTGCTCGACGAGCCGGCCGCGGGCCTGCGCTTCAAGGAGAAGGCCGCACTCGGCGAGCTCCTGAAAAAGCTCAGGGCCGAGGGCATGGCCACCCTCATCGTCGAACACGACATGGACTTCGTGATGGGGCTGGTCGATCGCATCGTGGTGATGGAGTTCGGCCAGAAGATCGCCGAAGGGCTGCCCGACGAGATCCAGAGCAACCCGGCGGTGCTCGAAGCCTACCTGGGCGGCGTGGACTGAGCGAGGAGAGGACGATGACACACACCCCGATGACACAAACCCAGCAGCAGCCCCGAACCGCGCCGGCCCCGAACACCAACGCCAACGCGAAGAACCCGGTGCTCGAAGTGAAGGCGCTCTGTGTGTCCTACGGCAAGGTCGAAGCGCTCACGAGCGCGAACCTCACCGTGGGCGAAGGCCAGATCGTCACCGTGATCGGCCCCAACGGCGCGGGCAAGACGACGATGCTGTCGGCCATCATGGGCGTGCTCGACTCGAAGGGGCAGGTCGCCTTCGACGGCACGATCGAAGCGGTGCCCGAAGTCGAACGCATGGTGGCGCGCGGCATGAACCTCGTGCCCGAGAAACGGGAACTGTTCGGCGAGATGAGCGTCGAGGACAACCTGGTGCTGGGCGCGTTCCAGCGCTACCGCTCGGGGCAGCGCGATCACGCGCAGACGATGGAGGAGGTCTATACCCTCTTCCCGCGCCTGAAGGAGCGCCGCAGCCAGCTCGCCGGCACGCTGTCCGGGGGCGAGCGCCAGATGCTGGCGGTGGGCCGCGCGCTGATGGCCAAGCCCAAGCTCTTGATGCTCGACGAACCGAGCCTGGGGCTGGCGCCGCTGATCGTGCGCGAGATCTTCCGCATCATCGCGGAACT
>DAOLIZ010000291.1:0-1765 GCA_035328285.1 Gemmatimonadales bacterium
GAAGGAACAGGGCGTCTGGCGGCTCCACGCCATCGCATCGACCGATCACCCCAACCCACCAGATCGTTCCACGGAGGACTGATTGATCACCACTCTCGCCGCCTTGCTGACCGTCGCGGGCATGCAAACACCCGCGCTCGTAACGCCCGGGGACTCAGTCCTTCGACCGCGCTGCACACCGTATGCAGCCCCACCTTTTGAGCTGGTCATGACGGCCCCCGGCCAGCCGGATCGCAGGGTGGCAACGCTGATGCGTTCCCGTGCACCGTCAGTTGAGAATGGGACGCCGGTGTGCGTCGCCGTGCAGCGGTACCTCCGGAACGGCTCCACCGACGTGGATTCATCGGTGGTGGACGCGGCGACGCTCGCCCCGGTGCGCTACGCTGCCCGGGTGGGGACCGAATCGGAGTGCTTCTGGTTCCGCGGCGACAGCGCAATCGGGACGGTCGTGGACAGCGATTCGGCCCCCTCGGCCTTCGCCGAGCAGTCGCCGCACCCCTTCTTCCTGGCGGTGGCGGATCTGGAGGTCCTGGCAGCGCTGCCGCTTGCCCACGGGTACGAAGCGCGGTTCGCCTCCTACAATCCCGGCCGGGGGTTTCACGACGTCCACATCCGGGTCGAAGCGCTCGACACGGTGGCCACCCTGGGGGTGTCCGTCGCGGCCTGGCGGGTAAGCTACGACGCCGGCGCGGCCCCGACCGTGCTGTGGCTCGGCGAGACCGATCATGAACTGATCCGCTCACGCTCCACGCTCCGTACCGGGGCGACGTTTTGGCGCCGCCACGAGGGGGACCAGGGATGACACACCTGCGCCGCGTCTCTGCCCTGACCGTCCTCCTCGTCGGGCTGCCGGGAATCGCGTCTGCCCAATCGCCCGAGCCCTCCCGGCAGGCGGTGCTTGAACGCGACGGGGTCATCTGGGGAAGCAATGCCGCCTGGAGTGTGCCCTACGCCGAGAACATCGCGGACGACGAGAAGATCGCAGGCCTCAGCCGTCTCTGGATGGAGGTGAAGATCAACTTCCCGAACTTCGCGCTGGTGCCCGACCTCGACTGGGACAAGTCCTTTGTCGACTACATCCCGAAGGTGCGCGCCACGACGAGCACCTATGAGTACTATCGGGTCCTGCAGTCCATGGTGGCGCTCCTCCACGACGGCCATACCGATGTCTTCATGCCCAAGGAGATCGCGGCTCGGCAGGGCGCGCCGCCGCTTCGCCTCGAGGTAATCGATCATCGCGTGTTCGTGGCCGCGGTCGAGAGCCCGTCGCTGGACTCGCTCGGCGTGTCGCGGGGACTCGAAATCGTCTCGATCGACGGGACACCGCTCCCCGCCTTCGTCGCGCGAGAGCGCGCGCCCTACGTGAGCAGCAACTCTCCGCAGCACACCGAGGTCCTGCAGTACACCTACGGGCTGCTTGCCGGTGACCGCGAGACCCCCGTATCGGTCGGCTTCCGGCGGCCAACGGGAGCCGAGTTCACGCTGCGACTCAATCGCTCAGGATACACGAAGGTCACCTCCCTTCCGCCGATGGAGTTTCGCCAGCTGCCGGGCAACCTGGCCTACCTGGCCATCAATTCCTTCGGGGACCCGGCCATCGAGGCGCCGTTGCTCGCCGCGTGGCCGGCCATCCTGGCCAGCGACGGGCTGATCATCGATGTGCGGCAAAACGATGGCGGGAGCGGGCTGATCGCGTACGCGATCCTCGGTTATCTCTCCCCGGTCGCGATTCCCCTGCCGCAGTGGAAGTCGCGCCAGTATGTGC
>DAOLIZ010000292.1:0-1754 GCA_035328285.1 Gemmatimonadales bacterium
GGTCGATGCCCATGGCCAGCGCGCGGCGGATGCCCCGGTCGCCGAGCAGGGGGTGTGACCGCCCCTTCGTGTCCTGGAGCCGGAAGCCGAGAAAGCCGTACGCCGCGGACGGATACCGGAGCAGCCGCGCGGAGGAATCCGCCGCGACCCGGGCGATGCGGGCGGGAGGCCCGAGCTGCTCGACGAGGTCGGCCTCGCCGGAGAGCAGGAGGTTGACCGCGGCGTCAGGATCAGGCACGAAGCGCCAGACAACCCGCCTGAGGGTGGTGGCGGCGCCGGGCATCGGCTCGAGGCGGAGCGACTGGGCGGGCACCCAGTCGACCACCCTGAATGGCCCGCTCCCCACCACGTGCGCCAGGGCGGTGTCTCCCTCCCACGCCTCACGCGGAACAGCTTCCCAGATGTGCGCCGGCAGGATGCGCACGTGCCAGGTCGCGTCGTACCACTGCTCCGGATAGGCGCGCGCAAACCGAATCAGGACGGTGGCGGAATCCTCCGGCTCGACGGTCACCTGGCCCGCGAGCGCCGGTCCCGCCTCAGTGTCGAGTGCGGGATCGGCGTATGCCGCGAACGAGAACACCACGTCGTGGGCCGTGACGGGCGTGCCATCCTGCCAGGCGGCGCCGGCCCGCAGGTGAAAGCGGAGGGTGAGGCTGTCCACCCGCTCCCAGCGATCGGCAAGGCCGGGCCGATAGCCCGCGGGATCGATCGGCGCGGCATCGGGTGCCAGGCTGGCAAGCCGTTCGAACACCTGGTCGGTGATGTCCCGCCCGACCGTTTCGTAGACCAGGGGAGGAAAGAGCGACGACGGTTCCCCGGCGGCTGCGATGACGAGGGTGCCACATTCGTCGCATGGAATGGCGGGCTCGCGGGCGCAGGCGGCGCCAAGCGCGATCAATGCCGGCCACGCCCACCGGGCATTCCGGAACGTCACGTGTCGCTCCCCTCGGCGGGGATCACCATCCAGAGGACGATGTACACCAGGATGCCGGGGAAGGCGACGGAAACGATGGACGCCACCACGTATCCGACCCGGACCAGCGTCGGATCGAGGTCGAAATACTCGGCGAGTCCGCCCATCACGCCGGCGATCATGCGGTTCTTGGTGGACCGGTGGAGGGGGCGCGTCAGGCTGGACATCGAAAGGTCCTTGTGAGGATTTGACTCAATATAAGGACGGGGAACCGCTGGCCGGCGAGCGTAGACCGGGGCCGGGCATGGGGCACTTGGAGCGGCCCGTTGCAACGTATCATTACAGCCAGTAACCTTCCGATGCGATCCCGGGAGCCGATCGCCGGATCGATACGGCGTAACACTCTTTGTGGCAGCATGTTAGCACAGCCGGCATGGATGGCATCCGGGTTGCCCTTGAGGAAGCCGAAACCAATCATCCTTGTGCTTCCCTCAGGAGGTTATGCCATGTCACGCAATCGTCAGCTGGTCGGGGCCCTCATGTTCGCCGGTATGCTCGCGGCGTGCGATTCGTCCGGGCCCGCCAGCCAGAACCCCGCGGTCTCGCTCAACATCGCGACGCGCGGGACGGCCGCCGCCGCCGCACCCGGTATGCAGCTGAGCGGGGCGCCGGTCGAATACACCGACGGCACGAATACGCTCGTCATCAACAGTGTGGAGATGGTCGTCAAGGAGATGGAACTCAAGCGCGCCGAGTACACCAGCCAGTGCGACAGCACGGCATTGGACGACCAGTGCGAGGAGCTCGAGTCGGGCCCGTACCTGCTCGACCTGCCGCTCTC
>DAOLIZ010000293.1:0-1747 GCA_035328285.1 Gemmatimonadales bacterium
AAATCGCCATGGAGCGGGAAGAGATCCGCCTCATGCCCGAACTGGAGACCGAGGAGCTGAGCCTCCTCTACCAGGCGAAGGGCATTCCCGAAGACCAGGCGGACGAACTCGCCCGGCAGGTCATGTCCGATCCGGACAAGGCGCTGGAGGAAAAGGTCCGGGAGGAACTGAAGATCGGCGACGCCAGCAGCACGCCGTTCCGCGAGGCGTGGGTCACCGGACTCGCGACGGCGATCGGGGCGTTCATTCCTGTGGCACCGCTGCTCTTCAGCACGGCACCCTGGGCGCTCTACACCTCGTTCACCATCGCCATGCTCTCGCATTTCGGGGTCGGGGCGGCGCGGAGCTTCTTCACCGGCCGCGGGGTGGCCCGGAGCGGCGTCGACATGCTGGCGGTGGGGTTCGGCGTGGCGGTGGTGGGGTATTTCGTGGGCGACTGGATCGTCCGCCTGCTCTAGACCTCCAGGGGCGTTGCCGGTTCGGGTTGGTCGGTCGGAAGTCCCGCCGAGCGGTTGCGCGCTGCCCGTTCTTGCGTACCTTGGCTGCTTCCCCTTTCCGGACCGGATGATGCCCCTGCTCCACCGCGCCGCGGCGTCCTCGGCTCTTGCCGCAAGCCTCGCCCTCCTCACCGCCTCCTGCCAGGGAGGTGCCGGCGCCGGCGCTCCCCCGCCCATGACCCGCACCTACTACGTGGCGGCGGAGGAGGTGACCTGGGACTATGCGCCCTCCGGCCGCAACCTCATCACCGACGCTGACTGGAACGACATCCAGCGCCCCTACATGACGGCCGGGGCGCTGCACGTGGGCCGCCTGGCCCGCAAGGCGATCTACCGCGAGTACACCGACTCCACCTTCACCACCCTGAAGCCCCGGCCACCCGAGTGGGAGCATCTCGGCATCCTGGGGCCGCTGCTCCGCGGCGTGGTGGGTGACACGATCCGCGTCGTGTTCCTCAACCGCACCACCTTCCCGGCCAGCATGCATCCCCACGGCGTGTTCTACCTGAAGGATTCCGAGGGGGCACCCTACACCGACGGCACCGACTCCGCCGCCAAACACGACGACGCGGTGCCGCCCGGTGACCGGCACTCCTACATCTGGCCGGTGCCGGAGCGTGCCGGCCCCACGCCCGACCAGGGGAGCACTGCCTTCTGGATGTACCACTCCCACACCGCCGAGGTGGGCGACGTGAACGCCGGGCTGATCGGCCCGATGCTCATCACCGCGCGGACTCACGCTCGGGCCGACGCCACCCCGGACGACGTGGACCGCGAACTGGTGGTGGGATTCCTCGAGTTCGACGAGACCAACAGCACCCTGTGGCGGGAAAGCCTCGCGCAGTTTGCCCACCCGCCGAGGACCTTCAAGGTGGACACCGTCTTCGGCGTGCTGACCCTGGGCCCCGAATCGCAGTACGGCTTCAAGGAGTCGATGAACGGGTACCTCTACGGCAACCTCCCCGGCCTCACGGTGCACCAGGGGGAGCGGGTGCGGTGGTACCTGATGGCCTCGACCAACTTCGAGTTCCACTCGCCGCACTGGCACGGCGACGTGGTCCAGTCGATGCACATGAACACCGACGTCGTCGGGCTGCTGCCGATGGGGATGGTGGTAGCCGACATGGTACCCGACAACCCCGGGACGTGGCTCTTCCACTGCCACGTGTCCGAGCATCTGCTGATGGGAATGGAGGCGACGTACAGAGTCCTGCCAACGCAGTAGGCGGGGCAGCGGGGCAGCGGGGCAG
>DAOLIZ010000294.1:0-1721 GCA_035328285.1 Gemmatimonadales bacterium
CGCAGGTCAGCGCGCCGTCGCCCACCACGGCCACCACCTTGTTCCCGCCCCCCTGCAGGTCCCGGGCGGTGGCCATGCCGAGCGCGCCGGAAATGGCGGTGCCGGCGTGCCCCGCGCCGAAGTGGTCGTGCACGCTTTCCGAGCGCTTGAGGAAGCCGGAGATCCCGCCGGTCTGGCGGAGGGTGGGAAACTCGGCGTTGCGGCCGGTGAGCAGCTTCCAGGCATAGGCCTGGTGCCCCACGTCCCAGAGGACCTTGTCGGCGGGGGAATCGAACTCGTACAGCAGGGCGATGGCCAGTTCGACGACGCCGAGGCTGGCGCCGATGTGGCCGCCGGTGACGGACACGCAGTCGATCAGCCGGTCGCGGACCTCCTGGGCCAGTTCCGGGAGCTTGTCCCGCGGAATCCGCTTGAGGTCGTCGGGGCCGTTCAGGGTGTCGAGCAGTGCCATGAGATGCAGTCCTGGGTCAGTGGCGTCGAGTCACAATATAGCGCGCGAGCGCGGCGAGCGTGTCCGCTGGTACCCCGGACCGCTCCAGGGAGTTCACCGCCGCCTCGGCGTGCCGGGCGGCCGCTTCCCGCGCCCCCTCCACCCCCAGTAACTGGACATAGGTGGACTTGGCCACGGCGGCGTCCTTCCCGGCGGTCTTCCCGAGTTCCTCACTGGTGCCCGTCGCGTCCAGCACGTCGTCGGCCACCTGGAAGGCCAGGCCAATATCCCGGCCATAGGCGCGCATCGCGTCCAGCGGGGCCGCCGGCGCCCGGGCGGCCAGCGCGCCCAGGACGCACGAGGCCTCGATGAGGGCGCCGGTCTTCCCACGGTGGACGGCGCGGAGCTCGTCGAGCGCGAGGACCTTCCCCTCGGCCTCGAGGTCGAGCCATTGGCCCCCGACCATGCCGCTGATCCCACCGGCGGTGAAGAGCTCCGCGGCCAGCCGCCCGATCTCCGCGTCGGACAGGCCGAGGGTGCGGCCGGCCTCGACGAGCACGCGCGCCGCGACGGGAACCAGGAGGAAGCCGACCCGGGTGGCGGTGGCCACATCGAACGCCCGGTGGGTGGTCGGGCGCCCCCGGCGCAGGTCGTCGTCGTCCATGCAGGGGAGGTCGTCGTGGACCAGCGAATAGGTGTGGACGGTTTCGACGGCCGCCGCGATCCCGTCAACCGACGGGGAGCGGCCGCCGCACGCGCGGTACGCCGCGATGACCAGCGCGGGGCGGACCCGCTTGCCGGGGCTCCGCAGCGCATACGCCATGGCGCGCCCGAGCGTCCCGGGGACTTCCCGCTCGAGGCGAGCCGCCCACCGTTCGAGAATCGCGTCGGTCCGCTCCCGCGACTCGCGCAGCAGGGCCTCGGCGCCGGGTTCAGCCGTCGAGGTCGACAAGCTCCACGCTTCCGTCCGCCTGCTCGACCACCTTCTTGACCTTGGCCTCCGCCTCTGCGAGGCGCTCACGGGCCGCCCGGAGCCGGACGACGCCCTCCTCGAAGAGCGCGAGCGCGGCGTCGAGGTCGGCGTCGTCGGCTTCCAGCCGGCGCACGATCTCCTCCAGCCGGCGCAGGTCGTCCTGCAGGGTGGGGACCCCGGTCGGTTGCTTGGCCATGTGGGCTACTCCGCGCGTGCCGGCACCGACCCGTCGCTCACGCGCAGTCGGAAGGGCCGGCCTGGAGAGAAGTCTGCCGTGCGCGAGAGCACACGGCCGGTGTCGTCCTGTGCCACGCTGTA
>DAOLIZ010000295.1:0-1648 GCA_035328285.1 Gemmatimonadales bacterium
GAACATCCCCCGGGGGCTACGGCCGCGCGCGCGCTGCTCGGAGACATTGTGGAGGAAGTCGGGCGGCGGCATCCGGGAGTGCCCCTTGTTCTCGTCGGCTTCTCACAGGGGGGGATGCTGGCGTGCGATGCGGTGCTGCGGGATGGCCTCGAGCTCGCGGGACTGGCGCTCCTGTCGGCGTCACGGATTTCCGCGGATGAGTGGGCGCCGCTTTCCTCGCGGCTGGCCGGGCTGCCGATCCTCGTGAGCCACGGAACCCACGATCCGGACCTGGGGTTTCACGCCGGGGAGGCGCTCCGGGACCTGTGCACCGCCGGTGGTGGCGTGGTGACCTGGATACCGTTCGAGGGGGAACACGGAATCCCTCTGGTGGTTTGGCGGGCGTTACGGAAGTTCATTGCCGGCGTGTCGAGCCCTGCCCCTCCCCCTTGAGGAAGATCGTCCCGTAGCGACGGTCTCGGTCGGTGGCCAGTGACCAATACGGTTCGCAGCCATAGTAGTAATCCCACCAGTTCGCCGCAATGTGCCGCCGGGAATACTCATAGATCTGCCTGGTCCTGAACTGAAGCGGCGCCAGGCCTGCGGACCGCGTCAACTCCACCCGCATGTCCAATTCCATGCCGTCGAGGAAGAGCACTGAACGCGGTTTCATCGTAGCGATGGCGTTGGCGAAGGCCCGTCTGGCGAGCGGCGGCGGCAGGTGAAACAACACGTTCTGGATGAAGACAATGTCTGCCGGCGGCATGCGCGCGGCGAGGCGGTCATCGAGCAGGTCGGCCTGCTCGAAGGTGACCCGCTCCCGGAGCTCGGCCTTGACCACCCACGAATCCCCGATCGCATCGAAGGTCCGCTTCACGAACGCGGCGGGCACCGCGGGCCCATTGGCCACGTCCTCCGAGGAGTACCTCCCCAGGCGCGCCTGCTGGACAGTGTGGGCATGCAGATCCGAGGCGCGAATCTGCCACTGGAGCGTCGGCCGGGCACGGGCGAGTTCGCTGGCGACGGTATAGGCCTCGGCGCCGTTGGAACAGGCAAATATGTTGATCTGGATTGGACCAGACGTTTGCCCGGCCCCGAGGTGATCGAGCGCGGGCCCCACGAGCGCCTCGATCTGAAGGGGCGAGCGAAGAAAGCTGGTGTAGGTGTGATCGTTGACACGGTCGACGGCCTGCAGGAGTCGCCGCTGCCGCATCCGTCCGTACGGCAGCAATGCCACGCTGCCGAGTACCCTCGACCGCAGGTAGGCTGGCAGGCGGGTGATGACCCCGCGGATGTCACGGCGAGGCATGCGTGCCTACCTTGCCGGCCGTGCACGGCGCAGCGTGCTCTGCCCGGTCGCGATCACGGCCCCCGCCTCGTCCACGGCTTCCAGTTCGCAGGTCGCTACCTCGTCACTGCCGATGAATTCGACCGCGGTGAGCCTCCCCCGGCAGGCCAGGGTCGCATCGGGAACGGCGCTTCGCAGCATTCGCCACGACAGGTTGGCAATGCACCCACCCTGATCGCCCATCCACCCTGTCAACAGCCGTGCAAAGTAATTCCCCACCAATCCGCGGTGCACGACGACGTCGGGCAGGCCTTCTCGAACGGCAGCGGCCTGGTCGTAGTGCACGTGATGCCGATTCCAGGTGGCGGCACTGAACATGAA
>DAOLIZ010000296.1:0-1639 GCA_035328285.1 Gemmatimonadales bacterium
GCCCGGCGGTGAAGGTGGTCTGGCGCGACGGCGACCTCCGCCCGCCGCAGCCGGTCGGACTGCCGATCACGATGGAGTGGCCGCCGGCCGACATCGGTGGGCAGCTCTGGATCGGCGACGACGGTGCCCTGATCGCGGGGATGTACGGCGAGGATCCGCTCCTGCTCGACCCCAAGCGCGACGCCGAGGTACGGGCCAATCCGCCGCTGCAGGTGTACCCGCGCTCGAAGGGGGTGTACGACGAATTCATCGACGCCTGCAAGGGGGGACCGGCGCCGCTCTCGAGCTTCGATGGCTATGCCGGCGGCCTGACCGAGATGGTGCTGCTGGGATGCCTGGCCATTCGGGCGGGGCAGACGCTGCAGATTGACCCGGCCACGGGGAACGTGACCAACATGAAGCTGCCCGAGGAATGGACCACGCCCGCATACCGGAGCGGCTGGACCCTGTAGGCCCAACGTCGTTCGCGAAAAGGCAACATCATGCCCTGGGATCGGCTGCAGTTCGCGTTCACCGTCACGTATCACTACCTCTTTCCCCAGTTGACGATGGGGCTGGCGCTCCTCATCGTCATCTTCAAGTGGCAGCATCTCCGTACCGGCGACGTACGCTGGGGCCGGGCGGCTCGGTTCTGGGCGCGCATCTTCGGCATCAACTTCGGCGTCGGCGTAGTGACCGGTATCCCCCTCGAGTTCCAGTTCGGGACCAACTGGGCGGCCTTCTCGACCTATTCGGGAGGCGTCATCGGGCAGACGCTGGCCATGGAGGGGGTATTCGCCTTCTTCCTCGAGTCCACGGTGCTCGGACTGTTTCTGTACGGAGAAAAGAAGCTGAGTCCGCGGGCGCACTTCGCCACCGCGGTGCTGCTCTGCCTCGGCAGCTGGGCGTCGGGGTACTTCATCGTGGCGACCAACGCCTTCATGCAGCATCCGGTGGGATACGCGGTGGACGCCGCGGGCGCGCTGCAGGTGAGTTCGTTCGCCGCGTTCCTCCTCAACCCCTGGGCGCTCTGGCAGTACGCGCACACCATGAGCGCGGCCGTCATCACCGGTTCATTCGTGGTGGCCGCGGTCGGAGCGTTCTGGCAGCTGAGCGGCCGGTACCTCGAGGACGCCCGGACCTTTCTGCAGGTGGGCGTCCTGTGCGGCCTCATCGCCACCGTGACCCAGATCATGCCGACCGGCGACCAGCGCGGAAAACTGGTGGCCCGCGATCAGCCGGTCGGGCTGGCGGCCATGGAGGGTGTCTTCAGGGGCGGTCCGGAGGCGCCACTCGCCATCATCGGACAGCCGAACATGCAGGCCGGCCGGCTCGACAACCCGATCGAGGTGCCGGCGGTCCTGAGCTTCCTGGCCTACGGATCCTTCGGCAGCACCGTGCTGGGGCTGAACGACTTCCCGAAGGAATCCTGGCCCGACAACATCCCGCTCCTCTACTACGCCTATCACATCATGGTCGGCCTCGGCACCCTGATGCTCGGGCTCATGGCGGTGAGCGCGCTGCTGCTGTGGAGAAAGCGGCTGTTCGACACTCCCGCCGTGCTCTGGGCCCTCATGCTGGCATTTCCCTTTCCCTATATCGCCACCACCGCCGGATGGCTCACGACCGAACTGGGCCGGCAGCCGTGGATCGTCTATGG
>DAOLIZ010000297.1:0-1608 GCA_035328285.1 Gemmatimonadales bacterium
GTCGTTGTGTGCCATGGCTCCCATCCTAGAAGACCGGCCGGAAGGAGGTCTGGATTACGCTGCCCACCACCGGGGTGCCCGGGGGCAGGTTCCGCGGATCGCGGAAGCGCAGGTCGAAGGCCCAGTCACGATCGGGGGCGTCATAGACGCTCTTCCATTGCCACCGGCGCCGGGCGGCATACCGGCTCTCGAAGAGCGACACGAGCGATCCACGGTAGTACACCTTCCTGCCGGAGCCATAGCTCTCAAGGAACCGCGGGAAGTTTTCCAGCCCGCCGCCATAGCTCCCACCGCTGGTCGCGGGAGGCGGCGTCGGAACGGTGCAGCCCGACCGCTGCCAGTCGCACGGCGTGGCCGAGTGCCCCGCGGCGACGGCGGCGTAAATGGTGGTCAGGTTGGACGCGTTGGTCTTCGCGGTGCTGGTGTAGTCGGAGCCTCCGCCGGCTGCGGTGTTGCTGGCAGGGACCGCGTGGGTCGCGTCATCCCAGTTGGTGGACTGGATGGTGAGCGCATCGGCGATGAACGACGCCGGCTGCCACCCGACGGTGTTGAAGTTGCCCCAGAGATAGAGCGGACGGTCGGTGGACACGGTGATGGGGGCCCGGAGCGTGGCCCCGTTCTTGATTCGCACCGCGGGGTAATCTCTGTTGGCGTTCGTGGCGCTGGAGTTCGTAAAGGTGATGTAGATGATGCTGTAGTCGCGCGCCGAATTGGCGGCCGCCCAGGTCTGCAGCGCGCCAACGTCGATCTGGAAAACATCCACGCCAATGTTTTCGCGGTTATCCCAGTATGCCTGGCTCTTCCCGTAAAACATGCCGCAGCTCGCCCCAGTCGGGAGCGGCGAACCGATAATGGCGAGGCCGGCGCAGGTATTCACGTTGTTGAGTTGCGCCAGGTCCACCGTGATGTGCGCGGTGGCCTTCCAGGCGAACTTGACGGCGCGGGTGTCGGCGTCGTCGCCGCCGCTCCGCGGCATGATGAGCTCGATCGGGTCCATGCCGGTCGGGAGCGGCAGCCGCAGGGGCTGCACGCCAGAGACGCCGGTCATCACACGGCCATTGAAGAGTGCGTTGCTGGCAGTCACAAACGACTGGCCGGGGTTGCTCCGGCTGTCGAAGTTCAGGGCCTGCTGGTTGCCGGACGCATCGTCGATGTAGACGCGTGGCTCCTTATAATTGGTGTTTTTCCGCTGCCAGAAGATGCTGTCTGGAGTCGTGATCAAGTCCTGGAAGTGGGTGACACCGGTGCTGCTACCCGGCGTCAGGTAGAGATTGGAGTTGGTGTGGACCCACCCGGCAAATTCCATTAGCGGGCCGTTGTGGATCTCGAGGTCGCCGTCGTAGAAGACGCCGAACTGGAAGAGCGGAATCGACTGGGCGTTGGCCGTGACCACGACCTGCGCCCGGTTGTTGGCGGGGTCGGTGGCGGTGATGCCAATGTCGATCTGCTGGTTGAGGCCGATCAGCCCGCTGAACGGGCCGTAGGTGATGGTCCGCGGCACCGGAGACCCGACCTGGGTGACGGTCGGCGCGGCAAAGGTGAAGCCCGAGAGGCTCGGCAGGGTGATGGACGCCAGGTCCGCCGAGCTCAGGATGCCGTCCGTCATCT
>DAOLIZ010000298.1:0-1605 GCA_035328285.1 Gemmatimonadales bacterium
ACATACCGGTACTCGCGACCGAGTGCGCTCTTCCGCGCGTGGAACCCCGGCTGCGCCAGCCGGACCCGCTCCACCCAGCAATCGCGCGGCAGGAGCGCATTGAGCGCCCGCCGAACCGACTCCGGCTCCCACTTGGCCGGAAGGCTGAAGCTGACGCCCATGCCTTCCGCGTGCACACCGGCATCCGTTCTTCCGGCCCCGTGCGCGACGACCCGGCGCCCGGCGAGCCGCTCAAGGACCGACTCGACCTCCGCCTGGACCGTGCGGCCGGTCGCCTGCCGTTGCCAGCCGAGAAAGCGGCCGCCATCGAAGTGCAACACGGCAAGAAAAGTCCGGCTCATCGGGGCGAAATCTAGTCCGTTTGACGGGCCTCCGGCAAGACACGCAAATGCTTGTCAGAATTGACAAAAGGCCCTGTTGGCCGCTACCATTTTCTTGCGCTCGTGCGGCCCGCATGGGACCGCCGGAAGTTCCCTCGATCCCCGCCAACGTTCCCGACGCCTGTGCCTTCCTCGCCACGGCGCCCCATTCGGCCCCAAGGGCGGCCGGCGAACTGCCCGCCGGCCTCCGGCGCGCCGCCGGCCGCTTTATGCGGCACCGGCCTCGCATGCGCGGAGGGGCGACCGGGGGGAACCGGGCACGAGACAGACGGACTCGCTATTCGGGGGGGCAGCAGGGAAAGGGAGCGCTCCGCCTGCGCGGCACCGCCTCCGGGTGCCGCTGGAGGGTGTCGACGAGGCGAAGCGGGCGCGTCAGTACTTCCGGATCACGCCGACCACGACGCCCTGGATCAGGACGTCGCGTTCCTGGAATCGCATCGGTGCCATCGTCTCGTTTGCCGGCTGCAGTCGAATCCACCCGCCCGCTTCCCGGTAGAACTTCTTGACCGTGGCCTCGGCGCCGTTGATGAGGGCTATGACCATTTCGCCGTTTTCGGCGGACTGCTTGCCATGGACGACCACGTAGTCGCCGTCGATGATGTGCGCCTCGACCATGGAATCGCCCCGGACTTGCAGGGCGTAATTGGGCCCACGCGCCGGCAGCATTTCATTCGGCACCGCGAGGGTCTCGCTGTGCATGACCGACTCGATCGGGGTGCCCGCCGCCACCCGCCCGAGAACCGGGATCTCCGACGCGATCGCCGTGCCCTTGGGGGGGAGCACCTCGATGGAACGGCTCTCGTTGTAGGAGCGGCGGATGTAGCCCTTGCGTTCGAGGTTCGTCAGGTGCTCGTGCACTGTGGCCAGGGACTGGAACCCGAAGTGCTCCGCGATTTCCTCGAAGCTCGGCGCGTAGCCGTTATCCGTGATCTGGGATTGCAGGTAGGAGAGAATGTCGCGTTGTCGGCGGGTGAGCGGCATGACCGTCCTCCGAGCGGGTGACCGAAGAGATCCCGAACAAAGCTACCCGAATATGGCCCGAACGTCAAGGTGCCCCGAACGCCGCGGGGCCGGGCCTCCGCATCCACGTTCGGGTGCCGGTCCCCGCGCCCGGGGGGTGTGTTGCGTGGGTGGTGGAGCCGGGGCGGGAGCTGGTGCGCCAGGAGAGAGGCCGCGGTGGCCGTGGAGGCGGGGGCCTCTTACCTTGGAGTGGTCTTTCCCCGCG
>DAOLIZ010000299.1:0-1598 GCA_035328285.1 Gemmatimonadales bacterium
GCCGGGCAGTGGATGATCGGAATCGGCGGGCCCCAGTACCGCTGCCGGGAAATGCACCAGTCGTAGAGCCGGAAGCGCACCATCTTCGTGCCGTGCCCTTCGCGCTCCAGCCAGGCGGTGATGTCGCGGAGCGCCTCGTCCGCGGCCCGGCCGGTCCACGGCCCCGAGTGCACCAGCGCGTACCCCGCCGTGTCCGTCTCGGCCTCCGCCACGGGGGCGTCGGGGTCCTGGCCCTCGCGGGCCAGCACGCGCGTAATCGGCAGGACGAACTTCTGCGCAAACGCGAAGTCGCGTTCGTCGTGCGCGGGAACTGCCATGATGGCGCCGGTTCCGTACTCCATCAGGACATAATCGGCGATCCAGACCGGGATCTTCCCGCCGGTGGCGGGATTGACGGCGTACGCGCCGGTGAAGACCCCCGTCTTCTCCTTGTCGCCCACCTTGCGGGACACCAGGTCGAGCGAGGCCACCTGCGCCCGGTAGGCGTCGACCGCCGCCCGCTGGGCGTCCGTGGTGATCTGCGGGACCAGCGGATGCTCCGGTGCCAGCACCATGAAGGTGGCGCCGTAGAGGGTGTCCGGCCGTGTGGTATACACCCGGATGGCACCACAGTCGCCGTCAACCGCGAAGTCGATTTCCGCCCCCTCCGAGCGGCCGAGCCAGTTGCGCTGGGCCTGCGTGGTGGTGTCGGACCAGTCCATCTTCGAGCGGTCGTCGAGGTTGGCGAGGAGCCGCTCGGCGTAGTCGGTGATGCGGAAGTACCACTGCTGCAGCGCCCGCTGCTCGACCTTGGTGTCGGGATGGCGTTCGCAATACCCGTTGATGACCTGCTCGTTGGCCAGCACCGTCTTGCACTCGGGGCACCAGTTGACCAGGCCGTGCTTCCGGTAGGCCTTCCCCGACTTGTAGAGCTGGAGGAAGAGCCACTGCGTCCACTTGTAGTAGGCGGGATCGGTGGTCGAGAGGACGTGGCGCCAGGCGAACATCCCGCCGACCCGCGTGAGCTGCCGGGTGAAGTTGGCGATGTTGCGCGGAATGAGCTCCGCCGGATGGATTCCGAGCTTGATGGCGTAGTTCTCGGAGTGGATGCCGAAGGCGTCGAACCCGATCGGTTCGAAGACGTCGAAGCCCTGCAGCCGCTTGAACCGGCCGTAGGCGTCGCTGCCGGTGAAGGCGAACATGTTCCCGACGTGCAGTCCCTCGGCCGACGGGTACGGGAACATCATCAGGTTGTAGAAGGGCCGCTCGGCGCCGTCGAGATCGGGCTCGTTGATGTGCCGCTCGGCCCAGCGGGCCTGCCACTTGGCCTCGACGGCCTGCGGGTCATAGCGGAGCGATTGCTGGTCGGTCATGGTGCGGGGAAATCTACCCGCCGCAGAGGGACGAGCCAAGCGCCGCCCCCGCGCCTTGCTGGAGGGAGCCGGCGAGCCTAAGTTTTCATGCACTCCCCACTTACATCGCCAGCGGAGCCCCATGGCCGGCGTCAGGAAAGACCTCACCCGATCCCTCTACCTGTACGGCACCGCCGTGCTGGTGCTCTTCGGCGCCCTCATGGCCGGGATCATGAACGGCAACGAGTCCCGCCACCTCCGCCGCAA
>DAOLIZ010000300.1:0-1581 GCA_035328285.1 Gemmatimonadales bacterium
CGTTCAACGTCCCCACCACATTCACTTCATTGGAGGTGATCGGATCCTTCACCGATCGGGGCACGGAGGGCAACGCCGCCTGATGCAAGACGATGTCGCAACCATCCACAGCCTCCCGAACGATGTGATAGCTCCGTATATCGCCTTCGATCAGCTCGGCGCCTGGTGCAGCCTTCAGGTTCTGCCGATTGCCAGTGGAGAAATTGTCCAGGATCCGAACCTGGTCCCCCTGGGCGCACAACGCGGCTGCGATGTGCGATCCGATGAATCCCGAGCCACCCGTCACCAGATACCGAGCCATTACGTTCCCCGTTCCAGTTGGCGTCCTAGCCAGTCCGTTGTGGTTCCAACTGTCAGTACTGATAGTCTTGAGCCGTCAAGCTCCAGTCAACTCCCCATGAACCGATATGTTCAGGTCGGCACCGTCTCTACCTCAACGCCCCCTTCTTCCCAATCCTTAGCGTCGCCCACAACTGCGCCACGAAGGTGGTGGCGGTGTTCCCCTCGATGTGCTCGGCGTTCCAGGTCTGGTTGACGCCGATGTTCCCCTGCACCCGCAGGTGGCCCTCCTGGCCCCGCACCCCCACGGCGACCCGCGCCGTCTTGGCTACGACGCCGCTCAGGAATCCGTCCAGTCCGTCCAGGCTCGGCGGGAATGAGTCGGTAATCTGCGCCGCGCCCTGCCGGAGGAAGGTCAGCTCGGGCGTCACCACCCAGTTCTCCCGCACGGGCCAAGCCGTGGTGAATGTCAGCTGATCGCCGTCCACGAACTGCCGCCCCAACCCGACGCCGATGTTGATGTAGTCCTGCTCCGACTCGAACGTGCGGAAGGCGTAGGTGCTGACCTGGGTGTACAGGGCGCGCCAGCTGCCGCGCGAGCCAAGCGGGCCCATCGCACTCAGGGTGAAGGCATACCGGCTGGGGTACGAGGCGGTGTCGCCCTGGTCGAACCACTTGAAGTCGTCGATGGCCACCTGCCCCTCCAGCGCCACGCCGCTATTGAAGACGATCTTTCCGTCGCCCCCGATCATCACGTTGGACTCGTCACCCGCCGAGAAGGTGTTCCCCAGCAGGAAGACGCCCACCGGCGTGATCCACTTGGCGTTCAGGTTCTCGTCCACCCCGGCGATGATGGCCGTCTGCCAGAGCGCCAGGTTGATCTTCGGCGTGACCTGGAAGCCGAGCCGCTGCGCCACCTGGTACCGGTGGATGACCTGGCCCGCCGTGTCAGCCACGTCCTCGAGCTGCGCCACGATCCCCTGGAGCCGCAGGTCCCGGGTGCCGACGTTGAAGGCGCCATGCGCAATGGGATAGCCCCAGCTGCTGGTCGGGATGCCCGGCACCCCCCGAGGGCCCCACTCCCGCGACAGCGTGCCCAGGAAGAGTTCCGCCGGCTTCCACTGCGCACCGATGTACGCTACCGGATAGCGATACACCAGGTTGGTCGGGAGGGTAGCCCCGGTGACGTTGGCCGGCCAATAGGGGTCGTCCCGCAGCCGGTTCTCCCCATACAGCTCGGCGTGCGCCACCACCGGCCCGAACACCCCCAGGAATTCCAGGCTCCCGAACGGCCAGGCACCA
>DAOLIZ010000301.1:0-1559 GCA_035328285.1 Gemmatimonadales bacterium
CGCGGGGAAAGACCACTCCAAGGTAAGAGGCCCCCGCCTCCACGGCCACCGCGGCGTCGCCCCGGGGGGCCGGCGCCCGCCCCTGCAGGCCCACCCCCTCGATGGGCTTCCCCGGCCCGCTGATCCGGCACCGGACGACGAGCGTGGCGGCGCGGCCCAATGGAGCCCGGGATACCTTGACCTTCGGTTAATATTCGGGTAGGTTGATTCGGACTCTCTTCGGTCACCCGCTCGGAGGACGGACATGCCGCTCACCCGCCGACAAAGCGAAATCCTCACCTACCTGCAATCCCAGCTCGCGGAGAATGGCTATGCGCCGAGTTTCGAGGAAATCGCGGAGCACTTCGGCTTCCAGTCACTGGCCACCGTGCATGAGCACCTGACCAACCTGGAGCGAAAGGGATACATACGGCGCTCCTACAACGAGAGCCGTTCCATCGAGGTGCTGCCCCCCAAGGGGACGGCGGTCGCGTCGGAAATCCCGGTCCTGGGCCGGGTCGCGGCGGGCACCCCGATCGAATCGGTCATGCACAGCGAGAC
Source organism: Gemmatimonadales bacterium (assembly GCA_035328285.1). Lineage (GTDB taxonomy): Bacteria > Gemmatimonadota > Gemmatimonadetes > Gemmatimonadales > GWC2-71-9 > SPDF01. Next base: position 541 of record DAOLIZ010000301.1, read on the forward strand.
CCTGGCGGTGCCGAACGAAATGCTCCCGGCCCGCGGCCCCAATTACGCCCTGCAGGTCCGGGGCGACTCGATGGTCGAGGCCCACATCATCGACGGCGACTACGTGGTCGTCCATGGAAAGCAGTCCGCCGAGAATGGCGAGATGGTCATCGCCCTGATCAACGGCGCCGAGGCCACGGTCAAGAAGTTCTACCGCGAAGCCGGCGGATGGATTCGACTGCAGCCGGCCAACGAGACGATGGCGCCCATGCGGTTCCAGGAGCGCGATGTCCTGATCCAGGGTGTCGTGGTCGGCGTCATCCGGAAGTACTGACCCGCTCCCCTCGCCCCGCCGCCCCCTCCGTCCTGCCAGCCCCTCCCCGCAGACGGCCAGCGCATCCGATCCGCTTCCCCCCGGTCGGCCCTCGCTCACGCGAGGCCGATCCTGCATGAAGAGACCCGAGGGGGCCGATGGCCAGCGGACGGTTCGCCGGCGGCACTCGAAGGCCGGTGGAGGCGCCTCGGCGAGCGATGCACAGGCGTTGGAGACTTGGGTGGGGATCGGGGGAACTTCCGGCGGTCCCATGCGGGCCGCACGAGCGCAAGAAAATGGTAGCGGCCAACAGGGCCTTTTGTCAATTCTGACAAGCATTTGCGTGTCTTGCCGGAGGCCCGTCAAACGGACTAGATTTCGCCCCGATGAGCCGGACTTTTCTTGCCGTGTTGCACTTCGATGGAGGCCGCTTTCTCGGCTGGCAACGGCAGGCGAACGGCCGCACGGTCCAGGCAGAGGTCGAGTCGGTCCTTGAGCGGCTCGCCGGACGCCGGGTCGTGGCGCACGGGGCCGGAAGAACGGACGCCGGTGTGCACGCGGAAGGCATGGGAGTCAGCTTCAGCCTTCCGGTCAAGTGGGAGCCGGAGGCGGTCCGGCGGGCGCTCAATGCGCTGCTGCCGCGCGATTGCTGGGTGGAGCGGGTCCGGCTGACGCAGCCGGGGTTCCACGCGCGGAAGAGCGCACTCGGTCGCGAGTACCGGTATGT
>DAOLIZ010000302.1:0-1552 GCA_035328285.1 Gemmatimonadales bacterium
GCTTCGCGGCGCGGGGAGGCCGCGGGGCCGCGCGGCTGGCGGGCGATGCACCGGAAAGCACCGACGCGAGGTCCACCGTGCGGTCCATCATCGTCCAGCGGAGGAGCAGCGTCTCCACGGAGAGGCGCGCGTTGCCGCTGCGGCGGACGGCGTTCTCGCTCTCGGCGAGGAGGCGGAGCATCCGGAGCACGTCGCCCTCGGTCAGCTGGTCCTTGTATTCCTCGAGCGCGGCGCGCAGCGACTCGGTGATCTCCTCGGGTTCGACCCCGACCTGCAGCATCATCAGCGCGCGCAGCATTTCGCCGGTGCCGTTCAGGAACTCGGCGAGGTCGGCGCCGGCGTCGAGCAGCCGCGCCACCAGGGGGAAGACGCCCGCGGGGTCGCGCGCGGTGACCACCTTCAGCACCTCGGCGTACTGCTCGTCGCCGACGAGGCCCAGGACCTCGCGCACCCGCTCGGCGGTGACCGCGCCCTCGCCGAAGGAGAGGCACTGGTCGAGGACGGAGAGGGCGTCGCGCATGCCGCCGTCGGCGTGCCGGGCGATGAGCGTCAGCGCGTCGTCGTCGGCGGCGAGCTTCTCCTCGGCCAGGACCTGCGTGAGGCGGGTGCGGATGGCGGCGGGTCCGATGCGGCGGAAGTCGAAGCGCTGCAGCCGCGAGAGCACGGGGGCCGCGGTGTTGAAGATCTTGGCCGGCTCGGTGGTGGCGAAGACGAACACCACGCCCGGGGGCGGCTCCTCGAGGATCTTGAGGAGGGCGTTCCACGCCTCGCGGGTGAGCATGTGCGCCTCGTCCACGATGTACACCTTGTGGTGCCCCTCCTGGGAGGCGGCGTACATGGCGCGTTCGCGGAGCTCGCGGGCGTCGTCGACCCCGCGGTTGCTGGCGGCGTCGATCTCGACCACGTCGAGGTTGGCGGAGCCGTTCCAGATGCGGAGGCAGTTCTCGCACTCGCCGCAGGGCTCGCCGGCGGGGGTGACGGTTTCGCGGCGCTCGCAGTTGAGCGCCATGGCGAGGATGCGGGCGGCGGTGGTCTTGCCGACGCCGCGGGGACCGGTGAGGAGGTACCCGTGGCCGAGGCGGCCGCTCGCAATGGCGCCGCGGAGCGCGGCGGCCACGTGATCCTGGACCAGGAGATCGGCGAAGCGCCGTGGGCGGTACCGGCGGGCGAGAGCGATGGCCATGGCGATACGACCTGCGGAAGGACGGGAGAGGAAAGAAAGTTGCCCCAGGCGACCCGCAGCGACACCGGACATCGCTTAGCGCTGCTACCGGCGAGGTCCTGACGCGGTTCACGCGCCGGCGCCCTGTGGACCTGGGGCGAGGGGAATATAACAGGGGGGCAGCAGGGCTGGGAGGCAGCGGGGCAGCGGGGCGACGGTGGTCCCTGCGCGGAGTGGTGAAAGAGATTGCGGGCCGCCGGGTAAACCGGGCTCGCAGAATGCGGGGGTTCGCTGGCGGGCCGAATTGCTGGGACGCTCCGAATTGCGGACGGCCGTGGCGACAGGCGCTGCACTCGAGCCCCGCGCTGAACGGCCTCCCTGCCCCGCTGC
>DAOLIZ010000303.1:0-1549 GCA_035328285.1 Gemmatimonadales bacterium
CCAACGAGCCGATGGCCTACGGCTACGAGGCGGAGGACCGCCACTTCGTGCGGGTCTTCCTCGGCCTTGAGCAGCCGAAGCTCACCTTCGACGACGGCGTGGAGGTCGTGCGGACGCTGATGGCGGCCTACATGAGCGCCGAAACAGGAAAGACGGTCACCTTCCCGCCGAGGGGGCTGGACGCGTTCGTGCCGAAGGTGGCGAAGGGGACGTGGAAGCCATAGGCGGGGCAGCGGGGCGAATGTCGTCACCCCGGCGAAAGCCGGGGTCCATCCATGATGGAAGCGGTTCTCAGGCCCCTCCCGCAGACACCTTGCCCCGAAACCGCCAGAAGAGGTGGGCAAAGTACCCCACGGCCAGCAGGATTCCCGGCACCCACCAGGCGAGCGCGAACCGCAATCCATACCCGCCTGCCTGCGCCGATTGCGCCGTGATCGAGTACTGTGGGTCGATGTTGGAGCCGAGGATATTCGGGTACAGGCCGGCGGCCGTCGCGGCCAGGATGCCCAGGATGAACACGGCCGAGCCGAGGAATGCGCTCCGCTCCGCCCCCTGATTGAGCCGCATGGGGACACTGAGATACCCCGCGAGCGCGACCGCCACCAGGGCCATCGGCCAAATCCGGCTCCCGATCATGGCGTAGAGCCCCGGCTGCACCTTCCACGTCATCGCGGTTGCGCCGACGCCCAGGGCAGCGACAACCCACCACATCCGGCGGGCGATCGCAAGTGCGCGCGCCGCCACCGGGCCCTCCGCCTTCCACACCAGGTAGAGTGCACCGTGCAGGGTCAGGATGGCCAGCGTCAGGACGCCGACCGCCACGGTGTACCAGTCGAGCACCCCCGTCGGTCCCCATGGCGAGAAGTTCCCGAAGAGCGGGAGCTGGAAGTACCCTGACGCGTCCAGCGGCACGCCGCGGATCAGGTTGCCGAGCGCGGCGCCGAGGACGATGGCCATCAGCACCGAGGCGAACTGCAGCGTGGTGTCCCAGAAGGCGCGCCAGAGCGGGTGTGCCTCGTGGGAGCGCAGTTCGATCGAGAGCCCGCGCAGAATTAGCAGCCAGAGCACGATCATGAGGGGCAGGTAGAAGCCACTGAATCCCGACGCGTAGGCGGCGGGAAAGGCCAGGAAGAGCACCCCGCCCGAGGCGATCAACCACACCTCGTTGCCATCCCACACCGGGCCGATGGTGGCGAGCACCTGCTGCCGTTCGCCGTCGGTGCGGGCCACGAACCGGTGCAGCACCCCGACGCCGAAATCAAAGCCGTCGAGCACCGCGTATACGGCCAGCATCCCGGCCAGCAGCCCGAACCAGAGCGCGGCCATGATCACGTCTCTCCTGGGAGCGGCTGGGGACCGTGGTGCAGTTCGCGCGCGATGAGATAGAGGAAGAGCAGTCCGACCGCCAGGTAGAGCCCCATGAACCCGATCGTGGTGAAGACGACCTCGCCCTCATTGACCGACGGCGAGGCACCCGCCTGCGTGTGCATCAGTCCATAGACGATCCACGGCTGCCGGCCCAGTTCGGTCGTGAGCCATCCGGCGGTGG
>DAOLIZ010000304.1:0-1544 GCA_035328285.1 Gemmatimonadales bacterium
CAGCTGCATGCGCTGGTTAGGTGGTCCGCCAGTCCCCGCGCGGCCCTCAAGGCTATGAGAGATCGCAAAGGTCAACGAATGGCGATGCCTGAGCCCCCTGGGCCTCCTGAAGCTTGAGTCGATGATGTCTTTGGGCTCCTCACGGGAACGCGACGAGAACTGGAACATTGGCATCCGTGTTCGTCCCGTCCCCGAGACTGCCAAACAGATTGTCTCCCCAGCAGTACGCAGCCCGGGCGGTCGTCAATGCACAGCTGTGGGTGGTACCCGCGCTTATGGATGCGATCGTCAGCCCGCGCGAGACTGGCACGGGTACTTCACTCCCCGTGTTCGTACCGTCGCCGAGTGCGCCCGAGGTGTTCCACCCCCAGCAGTAACCCGCCCCGGCGGTCGCGATCGCACAGGCGTGGAAACTACCGGAATTCAGCGTCTGGAATGTGAAGCCACCCGGGACGAGGGCCGGCTCGTTGCTGCCAGCATGACTACCCCAGCAATAGGCGGAGCCTTCAGTGGTAAGCCCACAACTCTGCCAAACATCGGTGCTTACCCCTTCGAACGCGAGTCCGCTCGAGACCGGTATCGGGGCGCGGCTCCAGTTCCAACTGTCGTTTCCCAGCAAGCCACTTGAGTTGTCGCCCCAGCAATAGGCAATGTCGTCAGTCGTGACTCCACAGCTAGCGCGGCCCCCGGCGCTGACGGACCGAAATGTGAGGCCGCCAATGACAAGGACGGGCACGTTGCTTTGCGTGGTGGTGCCATCACCCAATTCACCGAGGTCATTCGCGCCCCAGCAGTAGGCATCCCCCGTCGGCGTGACCCCACAGCTGTGGTACTCACCCGTGCTCACCGTATGGAACGCGCGCCCTCCTGAGACAGGCACTGGTACACTACTGCTCATATTGGTGGCGTTGCCGAGCTGCCCGAAGACATTGTTGCCCCAGCAGTATGCGGCGCCAGACACCGTGACCCCGCAGGTGGAGTAGTCGCCTGCGCTCAGGGAGGTGAATGCGAGCCCTCCTGACACCACAACTGGTACGTTACTGTTCGAGGTGGTGCCATCCCCGAGTTTCCCCGAGTTGTTGGCACCCCAGCAGTAAGCGACTCCGCTAGTCGCAACGCCACAGCTCGACTCTGTGGCCGCGCTGATCGACTGAAGGAGGACAGCCACTTTGAGGTACAGCGCAGTGTCGGCTACCTGTCCGTCGCTAGTTCGGACTTGGACCGAAAATGTGCTGCTCCCACCAGTTGGAATCCCCATGATCGACCCGCTCGAACTACCAAGTGTGAGACCGCCCGGGAGTGCACCCTCCACGATCGACCAGGTGTATGCGCCCGCCCCCCCCGTTGCCTCAAGCGTGAAGTTGTAAGGGATTTCTGGGGTCGCCTCTGGGAGCGCCGCGGTCGAGATCGCGAGTGGTGCGGTAGGTGCGACAGCCTCCGACGTACATGCGGAGGTAAGGGCAAAGGAAAGAAGCATGTGGAGATGCCTCATGAACATCGATCCTCGGCGGGAGAGTCGTTCCTTGTGGCGGATCCACCTAACG
>DAOLIZ010000305.1:0-1537 GCA_035328285.1 Gemmatimonadales bacterium
CCAGGGGCGCCTCGCTGCCCGATCCCGCCGGGCTGTTCAACGCCAGCCTGGAGGGCGGCACGAGGCGCGCCATCGACCTGCGCGAGGGCGAGACGGTCGACGCGGAGGCGCTGCAGGCCCTCGTCCGGGCGGCGGTGGTACTGAACGCCTCTGCCAGGGCCCACTGAGCATGACACCATACTCGCCGGGCTCCCGCTGATGGCGCTCGTCGTGCTCCTTCGAGGCGTCAACGTCGGCGGGCACCGCACCTTTCGGCCCGCCGCGCTGGCGAGCGAGCTGGACCACCTCGGCGTCGTGAACATCGGCGCGGCCGGCACCTTCGTCGTCCGCGAAAAGATCACCCGGACGCGGCTCCGCGCGGAGCTGGCGCGCCGCCTCCCGTTCAGCACCGACATCATGATGTGCGATGGCCGCGAGGTCGCCTCGCTGCTGTCCCGGGACGACTTTGCGGGCGAACCGGTGAGCCGGGACGTCGTGCGCTTCGCGAGCCTCCTGGCCCGTCGGCCGCGCGGCGGCCCCGGCCTCCCGGTTGCGTTTCCGCCCGAAGGCCGCTGGGAGTTGCAGCTGGTGGCGCGCGAGGGCCGGTTCCTGGTCGGCCGCTACCGCCGCCAGATGAAGGCGATCGGCTGGCTGGGGAAGATCGACCTGGTCTTCGGAGTCCCGGCCACGACGCGCAACTGGAACACGATCAACGCGATCGCCAGGGTGCTGGAGGGCGGCTAGCCCCGGGCGGCCGCGGGACCAGCGCGGTGCCGGCCACTGATTCTCACGCTGTCCAGGAGTGACGATGCCAATTCACCCGGATACCAGGCAGTACAACGAGCGACAGGCCGAGGTGGAGCGGGGGATCTGCGAGCGCCTGGCGCAACGCATCGCGGATGGCCTGCCCGAGGCGGAGAACCGGGTCTGGCATGCCCACCCCGTCTGGTTCCTGGACGGCAATCCCATTGTCGGCTACAGCAAGCTCAAGGACTGCGTCCGCCTCCTCTTCTGGAGCGGCCAGTCGTTCAAGACCCCCGGCCTGAAGGCGGAGGGGAGCTTCAAGGCGGCGGAGGCTCGCTATACCTCGGAAGATCAGATTGATCCCGGGCTCCTGAGCCGGTGGCTCGCCGAGGGGCGCGACATCCAGTGGGACTACAAGAACATCGTCCGGCGGAAGGGCAAGCTGGAGCGCCTCAAGTGAGCGAGCGGCGGCAGCTCGCCGACGTGCGATTTGTCCTCGCTGTTCCCGACCTGGGCACGTCGATGGCCTACTACACCTCAGTGCTCGGGCTGGGGGTCGACTTCACCGCCCCCGGCTGGGCCTTTCTCTCGCGGGACAGTTTCCGCGTCATGCTGGGCGAATGCCGGGATGCCATCCCGCCGGCCGACCTCGGCGATCACTCCTGGTTCGGTTATGTCACCGTGACGGACGCCACCGCGTTGTTCGCGGAGTACGAGGCCGCCGGCGCGGACTTCACCCAGCCGCTGGCGGACAAGCCGTGGGGCATGCGGGAATTCGGGATCAGCACGGTGGATGGGCACCGCATCATGTTCG
>DAOLIZ010000306.1:0-1535 GCA_035328285.1 Gemmatimonadales bacterium
GCCAGGGTGGTGCGCCGGCCGACGCCCGCCGCGCCGCCCGAGGTGGCGAGGCCCTGGAGGCAGCCGAGGAGGGTGACGGCGGCGCCGAAGCTGGCCGCCTTGACGAGGCCGTACCAGATGTCCTTGAACTTGTAGAAGATCTGCAGCCCCTTGACGAACTCGGCGCTGGAGAGGTCGAGGAGGTTGAGCGAGGTGAAGTAGCCGGCAGTCACGCCGAGCGCGACGGCGAGGGCCGTCACCACGGGGAACATCAGGGTGCCGGCCAGGACGCGGGGAACCACGAGGTAGGCGTACTTGTCGTAGGCCAGGGTCTCGAGGGCGTCCACCTGCTCGGTGACGCGCATGGTGCCGAGTTCGGCGGCGATGTTGGCGCCGACCCGGCCGGCCAGCGCCATGCCGGTGAGCACGGGACCGAGCTCGAGCATGATCGCCTTGCCGACGAGGGTCCCGACGAAGTAGATGGGGACGGCGCCGGTGAAGATGTACTTGGAGAGGAGGGCGAGCACGATGCCGGTGAAGAGCGCGATGAAGAGCGCGATCGGCACGGAGGCGACGCCGAGGCGCCGCATCTGCTCGAGCAGCAGGGGTCCCCAGGTGCGGCGGTCACGGAGGGCGCGGGCGGCGTCGACGGCGAACGTCCCGACGCGGCTGACCTGCCGACCTGGAGCGGAGTCCCGAAAGGTGGCGGGGAGGGTCACGAGTGGAAGGTACGCCTAGGCCGCGTAGCTCGCCAGCGCCCGGCCGACGTCGCCCTCGCCGAGGCGCTTGAGGGCACGGTCGCGGAGCTGGCGGACCCGCTCGCGGGTCACGCCGAGCATGGCGCCGATTTCCTCGAGGGTGTGCTCCTGCCCGTCGTCGAGGCCGAAGTAGAGGCGGATGACGCGGGCGTCGCGCGGCGGCAGCGAGGCGAGCGCCAGCTGCACCTCCTCGGAGAGGAAGCGCTCCATGGCGCGGGCCTCGACGTCGCTGGAATCGTCGGCCACGAAGCGGTCGATGAGGGTGCGTTCGCCGCCGGCGTCGAGCGGGGCGTCGAGCCGCATGTCGCTGGTGTTGAGCGCCATGAGCGACTGGACCACGTCCTTGGAGAGGTCCACCTCGGCGGCGACCTCCTCGGGGGTCGGCTCGCGAACCAGCTTCTGGCGGAGGAGCTCGGTGGCTCGGATGATCCGGGAGAGGTCGGCGGTGCGGTTGAGGGGGACGCGGACGGTGCGGCCCTGCCGGGCGATGGCGGCGAGGATGGCCTGGCGGATCCACCAGACGGCGTAGGAGATGAACTTCACCCCGACGTCGGGGTCGAATTTCCGGGCGGCGGTGAGGAGGCCGATGTTGCCCTCGCCGATCAGGTCGGTCAGCGCCATGCCTCGATTCTGGTACTTCTTGGCGACGGAGATGACGAAGCGGAGGTTCCGCTTGACGAGCTCCTGCATGGCGTCCTGGTCGCCGGCGCGGACCCGGCGTGCGACGGCGATTTCCTGCTCGGGGGTCAGGAGGGGGGTCTTGCTGACCTCGAAAAGATACTGGTCGAGGATGTCGCG
>DAOLIZ010000307.1:0-1533 GCA_035328285.1 Gemmatimonadales bacterium
AGGCGCTGGCGCGCGCGCGGACGGAGGACAAGCCGATCCTCCTCTCGATCGGGTATTCGGCGTGTCACTGGTGCCACGTGATGGCGCACGAGTCGTTCGAGAATCCGTCGATCGCCGCGCAGATGAACGAGGGGTTCGTCTGCGTGAAGGTCGACCGGGAGGAACGTCCCGACCTCGACGACATCTACATGGCAGCGACCATGGCGATGAATCACGGGCAGGGCGGGTGGCCGATGACCGTGTTCCTTACGCCCGATCAGCGCCCGTTCTTCGCCGGCACCTACTTCCCGCCGGAGGACCGTCACGGCCGGCCGGGGTTCCCCGCCATCCTTCGGCGCATCGCCGAATTGTGGCGCGACAACCGCACCGCGCTGGAACGGGTGGGGGAAGAGCTCACCACGCACCTGCGCCAGGCCGGCGATTCCCGTCCGGGCACAGTTGACCTCGACGCCGCGTTCGCGCGGCTCCTCGACCAGTTGACCGGCACCTTCGACCCCCACTGGGGTGGATTCGGACGAGCGCCGAAATTCCCGCCGGCCACCCTCCTGCGCCTGTTGCTGATCCTGCACCGCCGCGGCCACGATGGGCGGGCGCTGCAGATGGTCCGTCGGACGCTCGACGGGATGGCACGCGGCGGGATGTACGACCAGATCGGTGGCGGGTTCAGCCGGTACTCGACCGACGACCAGTGGCTGGTGCCCCACTTCGAGAAGATGCTCTACGACAACGCGCTCCTGGCGCGCGCCTATCTCGAGGGCTACCAGGTGACCGGCGACGCGTTCTACCGGACCATCGCCGCCGACGTGCTCGACTACATCCTCCGCGAGATGACGGCCCCGGAAGGGGGATTCCACTCCGCCACCGACGCGGATTCGGAGGGGGTGGAGGGGAAGTTCTTCGTCTGGACCAGGGCAGAGTTCGAGGCGGTGCTGGGGCCGGAGGCGGCGCTGGCCGCGGCGTGGTTCGATGTGACGGAGATGGGCAACTGGGAGGGGCAGTCGATCCCCCGCACGCCACGGATGCTCGCCGACGTGGCCGCGGACTTCGGCATCGACGCGGACGAAGCGGCCACCCGGCTCGCGTCGGCACGCCAGCTGTTGTACGCGGCCCGGCTCCGGCGCGTCCCGCCGGGGCTCGACGACAAGGTGCTCACCTCGTGGAACGGGCTCATGATCGGCGCGATGGCGGAGGGTGCGCGGGTCCTCGGCGAGCCGCGCTACCTCGAGGGCGCGGTGCGTGCCGCGGACTTCGCGCTCGCCCAGTTGCGCGGTCCGGATGGCCGCCTCCTCCGGAGCTGGCGTCGCGGCACCGCCCACCTCAACGCCTACCTCGAAGACTACGCCTTCCTCGGCAACGGACTGCTCGACCTCTACGAGGCGGGCGGCGAGGAGCGCTATCTCATGGCGGCGCAGGCCCTCGCTGCCCGCATCCTGGACGACTTCGCCGCGCCCGACGGCGGGTTCTTCAGCACGTCGGCGGACCACGAGGCCCTCCTGGTGCGCCATCGCGAGGGCCACGACGGGGCCGTGCCGG
>DAOLIZ010000308.1:0-1523 GCA_035328285.1 Gemmatimonadales bacterium
GGTTGTAGTTGATGAACGGCTGCACGAAGAACGAGTTGATGGCCTGGGTATCCTCGCTGCCCGCGATGTGCCACAACTGGTTCGCCACGAAGCCGTAGACCCACTTCTTCCCGATCTTGAGCACCACCAGCGTCGGCCCCATGGCGTACTGCCCCGTCGAGACGGCGGCATTGGTCGCGGTCGGGAAGGAGAAGATCGGGCCGAAGCCCCAGACGGCCCCCTTGGACTTGGTCGGCGTCAGGTAGATCTGCTCCTGGATGTCCGCAATGCCCGTCACCCGGTCAATCCCGCCCGCTGGCAGGCTGACAAACGGCACCACGGTGCGGGAGATGAGGTTCCACTTTTCGTCGATCGGCAGCGGGAGCACCGGCTGGACATTGACGACGGACTGGGTCTCGTCGCCGAGCCCACCGCCGGTGGTCCAGTTGAACTGCACCGGGATCGAGTTCATGTTGGCCACCGGGTTCTGCGCCGCCTTGGCGAGTTCCGTGGCCTTGGCTTCGGCCTCCGCCTTGGTCGTCTCTGCCTGCGCGGAGAGGAGCCCTGGGAGGGCCAGAACCAGGACCGCGGTCAAGAAGCTGCTACGCATGGGCGCTGCCTTTCAATCGGGGAGATGAGCTACTGCTTGGTAACCGTGAGCGCCGCCGCCTCGGTGACCACGACCGTCACCCGGTCGCCCACCGCCGCATTGGACAGGTTCACGCTCTTGTCCACCTTGATGGTCTTGGTACTGCCGTCCTCGAACTGGAAGGTCACCTTCCGCTTCTGCACGTCCATGGCGGTGATCGTGGCGGTCATCCGCACCGTGGCCACCATCACGCTGCTGGTCTTCTGCCCCTGGGGAGTCAGGCCGACCATGCCGGCCGCCGCGTCGGGCGGCGGGGTGTCGCCCTTCCACAGGGCGACCACCAGATCTTCCGTGACGGTGGCGTTCACCTTGTCGCCCACCTGCAGCTTCGCATAATTGACCATCTGCGAATCGGCCTTGAACGTGGTCTTCTTCCCGTCCGATGTCTGCAGCGTGACCTTCTGGTCGTTCTTGCTGATGGCCGTGACGGTTGCCGCGGTCGTGAAGGTCTCGACAGCGTAGCCGCCGGTCGGCGTGGCGACGACCGATTCGGTGGTAGTGCCGGACATTCCTGACGAGCACCCCACGGCCGTGAGGAGAACCGCCGGGACCGACAGTGACAGGGCAAGGGACAGCCTTAGGGCGCGCATGATATTGCTCCTCAGTGAGGCCGATGTCTGCTGACCGGGTCGAGGCGTGCACCTCGACGGTCCGGGAATGGTAGCCCCCGGTGGCTAGGCACAAAGCTACTCTTGGCCTGAAGATTCCTTCAAGTCCGATTGCCATACCACCACCCGATCCCTCCCGCCCCTCTTGGCAGCATACAGCGCGGCATCGGCCTGGGTGGCGAGGTTCTCCTTGCTCCGGGTCGTTTCCGGCCAGCCGGCCACCCCGAAGGACGCCGACAGGGGCCACGACCTGCCCTGCCAGTCCCACCCCGCTGTACCCAGCCGCA
>DAOLIZ010000309.1:0-1521 GCA_035328285.1 Gemmatimonadales bacterium
CACCTACGTCGTCGATCTGCCGGCCGGCGGCCTGCTCACGATCATCGGGGCCAACATTTCGTCGGCGTCCGCGACCCTCACGGTTGGCGCGTCGATCTCAGGCAGAGTGTTCGAGGACGTGAACTACGGAGGTGGCGCAGGCCGCAGCCTCGCGACGTCGGGTGGCGTGGTGCTGGCTGGGGCGCGGGTGGAGCTCTACAACGGGGCGGGGGCATACGTGGGCTTCACGACCACCGACGGCACCGGTGCCTACACCTGGCCGAACCTGGCCGCCGGGAGCTACACCGTCCGGGTGGTGAACCTCACCGTACCGTCCTCGCGGGGCGGGTATGTGGCCACCCTGATCCCGGTCCAGACCTACCGCACCGATGCGTCGAGCGGCATCGCGGTGGCGGTAACCGATCGTGTTGGCGGGCAGGACCCGGACGCCGTGGACGCCGGCAATGGTGGCGCCGGGACGACGATGAACACCGCCACCGGCGTCTTTAGCGCCGGGATCAGCGGCCAGGCACAGTCCATTGCGCCGGTCACCATCAGCGGCGCCGGGAACATCGCCAGCGTGGACTTTGGATTCAGCTTCGACGTGATGGTCAATCGGAACACCAGCGGCCAGGGCAGCCTCCGGCAGGTGATCACCAATGCCAACGCCCTTGCCAACGCCGGGCTGGCCCAGGCGGGTCGACCCGCCGGCACCGAGAACGCCATCTTCATGCTCGCCAACGGCACCGCGTTCCCGGGCACGAACCCCGGCTATGCCAACCAGTTCGCTGGCGGGGTGGCCACCATCAATCTCACCAGCGCCCTGCCGAGCATCTCCTCGGCGCTGGTACTCGACGCGCAGACCCAGCCGGGCTGGTCGGGGGTGCCGATCGTCGAGCTCGACGGCAGCGGTGCCGGCGGCGGCGGTGACGGATTCACCATCAGCTCCGCCAATAACGTGGTGAGCGGCTTCATCATCAACCGGTTCGGCGACCAGGGGATCATTCTCACCGGGGCCGGCGCCACCGGCAACGTGGTGGCCGGCAACTACATCGGGGTGAACGCCTCGGGCACCGCCGCGTCCGCCAACGGCAGCTACGGCATCCAGATGCTGAGCGGCGCCAGCAACAACACCATCGGCGGCACGGCCGCTGCGGCCCGGAACGTGATCTCCGGCAACGGATCCGCCGGTATCCGGATCCGGGATGCCTCCAGCACCGGCAACGTGATCCTGGGGAATTACGTCGGCCTCAATGCTGCGGGGACCGGGGCGCTGGGCAACGCCGCCGAGGGCATCCTGATCAACAGCAGCGCCGGTGACAACATCGTCGGCGGTACGGGAGCAGGCGCCGGCAATCGCATCTGGTACAACGGGGGAGACGGTGTCGTCGTGACCTCGAATGCCGCGGACGGGAACGCGATCCTCGGCAATTCCATTTCGTCCAACACGGGCCTGGGCATCGACCTGGGTAACAATGGCGTCACCACCAACAACGGCTCGAAGGCGACGAACCAGCCCAACGACGGAATGGACCACCCGGT
>DAOLIZ010000310.1:0-1499 GCA_035328285.1 Gemmatimonadales bacterium
CGGTGGGAGAGTGGAACCAGGCCCGCATCATCGTGAACGGCAACGACGTGGAGCACTGGCTGAATGGCACCCTCGTGGCCCACTACGTCCTGGGCAGCCCCGACTGGGAGGCTCGCGTGGCCAACAGCAAGTTCAGGCAGTGGCCGGGGTACGGACGAGCGAAGAGCGGGTACATCGCGCTCCAGGAGCATGGCGGATGGGTCGGGTATCGGAATATCAAGATCAGAGTGCTGCCGTGAGCAGTAGCGCGGTGGGGCAGGGGGGCGGCGGGGCCGTGAAGACGAAGCTGTCGATCATGATGTTCCTCCAGTTCTTCATCTGGGGTGCCTGGTTCGTCACGATGGGCACCTACCTCGGCCAGACCCTGCAGTTCGACGGCGGGCAGATCGGCCTCGCCTACGGCGCGCTGGCCATCGCCGCCATCGTCTCCCCCTTCTTCGTGGGCATGGTGGCGGACCGGTTCTTCGCGACGGAGCGGATCCTGGCCCTCCTGCACCTGGTGGGCGCCGCGATGCTCTGGTGGGCGTCGACGCTCACCACCTTCGGCGCCTTCTACCTCGTCCTGATCGGCTACGGCCTCTGCTACATGCCGACGCTGGCCCTCACCAACTCCATCGCCTTCGACCACGTCCGTGACCCCGGCCGGGAGTTCCCGGCCATCCGGGTCCTCGGCACCATCGGCTGGATCGTGGCCGGCCTGGTCGTCGGGCGGATGGGACTCGAGGCGACGGCGGCACCGATGCAGCTCGCGGCCGGCGCCTCCGTGGTCCTCGGGCTCTTCTGCCTCCTGCTGCCGCATACGCCGCCGCACGCCGCGGGCAGGCCGCTCAGCGTCCGCGACGTGCTTGGGCTCGACGCCCTGGCCCTGCTCAAGGACCGCTCCTTCGCGACGTTCGTGCTGGGCTCCTTCCTCCTCTGCATCCCGCTTCAGTTCTACTACGCGTTCACCAACCTCTTCCTCAACGAAGTGGGGATGGCGGAGCCGGCGAGCAAGATGACCCTGGGCCAGATGTCCGAGATCGGCTTCATGCTGCTGCTGCCCTGGTTCCTGCGGCGGTGGGGAGTGCGGCGGATCCTCCTGGTCGGCATGCTGGCCTGGGCGGTACGGTATTTCTTCTTTGCCTACGGCAACGCCGGCCCCGCCATCTGGATGCTCTACGCCGGCATTCTGCTCCACGGCATCTGCTACGATTTCTTCTTCGTGACCGGCCAGATCTACACCGATGAGCAGGCGGGTCCCAGGATCCGCGCGGCGGCGCAGGGATTCCTCGCCTTCCTGACCCAGGGTGTCGGCTACCTGATCGGCGCCTGGGCGTCGGGGCGTGTCGTGCAGCACTTTGTGCTCGCCGGCGTCGGGCACGACTGGCACGGGATCTGGCAGGTGCCCGCCGTCGGCGCGGTCGTGATCCTCCTTGTCTTTGCGCTCCTCTTCCGGCCCGCGTCGGCGCGGGCCTCCACCCCGGCCTGACGGACACCGACATGACCAAGACCCATCCCAC
>DAOLIZ010000311.1:0-1487 GCA_035328285.1 Gemmatimonadales bacterium
CCGAGGCCGAGACGGAGTGGATGAACTTCGGCGCGCTGAACTTCCCCGCCGACCATCCCGCGATGGACATGCACGACACCTTCTACCTCGACGTCGGGGGCGACGTCCGCCCCGGCGACGGGAAGGCCGTCCTCCTCCGGACGCACACCTCGCCGGTGCAGATCCGCACCATGATGGGCGGTCCGCCGCCCTATCGCGTCGTGATCCCCGGCGTCGTGTACCGCAAGGACCCCTTCGACCCGTCGCACGCGCCGGTCTTCGCGCAGATCGAGGGACTCGCGGTGGACGAGGGCATTTCGTTCGTCGACCTCAAGGGCACCCTCCTGCATTTCGCGCGGCAGTTCTTCTCCGCGAGCACCAGGGTGCGCTTCCGCCCGTCGTTCTTCCCGTTCACCGAGCCGTCCGCCGAGATGGACGTGTCGTGCTACCTCTGTGGCGGCAGCGGCTGTTCCGCCTGCAAGGGCACCGGCTGGATGGAAATTCTCGGCTGCGGCATGGTGCATCCCAAGGTGCTCGAGAACTGCGGCGTCGACGCGGAGAAGTACACCGGCTTCGCCTTCGGCATGGGTCCGCAGCGGATTGCCATGCAGCGCTACGGCATTCCTGACATCCGGCTGCTCTACGAGGGCGACATGCGCTTCCTCGACCAGATGGGACGGGCCCGGTGAACGTCTCCCGCCGCTGGCTGGAGGCGTTCCTCCGGCGTCCCCTGGAGTCCGCCGACGTCGCGAGCCGGCTGGCCGCGCTCGGTGCCACGGTGGATGCCATCGAGGACCTCCACCCCGGGCTCGGGCAGGTGGTCGTCGGCCTGGTGCAGGAGACGCGGCCGCACCCGAACGCCGACCGCCTCCGGCTCTGTGACGTCGACGACGGCAGCGGCACCATCCGTCACGTGGTCTGCGGCGCGCCCAACGTGGCCGCCGGCCGGAAGTATCCCTTCGCGCCGGTCGGCGCCACGCTGCCCGGCGGGCTCACGCTCGAGAAGCGCAAGATCCGCGGCGAAGTGTCCGAAGGGATGCTCTGCTCCGCGCGCGAACTGGGCCTGGGCCAGGAGCACGACGGCATCCTGGAACTCGCCACCGACGCCGCGCCCGGGACGGCGTTCCTCGACGTGCTCGAACTCGCCGACGAACGCCTGGTGGTGGATGTCACCCCCAACCGTCCCGACCTCCTGGGGCACAAGGGAATCGCGCGGGAGCTGGCCTTCTCCTTCGGCACCACCTTCCGGCTCCCCGCCGTGCCGGGTTCCGACGGACCGGCCATGCCGACGCCGGTGCGCGCCGGCGCGGAGGCGACGACGGGCGGCGTGCGCGTCGCCATCGAGGACGCGGTGGGCTGTCCGCGGTTCCTCGCCGCCGTGCTGCGCGGCGTGCGCGTGGCACCCTCGCCCGAATGGCTCCGGGCCCGGGTCGAGGCGATCGGCATGCGGTCGATCAACAACGTGGTGGACGCCACCAACTGCGTGATGTTCGAGCTCAACCAGCCGA
>DAOLIZ010000312.1:0-1484 GCA_035328285.1 Gemmatimonadales bacterium
GCGGGATTGCCCTTCTCCGCCATCGTGCGGATGAGGTCAAAGGAGTGGTAGGCGGTCTGCATCACCTGCCACGGCACCTGCAGCGCACCCAGGTTGGCGGCAGCCAGCGCTGCGCTGCGCGCCGACTTCTCCGCCTCCGTCCCCTTGGGCATGCCGAGCGCCTCCATGACCCGCTCGAAGGCGCGCGTGTCCGCGTCCACCAGCCGCAGCAACTCGTCCTTGGTGTGCTGGCCGTCCTCGGCCCACTTCGAGAACTCTTCCCACCGCTCGTCCCATCCCCGCTTGTGCGCGGAGAGGTTGGCCACCATGGTGCCGAGCGCGGCGCCGAGGGCGCCGACCGCCGCCGCCACCGAGCCGCCACCCGGCGCCACGGACTCCGAGGCCGTCTCGTCGGTGAATTGCTCGACGGTCATGCGGACCAGCCGGCGCTCCGCGTCGTTCCGGAGCCGATACTCGATGATCCGCTCCTCCGGCTTGAACGGCCCCAACTCCTCGAGCCCGAGCGACTTCACCGCGATCTTGATCAGTTCGGGCTCCGAGACGCCGATCGAGCGTTGCTGCTTCCGGAGGTAGTACCGGCCGGCATTGAGAAGGGCCGCCAGCGGGACCAGCCCGACCAGCTCGCTCCCCGTCACCCGAACGCCCCGCGCCTCGGCCGCCCGGCACACTTCGTCGAAGGCGACGTGGATCGGGGTGGTGGCCAGGTCGACCAGGTTCATCGACACCTGGGCGACGCCGTACTCGGGAATGAACCACCCGATGGCCTTCACCGCCTTGAGCGAGCCGGGAATCATGACCGGCTGGCCGGCATGGTCGAGCACGACCTTGCCGGTCAGCGGGTGACCCTCGCGCTTCGGCCGGCCCGCCTCGCGCACGTCGAAGGCGATGGCGTTGGCGCGCCGGGTGGAGGTGGTGTTGAGGTTGACGTTGAAGGCCACGAGGAAGTCGCGGGCGCCGATGACGGTGGCGCCGCTCTTCGCGTTGAAGGTGGCCGGCCCGAAGTCCGGCGTCCACGCCGGCTGCTTCATCTTCGCTTCCAGGCCCTCGTACTCCCCGGCACGGATGATCGACAGGTTCTTGCGCAGGGGATCGGGCTGCGCCGCCTCATAGGCGTAGACCGGTATCCGGAGCTCGCGGCCCACCCGCTCCGCGAGCTTTCGGGCCAGGTCCGCCGTCTCCTTCATGGTGATGCCGGAGATGGGGACGAGCGGGCAGACGTCCGTGGCCCCCATCCGGGGGTGCTCCCCGGTGTGGTGGCGCATGTCGATCAGATCCGCCGCCTCCGCGATGCCGCGGAAGGCCGCCTCGACGACCGCCTCCGGGGTGCCGGCGACGGTCATGACCGTCCGGTTGGTCGCCTTGCCCGGGTCGACATGGAGGAGCGCGGCGCCTTCCACCGATCCCAGGCGGGCCGCGATGCGCCGGATGACTTCGGGGTCGCGTCCTTCGGAAAAGTTGGGCACGCATTCGATCAGGGCAGGCAT
>DAOLIZ010000313.1:0-1482 GCA_035328285.1 Gemmatimonadales bacterium
GAGCGGGCGACGGCGGAGGAGGCGGCACGCGCCGCGGCCCAGCGCCGGGCGGAACGCCTCGCGCGCGAGGCGGAGGTGAAGCGGGTCGAGGACCGCTTCCTCGTCACGCAGGAACTCGACCGCGCGCTCACCGACTTGCGAACCGACCTGAACACCCAGCTGCGGCCCGACCTGTCCGAGCTCGCGTCGAGCTTCCTGCGCGACCTCACCAACGGCCGCTACACCGACCTCGAACTCGACGAGAGCTACACCCCGACGCTGGTGGACGAGGGCGAGGCGAAGCCGGTCATTTCCGGCGGCGAAGAGGATGTGGCCTACCTGGCGCTGCGGCTCGCCATCAGCCAGATGATCGCCGAGCGGGCGGGGCAGCCGCTCTCGCTCCTGGTGCTCGACGAGATCTTCGGCTCTCTCGACGAAGAGCGGCGCGGCGCGGTGATGGTGCTGCTGCGGAGCCTCGCCGACCGGTTCCCGCAGGTCATCCTCATCACCCACATCGAGGCGGTCCGGGAGGGATTCGATCGCATCATTCGCGTCGAGCGCGACCCGGCCCGCCGGGTGGCGGTGGTCCGCGACGAGTTGCTCGAGGGAGGGGGCCGCGATGTGGCGGCGTGACCGGGGCGTGCGGGGGCCGGAGCACCCCACCGCTGATGACATCGAGCCGCTCAACAAGATCTTTGCCAACGCCTTCACCGACCGCTACCGCCGCGACGGGATGCCGGGGGTGCGCGTGCCGCACCTGAATCACGACGTCTGGCGGTTCGCCCTGGAGTCGGCGGGGAAGGGGGCGATGCTCTGGCGTGACAGCGGCGGCGAGATCGTCGCGTTCAACCTCGCGCATTGCTCCGGGACCGAGGGATGGATGGGACCGCTCGCGGTGCGCCCCGACCGGCAGGGCGAGGGCCTCGGCAAGGTGATCGTCCTCGCCGGCGTCGACTGGCTCAAGGCCAGGTCCGCCCGGACCATCGGCCTCGAGACGATGCCGCGCACCGTCGAGAACATCGGCTTCTACAGCCGCCTCGGCTTCCTTCCCGGCCACCTGACCATCACGCTGGCACGCACGCCCGACGCCGGTCCCACGGTCGGGTGCACCCGCCTCTCCCGCGACGGTGCGGCGGATCCCGTCGGGGAATGCGCGACGCTCACCGGGGAGGTGGCCCCCGGCCTCTCGTTCGCCCGGGAAATGCGGCTCACGGCCGACCTCGGGGTGGGCGACACCACGCTCTACCGGCGCGACGGGGCGCTCGCGGCCTTCGCCGTGTGGCATGCGGCCCCCCTCGCGCTCGGCCGGCCGCGCGAAGACCTGCGGGTGTTGAAGCTGGTGGCCACGGATGTCCCCGCGATGCTGGCGGTGCTTGCCGGGGTGGCATCGGTCGCGGACGAGGAAGGGGTGGAGCGGGTGACGGTCCGCTGCCAGGCGGCGCAGACGGCGGCCTATCGCGCGCTCATCACCGAGGGCTGGCAGAGTCACTGGACCGACCTGCG
>DAOLIZ010000314.1:0-1472 GCA_035328285.1 Gemmatimonadales bacterium
ACGGCACGTCGATGGTCACATTGTTCGGGCTGGTGACGACGCAGTTCAACGGGACCAGATCCAGGGTCACCGAGTGGACGCCGGCAAGCACCGCGATCGAGGTGGACCCGTTGGAGGGAACCGTCGCCTCCTGGTTGTACTGGTACCAGTAGCCGGCATCCACGCCCACCAGGTAGGTCGCTGGCGCGTTGGGGCCGCTCGTCGC
This sequence comes from Gemmatimonadales bacterium, assembly GCA_035328285.1. Lineage (GTDB taxonomy): Bacteria > Gemmatimonadota > Gemmatimonadetes > Gemmatimonadales > GWC2-71-9 > SPDF01. Next base: position 206 of record DAOLIZ010000314.1, read on the forward strand.
GACCGTCACGCGGAGGATCGGTTTCGACACGCATGCCACCGTGAAGGCGACATCCGTCGTCGTTCCCGCCGCCACGGTGACGGATACACTGGGCTCGCTCGTGACAGTGCAATTCGACGGGGCGTAGGGCAGCGTGACGACGTGCGTACCGACCGCCACCACGATCTGTCCGGTTCCGTTCGCCGGCACCCGCACGTAGGTGCCGTAGTAGGCGTCGATATCGTCGACGTACGCGGAAAAACCGGAGGGGATGTCGGTGCCGGTTGCCGTGACCGAGACCCGAAGGATCGGATTCGCAAGACAGGTCACCTGGAAGTCGATGTCGGTCGTATCCCCGATGGCGACGGTGGCGGCGACCGGATTGGCTCCATTGACCGCGCAGTTGGGTGCGATGTCGGCCAGGCGCACATCGTAGGCTCCCGCCAACAGATGCGCCACCACCAGGTTTCCATTCGCGATGATTGTCCGCGTGACTCCGCCATCCCAGGTGACCTGGTAGGACTGATCGCGATCCGGGCCGGAGGTACTCGTCGTGATGTGGAAGGCACCGGTCGAGGCCACGCATGTGACGGCGAGCGAGGCTTGAACAATTCCCTTGACGGTCCCCCCCACCGGCACCGTCACCTCCAGGGGGTTGGGCCCCGCCGGCGTACAATTCGCCGCCACCCCGCTGAAGTTCAGGGTATGCGGGCCGCCGGAGAGGTCCGTGAAGCGGAGGAGCCCATAGGACGTGATGGTCTGCACCGGGCCACCGTCGAGGCTGACACCATATCCGTCCAGGTCGGCGTCGGGCCCCGTGGTCATGGCCCGAAGCTCGATCACGCCGGTGACCGCGGTGCAACCGACGGGGAGCGAGACAATCGTGGTATCGGGAGGATTGACCGAGAAGCCCTTGGACCCCGTCCCGACGGCGGCGCAGTTGGGCGCCAGCCCGCTCAGCAGGACGGAGTGGTGCCCCGACGCGAGATCCGTGACGATCGCGCCTGACGCCTCCAGCGTGACCGGTGAGCCGCCATCGATGGCGACCGTAAAGGGCCCCGTGTGCCGGTCGGCCCCGCTGACGGCCAGCTCGATCCGGGCCGCGCCGCTGCCTGGGGCGATCGGGTCGGTGCAGGCGACGGCGAGGGCGGCCGGAACTGCCACGAGCAGTGCGAGGACGGAGCGTCGCATGGCAAACACCTCGTGCTAGGGTCACTCGACCGTGCGGGGCGGACTGCCGCTATCCTGAAGACGCGCAGGAGCGCGCCCGATCGAGCCATTCACGAGG
>DAOLIZ010000315.1:0-1464 GCA_035328285.1 Gemmatimonadales bacterium
TGGTCTCGCTCCGCATGACGACGGTGCCTCCGGGCGACACGGTCAGGTAAGCGCCGAGCCGTCCTCCGACCCCCACGCTGTCGAGCACGGCGACCGGGGCCCCCCTGGGCTGCAGCGTCTTGAGATCGAAGGGCACCGCGAGGGCTGTCTTGTCTCCTGCCAGGATGTACACAAGGTGACCGCTGTCGACATAGTACCCGATGCGCGCCCCCGCGACGACCTGGTGCGCGGAATCACGCTTCAGATCGAGTGCCATGAGGTTGCCCCGGTCACAGGGTGCGTAACAGGCCTGGAAGAGCACGCCGCGCGCATCCGGCAGCGGTGCCAGCGCGGAGACGATCAGCGAGTCCCTGGACCAGACCGGCACGGGATCGGCTCCGCCGTTCCCGGACAGGCGGGCGATGCTCCGCACGTCCTCGGTGACGTAGAGAATCGTGCCGTCCGACAGCCAGGCGACGCCGCCGGGAATGGTGCCGACGTGATCGACCAGTGGGACGACGGCACCACCGGCAACGGGCACCTTCCGGAGCCGGCCCGCCTGGACGAAGGCAATCCACTTGCCGTCCGGTGAGATGGCGGCTGAGGAGGCACCTTCCGTCCCCGCCAGTCGGGTCGCGTAGAGCTGGTCCCGCTCCTTGACCCAGAGGTGCGCGCTGCCAGGCCCGACCGCAGACGAGCCGAGAAAGACGATGCGCGACCCGTCGGGCGAGACCACCGCAAAACCAAGGGGATCGGGGGCCTGGTCGGGCGGCAGGAAGAGGCCGTAGCGCGTCACGGGCTGCGGAGGCGCGGGCCGTGAGAGCGCCCATGCGGCGACCATCGTCATGACGGCGAGGGCCGCACCGAGCCCGATGATCACTCCGCGCCGGGCGATGGTGACGGCCGGGCGCGCCACCTCGGCCATCGACGCCGTCGTGAAGTGGGTGTCCTGCAGTGCGTCGGCGAACGCTTTGGCGCTCTCGAAGCGGTCGGCCGGCAGCTTCTCCAGCGACTTGGCGACGGCGGCCGCCACGTTGGGCGGCACCGCCTTGCGGAGCTTCGTGACCGGGGCGGCCTCCTCGGTCACGATCTTCATGATGATCTGCTGGGCCGAGGCGCCCACGTGCGGCGGGTTCCCGGTCAGCATCTCGTAGAGCACGCTGCCGAGCGAGTAGACGTCGGAGCGAGCCGTGATCTCCTTCTCGGCGGTGGCCTGCTCCGGACTCATGTAGTGCGGCGTGCCGAGACTCATGCCGGTCTCGGTCATCCGGCCCCCGGCGGCGGCCGAGAGCGCCAGCGCGATGCCGAAGTCGGCCACCATCGGGCGGCCGTCGTGGAGGAGAATGTTCTCCGGCTTGATGTCGCGGTGGATCACGCCGTGGCGATGGGCATAGTCGAGGGCATCCGCGACAGCCGTTGTGATCGACACCGCCTCGTCGATGCCGAGCTGGGTCTCGCGGTCGAGCTTGGCGCGGAGCGTCTCGC
>DAOLIZ010000316.1:0-1462 GCA_035328285.1 Gemmatimonadales bacterium
CGTCATGCTCGTCGGAGGGGTTGAGGTCGAGGAGGAGCTCGGTGCCGGTGGAGCCGAGGGGCGCTCCGGCAATGAAATGGGAGAGGAGTTTCGTCATGGGCGTAAGTTGGCTGAAATCGGGAGGGCCGCAAGGCGTGGAACGACGGCCCTGATGTGACATCGGGGCCCCCGCTGGGAGCCCCGATGGGTGCCACGGCGCCGATTCCGGCCCTAGAGGCGGGTCACCGTGTAGGCGCCGCAGGCCGTGAATTCGATCTGGACGGTCACCGTCGAGTCGCTCCGGGTCACGGCATGGAGGAGGATGCCGCTGTCGAACCGCGGTGCCACCGTGCAGGCCGGGTTGAAGTGGAGCGGCGTCGGGGTCGAGGCGACGAGATCCCACGTCACACCGGAACGCTCCCACGTCGAGGTGCCGGTCACGGTCAGCTCGCCCGCCGGCAGCGGATCGCCGAGGACGATCGAGCCGGGGGTGTCCGCCGTAAACTTGGCCACCCAGTTCTTCAGGTGCGAGGCGCTGGTGCCGTTCGGATAGGTGAACGCGGTCAGGAAGTTCGTCATCGTCATGCCCAGCGTATCGGCGGTCGCCGACCACTCACGGGTCCCGTCGAACAGCGCGCTGTGGGTGCGCCCGGTCACGCTGTTGGCCAGCGTCCGCGAGAACGACGTGAAGACCGTCCGGATGTCGAAATCGGTGAGGGTCGGTGTCGGATCGATCACGTCGACGATGCCGTCGAGCGTGTGGGTCATGGCGCCGCGGGTGAAGGTACACTCCGTGAACTCGAACCGGACCGAATCCGGGACGGCGTCTTCATCGCTGTTGGTCGGCGGGAACGGCGTGATGCTCGGCACGCAGACCGTGATTGGGTCGTCCATGCCGGGGGTCATCGGGACGCCCGTGACGGCGTCAAAGCTGCCGGTCTCGATGATCTCATCGACATCGGCGGTGACGACTTCGGCCACCAGATCCGCCTGGGCGGCGGTCAGGGTCTCGGTGGTGGTGGGGCCACTGCTATCATCGCACGCCACGGCGCCGAGCAAGAGCAGGGCGGTCGCGAACGAGCCCAATTGTGTGCGGGTGAGTGACATTGTCTCCTCCTGGCAAGATGCTGCTACGAGTACGTGCAGCAATCTGCGCAGGAGGTCCTGAGGCAATGCTGAATCGTCGGTGACGACTCACTTAGAATCCGGCCAGCCGGACCGTCGCCTCAGCCGAACTTTCGCTCCACGATCTCCAGGATCTCCGCCTCGAGCCGTGCGGCCGCGGCATCCAGCTTGACCCCGTCGGCCAGGACGTTGGCAATGGCGGACTTGTCCTTCATGCCGCTGGCGTTGGTGCGCACATTGAGCCAGGCCCCGCGCACGGCGGCACGGGCGCAGAGCGCGCCGACTCCCGCATCGGACGCCGAGGCGGGATTGCCCTTCTCCGCCATCGTGCGGATGAGGTCAAAGGAGTGGTAGGCGG
>DAOLIZ010000317.1:0-1458 GCA_035328285.1 Gemmatimonadales bacterium
CGGGGCTGTCGTCCTCCGCGGCGCTCTCGGTGGCGGCGGCCCGGGCGCTCTCCCAAATGGCCGGGCGCCGGCTCTCCCGCGAGGCGCTGGCGGAGGTGGCCTATCACGCCGAGCACGACGTGGTCGGGGTGCAGTGCGGGCGGATGGACCAGATGATTTCCGCCCACGCCAGGGCGCGGCATGCCGCGCTGATCGAGACCGGGGATCGCAGCATCGAGCAGATCCCGTTCGACCTGCCTGTGCTGCTCGTCGAGACGGGGGTGTCGCACCGGTTGGCGGACAGCGAATACAATCGTCGCCGCGCCGAGTGTGGCTCGGCGCTCGAGGCGTGCCGAGTAGCAGGCGTGGAGGCGGCGGACCTGGCGGCGGTGCCGGAAGCGGAGCTCGAGCGACTCTCGAGGGAGATGGAGCCGGTGCTCTACCGGCGACTCCGGCACGTGGTGCGGGAGACGGCGCGGACCCGCGCGGCGGCGCAGGCGCTGCGCGCCGGGGACATCGCACGGGTGGGGGAACTCCTGCTGGAGGGGCACGCCTCGATCCGGGACGACTTCGAGTCGAGTTGCGCCGAGGCTGACCGCGTCGTGGAGAGCGCGGTGCGGCACGGGGCCTGGGGTGCGCGGCTGACCGGCGCGGGGTGGGGGGGAACGGTGATCGTGCTCGGCCCCGCCGGGCGGATGCCCGCGCTCGCCAGGGCCATCGTGGCGGACTACCGGCGGGAGGTGCGACGGACCGCGAGAACCTGGACCGCCCGCGCGTCGAGCGGGGTCCGGGGGGAGCGGCCCGCGTAGCCCTCGGGCGCGCGCCGTGATATTCTCCACCACCCGCCCGGGTGGCGAAACTGGCAGACGCATGGGACTTAAAATCCCAAGGGGAGCAATCCCCATGTGGGTTCGATCCCCACCCCGGGCACTTGCAGGATAATGACTTACGCCCCCTCCAGTGGTTAGTCCGCTAGTGGGGGTGCTTGTTTCTGTGACGGGAACTGTGACGGCTGGGCGGCTCATAGACCACCCATCCCGGCTCTGGCGCGCTGGCGATCCTCATCCGTGACCCGATGCTTCCCGTATACCTTGAGGACCATCGACGCGTCCCCGTGGCCGAGATTGTTGGCGATTACTTGAGGGTCCATCCCCGCTTTCATGCACCGCACAGCGAAGCTGTGTCGTGAGTCGTGAATCCGGTACCCATTTGTGAAGTTGAGTGCGCTGATGGCGGCAAGGTGGGCTGCCCTGGCTCCGTAATACGTGGCTGGGGAGCCATCGGCGCACACGAACAGCGGTGCATCTGGGAGCTTGCCCCTCGAAGCGGCCTCGATGTACGGCCACGCCCAGTCTTCGACAAAGACGGTCCGACTTCTCCAGGCGGTTTTCGTGCCTCTCACGTATACAGACCGATTCTTCTCCTCGATATCGCGCTTGCGAACTGTCAGGGCGGCACCAATCTCGACGCCTGCCCCCT
>DAOLIZ010000318.1:0-1435 GCA_035328285.1 Gemmatimonadales bacterium
GATCATGGTGGTGAAGATCGGGCACCGGCGGGATGTCTACCGAACCTGATGCCGCCTAACCAGCGCAGGCAGCTGGCGAGGGCGCGCTCTTGCGGCGGCAGCCGCCGCTGATGCGCCAATTCGTTAGCCGCGGCGAGGTATTCGTCGACCCGTGACACCCCAACGGTCCGCCCAACTCGGAGTAGGCTCGTCGCCATGGGAATCTTGACCTTCAGCATCAACGTCACCCTCGATGGTTGCGTCGACCACCGGGAGGGAATCGCCGACGATGAGACACACGCCTTCTTCACCCGACTAATGGACGAGGGAGGAGCGATGCTGTGGGGCCGCGTCACCTACGAGATGATGGAGAGTTACTGGCCGGCCGTCGCTCGCGGCGACGAGGAGGCGCCGCCGGCGATGCACGAGTGGGCGGTCAAGCTGGAGGCCAAGCCGAAGTACGTGGTGTCGTCGACGCGAACGGACTTCCCGTGGACCAACAGCCACCACATCGCCGGCGACTTGCGCACGAGCGTACAGAAGCTCAAGGACGCGACCCCTGCCGGCGTGCTCCTCGGCAGCGGCAAGCTCGCGACGGAGCTGGACCGGCTGGATCTGATCGACGAGTACCAGTTCCTCCTCCACCCGAGGGTCGCCGGTCACGGCCCGACGCTTTACCAGAGCGGGTTGCCCGTCACGCGACGGCTCGAGCTGGTCTCGGCAACGCCGCTCCTCAATGGCTCGGTCGCCATGCACTACCGGCGCGCGCGCGGCTAACACGCGCTTGCTGCCGACGAGGCCAAGGCGGTTCGGCGGCCGCGATGTATTCTTTGTCTAAGGACTGCGGCGGCCTCGCCAGGCCGCGCGGCAGAAACGAAGGCCGTTAGACGCCAGCGAGACATTATGACAGTCACGCGTATGGACAATGTCGGCATTGTGGTGGAAGACCTCGATTCCGCCATACAGTTCTTCACTGAACTTGGCCTTACGCTCGAAGGCCGCATGCCCATCGAAGGGGAATGGGCCGGTCGCGTCACCGGAGTGCGTGGACAGCGCGTCGAGATCGCCATGATGTGCACGCCTGACGGCCACAATCGCCTCGAGCTCTCACGTTTCGACGCCCCCGCCATCGCCTCCGATCATCGCCGGGCCCCCGTGAACTCGTTGGGATACCTGCGCGTCATGTTCGCCGTCGACGACGTCGACGACACCATCGCCAGGCTGAGCAAGCTCGGCGCGACGGTGGTCGATGAAGTCGTCAACTACGAAGACACCTTCCGGCTCTGCTACATCCGGGGTCCAGAAGGGCTACTTATCGGGCTCGCCCAACAGCTGCGGTAGCAAACGTCCTTGGAGAATCCCAGGGAACCCAAGCATCGAGCACTCATCCGTTGGCGTCTGACCAGCGCATGCAGCTGCCGAGGGCGCGCGCTTGCGGCGGCAGCTGATGCACGGG
>DAOLIZ010000319.1:0-1430 GCA_035328285.1 Gemmatimonadales bacterium
CCCATGTAGCGCTCCTGGTAGATGGTGTCGTAGAGCCGCTGGTCGGGCACCGGCGCCACGCTCATCCCCACCGCGTAGACCTCAGGGTAGCGAAACATCGCCTGCAGCGTCGACGACCCGCCGCCGCTCCAGCCCCAGATGCCGACGCGCGTGGAGTCGAAGTACGGCCGGGTGCGGGCGAGCGCCTGCACCGCCTGTGCCTGCTGCATGCTCGAGAGGACGCCGATCTGCTCGTAGACCGCCTTGCGCCAGGCGCGCCCCTTGGGTGCCGGGGTGCCCATGTTGTCGACACTGGCGATGAGATACCCCTGGTCGGCGAGCGTCTGGTACCAGAGGCGGCTCCCTCCCATCCAGGAATCGAGCACGGTCTGCCCCGCCGGCTCCCCGTACACGTACATCAGCACCGGGTAGCGCTTGGTCGGGTCAAAGTCCCTCGGCTTGATCATCCAGCCGTCGAGGGTGGAGCCGTCGGCGATCGTCACCTGGAAGAACTCACCGGGCCGGGTGATCGTCTCCTTGACCCGTGTCGCGAGCTCGGTATTGGCGGCGAGGGTGCGCTCCACGGTGTGCTTCGGCAGGCTCACCAGTTCGGTGGGGCCAGGGGCGTCGAAGCTGGACCAGCTGTGGAAGGCGTACTTCGCGTCCGGCGAGATGGTGTACCGGTGGCTGCCCGCCTGGTCCATCGGGGTCAGGCGCTCGGCCTTCCCCTTGCCGTCGATCCGAGTGCGCCAGAGGTACCGCTGCGTGGCGTTCTCCGGCGAGGCGTCGTAATAGAGCCACCCCCCCTTGTCGTCCACCAGGGCGATGCCCATCATGTCGAAGTTGCCGGGGGTGAGGAGCCGTGCCGCGCCGGTGGCGCGCGAGATGGCATAGGCGTGCCGCCAGCCGTCCCGCTCGCTGAGCCAGATGAACTCCTTGTCGCCCTTGAGCCAGGGAATGTCGTCGTTGACGTCGAGCCAGGCCTGGTCGGTTTCCGTGAGGATGGTCCGGGTGCCGCCGGTCGCGGCGCTGACCAGGATGAGGTCGTCATGGTTCTGCAGCCGGTTCATCCGCTGCACCAGCACCGAGTCCTTCCCGGCCCACTCCATATATGGGATGTAGTCCTCGCGCGGGTCGCCGGGGAGCTGGAACCAGGTGGTAACGCCGCCGGTGGCGCTCACCACGCCGGCGGTGACGGCGGAGTTGGTGGTGCCCACCTTCGGGTACTGGATCGGGATGGTGAAGGGATAGAGGGAGTCGGTGTCGTTGATCATCAGGAAGGTGCCGACGCCGGTCATGTCGAAGTGGTAGTACGCGATCTTCGTCCCGTCGGGGGACCAGCGGAAGCCGTCCCGCACCCCGAACTCCTCCTCGTACACCCAGTCGCTCATGCCGTTGACGTGCAGGGAGTCGGCGCCGGTGGTGAGCCGCGTGATGGCGCCGTCGGAGAG
>DAOLIZ010000320.1:0-1424 GCA_035328285.1 Gemmatimonadales bacterium
GTCCACCGCGCGGGTAAACCGCTCCAGCAGCGCGGCGCGAGTGGTCGCGTCGAACGGTTCCCCGTGCGCGGGAGAAGGCCGCACGTCGGCCCGCTTCCCCGACAGGCGCACCCGCGCCAGGTCCACCACCGCCGGCGGGGGACGGCCCCGCAGGTAGATCCGTTCCGCCTCGCGGGCCCGCATGATGGCCGCGAGCGCCTCCCGCATCGGGGGAAGTGCACGTCCCGGCTGGCCCTGGTCGAGTTCGCGACCCGCCGCCCACATCGCGTTGTACGCCTCGAGCAGCGGCCGGCTGACGGCCACGACCGGCGTCTCGTCCTCGGCGAAATCCAGCGCCTCGTCGCTCTGCTCGGTCGCCTGCTCGGCCTCCGCCAGCAGTTCATCCGGCGTCAGTTCCGCACTGGCCTCCGGGGTCGACTCCTCCGCGCTCGCCTCGCCGCCGAGCCGCTGGAAGATGATGCTCGCCACCTGGCGCCGCAGGGCCGCCTGGTCCCTGCCGATGGCCCGCGACTCCCGGAGCACCACCTCCCGGGTCAACCGGGCACGGCGCGCCTCCAGCGCCTCGGCCAGCATGATCAGCATCCGCTGGCTGAGCAGCGACGAATCCGCATCCGCCGGCGCCACGGCGTACACCGACACCGAGTCGCCCTCGCCCGCACTCGGCACCCGGATGGTCCTGGTGTCGGAATACCCGGTGTCGGGACCGGTCACCATGTTGCGATCCCGCGCCACGGCACGCAGGTGCATGACGTCCCCCGGCGCGAGCGCCAGCGAGTCGAGGGGAAGCCGCGCGTCCAGCACCCCGTCGCGCGCGCCGCTGAACGTCCGCCGGCCCAGCACACCGGTCCGGAAGCTGAACTGCTCCCCCGACCCGGTCGTCACCACGTATTCGAACCAGCCGTCCGCCAGGCCGTAGTCGTCGTGCACCACGGCGTGCAGCGGGAGCTCTCCGCGAGGCGCCGGCCACACGGTGTCCCGCGCCGGGGCGCTGAGCCGCACCACCGGCAGCGAGTCGGGCCGCGCATCGACCACCAGGAGGCGCGTGCTCCCGCCGGCAGCGAGTTGCAGGATGGCGGCGGTGTCCGGCATCGCGAAGGTGACCACCCACTGGTCGCCCAAAGTGCCGGGGCGGATGGCCCGCGCGCCGAGCGTGGCGGTGAGTTCTGCAGCCCGGCCTCGTCCGGCCACGGTGACCCTGCTCCCCGCCAGGCCGGCAATCGTCTCCGGATCCTCGAGTGTCTCGTTCGCGAGGCCGGCATACGCGGGTGGTGCGAGGGTAACCACGATCGGCCGCAGCGGATCGGGGCGATCGGCACCGGTCGCGGGCCGGCGCAGGATGTCGCCCGGCTCCGGCGCCGTGATCCGTGCCAGGACGCCATGCGGCAGCACGGCGAGCGCCGCAATGACCACGATGGCCGCCGCGA
>DAOLIZ010000321.1:0-1419 GCA_035328285.1 Gemmatimonadales bacterium
CGGCCCGACAGAGTCGGGCCGGCCCAGACGTGGTAGCCGGCGACGCCGGCGTCCCCTCTCGACCTACTTGAGCTTGACGACGTTCTCGGCCGCGGGGCCCTTGGCGCCCTGGACGATGTCGAATTCAACCCGCTCGCCTTCGGCAAGCGACTTGAAGCCCTGGCCCGAGATGGCCGAGTGGTGGACGAAGCAGTCCTTCTGGCCGCCTTCGGGGGTGATGAAACCGAAGCCCTTGGCGTCGTTGAACCACTTCACGGTGCCGGTCGTACGCATGCGGTACTCCTGATGGTGTGGTGTAATCGGAGTCCGGGCATGCCGTCCTGGCCGACTACGGTTGTTCCGGGCATGCCGCCGGACGGCGGGGACCCGTGCGGTTGACGAGTGGTCGCCCTATGCGACATGGGGAACCAAAAAAGGGCACCGCGAATGCGAGCCCTTGAGTGAAACCCGGCACCAGTCCACGCCAATTGGCGTGTTTCCGCAAAGCCAACCTAAGTGTCGCCCCCTGAACGCACAAGAGCGCCCTTGGGAAAACCGAAGAAAACCCGAAGCGAGGCGATATTTCCAGGATGCCTGACATCGGCCACGCGCTTGCCTACTACGCCGTCTTCCTCGTGTCGGTCACCATGCACGAGGCGGCGCATGCATGGGTCGCCATGCTGGGCGGGGACAAGACCGCCTATCACGGCGGCCAGGTGTCCCTCGACCCGCGTCCCCACATCCGGCGCGAGCCGATGGGATTGCTCTGGATCCCCCTCATCAGCGCCCTGCTGACCGGCTGGCCGATCGGGTTCGCCAGCGCCCCCTACGACCCGGCCTGGGCCCGCCGGCACCCGAAACGGGCCGCCTGGATGGCGCTCGCCGGCCCGGCGGCCAACCTCCTGCTCGTCCTGCTTGCGTTCGCGGCCCTCCGGCTCGGCGCCGGCGCCGGGCTCTTCTCCGCGCCGGAGCATGCCGGATTCGATCGCCTGGCCGCCACCCCAGCCGGGACCGTCTGGCCGGCCGTCGTGTTCATCCTGAGCGTCTTCCTGTCGCTCAACCTGCTCCTCATGGTCCTCAACCTCTTCCCCTTCCCGCCCCTCGACGGAAGCGGGGTGGTCCCGCTCTTCCTGAACGACCGCGCGACCGTCAAGTACCAGGACTTCATCTGGCACAACCGCGGCCTCGGGATCATCGGCATCCTCATCGCCTGGCAGCTGTTCAGCTACGTCTACGACCCGGTCTTCCTCTTCACGATCAACCTGCTCTATCCCGGCGCCGGCTACCACTGATGGCCCGACAGCCGAACCGACTGGCCGGCGCGACCAGCCCCTACCTGCTCCAGCACGCCGACAACCCGGTGGACTGGTTCCCGTGGGGAGCGGAGGCGCTGGCGCGCGCGCGGACGGAGGACAAGCCGATCCTCCTCTCGATCGGGTA
>DAOLIZ010000322.1:0-1416 GCA_035328285.1 Gemmatimonadales bacterium
TCCATCTTCGAAGTGGCTGCGTGTGTGGTCGCTCTTACCCGACCGCCGAGGATGGTCCAGGCCTAGCTCATGGCGAGGACGTGCGCCACGAACTGGTCGATGGCCATCTCCGTGCCCTGGTAGAAGCCCGACGCCTTGTTCGTCTCAAGGTCCGCTTCATCACGGTGCAGCGCCGTGAAGACGTAACGCGTGCCGGTTCCGACGGGCTCCATCGTCATGATCGCGGTGATCGGAATGTCGTCGAAGACCGCCGGTCGATAGCCGGGAAACAGCATGGAGGTCCAGACCAGCCGCTGCATCGGAACGACCTCCAGCACACAACCCACGTTGGGAGTCTCCGGCCCGTCTCCGACGGCGATGTCGATGCTGATGATGCCACCCGGCCGCAGGTCCATCTCCGCGCGCGCCACACGCCCCCAGGGCCTGGGCATGTACCACTCCTTGAGGTGCTCCGGTTTGGTCAGCGCCTCCCAGACGAGCCGCGTCGGGGCGTCGATGAACCGCTCGATGGCGAAGTCCAGCTTCGGGTTTAAGGCGATGTGCGTGCTCATGACCCTGATTCCTTCTCTTTGAGTTGTTTGACGTAGTCATCGAACCGGTCCAGTCGAGCTTCCCAGGCCCGGCGGCGCGCCGAGAGCCAGTCTTCGGCCGCTGCGATCCGTTCAGGCACGACCTCATACGTCCGCACCCGCCCGCGCTTGGTGGACCGCACCAGTCGGCTCCGCTCGAGCACCGCGAGGTGCTGCACGAACGACGGGAGCTGCATGTCGAACGGCGCCGCCAGTTCGCTGACGGTGGCCGGTCCGGCCGACAGCCGCTCCAGGACCTTCCGCCGGGTCGGGTTGGACAAGGCGTGAAACGCGGCGTCAACCGCGGGGGCGTGAACCATGACAGGCACCATCCATCGGCTCGGGTCATCCCTGCTGACGGAGCAATAGTACAACCCCGGGATACTTTTGTAAATACCTAAGTATTGGCCCGCGGGGACACCCGGGCCCCCGACCGGCCGCCCCCGTCCGTACCCTGTCTGCGGCCACGGCCGGGCGATATACTGGGGACGAGGCGGTGCGGCGGCCGCCGCGAGCGCCCTGCTCGGAGGTGACGCAATGGGTAGACGACACAGCGGTCTGGATGCATCCCCCTCCCGCCGGATCGACGAGCGCATCGCCGAGCTGGACAACTGGCGGGGCGAAATGCTCGCCCGGCTCCGGACGCTGATCCTGCAGGCCGACCCGGGCGTCGTCGAGGAGTGGAAGTGGAACGTCCCGGTCTGGTCGTGCCGGGGCATCATCTGCACCGGCGAGACCTACAAGGACAAGGTGAAGCTGACCTTTGCCAAGGGTGCCTCGCTGCCCGATCCGGCCGGGCTGTTCAACGCCAGCCTGGAGGGTGGCACGAGGCGCGCCATCGACCTGC
>DAOLIZ010000323.1:0-1412 GCA_035328285.1 Gemmatimonadales bacterium
AACAGGAACACGGCGTGGATCGCCTCGCGCACCGGGTCGTTGCCGCGGAACGAGAACGAGACGTTGCTGATGCCGCCGCTCACCGACACGTGCGGCAGTTCCGCCTTGATGCGCCGCGTGGCCTCGAGGAACGCGAGGCCGTAGGCGGCGTGCTCCTCGAGGCCGGTCCCGATGGCGAAGACGTTGGGGTCGAGAATGATGTCTTCCGGCGGGAACCCGGCCTGGGTGGTCAGCAGCTCGTAGGCCCGCCGTCCAATCGCGACCTTCCGCTCCACCGTATCAGCCTGGCCGGCTTCGTCGAAGGCCATGACCACCACGGCCGCGCCGTAGCGACGCACCAGGCGGGCCTGCTGCAGGAACGCCTCCTCCCCTTCCTTGAGCGAGATGCTGTTGACCACGCTCTTCCCCTGCACGCACTTCAGTCCGGCCTCGAGCACGTCCCAGCGGGACGAGTCGATCATGACCGGCACCTTCGCGATGCCCGGCTCCACCGCCGCCAGGCGGAGGAAGCGGGTCATGGCCGCGACGGCGTCCAGCATCCCCTCGTCCATGTTCACGTCGATCAGCTGGGCGCCGTTGTCGACTTGCTGCCGGGCCACCTCGAGCGCGGCCTCGAACTGGCCGTCGAGGATCAGCTTGGCGAAGCGGCGCGAGCCGGTCACGTTGGTGCGCTCGCCGATGTTCACGAAGTTCGTCGTGGGCCCGACGACCAGCGGCTCGAGGCCGCTCAGGCGGAGCCGGGGCTCGAGCTCCGGCGGGTGACGCGGCGCGAGGCCGCGCACCGCGGCCGCCACGGCGCGGATGTGGTCGGGCGTCGTCCCGCAACAGCCGCCGACGATGTTCACCAGGCCATGCTCCGCGAATTCCCGCACCACCGCGGCCAGTTCCGCCGGGGTCTCGTCGTACCCGCCGAAGGCGTTCGGCAATCCCGCGTTCGGATAGACGCTGATCCGGGCCGGCGCGACCCGCGAGAGCTCCTGCAGGTGGGGCCGCAGCGCCTTGGCGCCGAGCGCGCAATTGAGGCCGACGGCCAGCGGGCGCGCATGCGACACCGCCAGCCAGAACGCCTCGACCGTCTGCCCCGACAGGGTCCGCCCGCTCTGGTCGACCACCGTGCCGGATATGATGACCGGCAGTCGGGCGCCCCACCGCGCGAAGCACTCCTCGATGGCGAAGATGGCGGCCTTCGCGTTCAGCGTGTCGAAGATCGTCTCAACCAGCAGGAGGTCGGCGCCACCTTCGACCAGCCCCTCCACCGCTTCGCGGTAGGCGCCGGCCAGCGTGTCGAAGTCGATGTTGCGGTGGCCGGGGTCGTTCACGTCGGGGCTGAGCGAGGCGGTCCGGTTGGTCGGCCCGATGGCGCCGGCCACGTAGCGGAAGTGCCCTGGCTCGCGCGCCTCGGCCCGGTCGGC
>DAOLIZ010000324.1:0-1410 GCA_035328285.1 Gemmatimonadales bacterium
CGGTCGGTCGCTGCAGCTCGTCGAGGGTGGCGGTGACGGCCCCGCACTTCGAGTGGCCGAGGACCACGACCAGCCGCGTGCCGAACTGCGAGGCGGCGAACTCGACGCTCCCGACCAGGGAGGGCGCCACGATGTTGCCGGCCACGCGGATCACGAACAGGTCGCCGAGGCCCTGGTCGAAGATCAGTTCCGCCGGGACCCGCGCGTCGGAGCAGCCGAGGATGATGGCCAGCGGCTCCTGGGCGGAGGGAAGCTCCGGTCGCTTGGTGTGGCTGACAATGGTGTCCGGCCCGCGCACGTTCGCGGCGAACCGGGCGTTGCCCTGCTGCAGGCGGTGAAGCGCGTCGCGTCCTGAGATCATCGGTGTGCGGTCTCCATTGAAGGCGCCAGGTGGCCAGCGGGCACGCGCTAGATGATGGTGCCGAAGAGGCGGCCGACCAGGGCGGTGCATCCCATGGCCACCGCCCCCCAGAAGGCCACCCTCGCGGCGCCCCGGGTGAGCGGGGCGCCGCCGATATGGGCTGCGACGCCGCCCAGCACGATGAGGAGCACGAGCGTCACGCCGACGATGCCCGGCGTCAGAATCCCGTTGGGCAGCAGGGCGGCGAGGATCACGGGCGGTGCGGCCCCCACCGCAAACGAGGCCGCCGAGGCGAACGCGGCCTGGATCGGGCGGGCCCGGGTCAGTTCGTGGATGCCGAGCTCATCCCGTGCGTGGGCCCCGAGGGCGTCGTGCGCCGTGAGCTGGTCGGCGACCTGGAGGGCCAGTTCCGGGCTGACGCCTCGTGCCGTATAGATCCGCGCCAGCTCCGCCCGTTCCGCCTCCGGGGTTTGCGCGAGTTCAGCGCGCTCCCGGGCCAGGTCGGCGTCCTCGGTGTCGGCCTGGGAGCTTACCGACACGTACTCGCCGGCGGCCATCGAGAGGGCGCCCGCCGCGAGGCCTGCCACGGCGGCCAGGAGCACCGCCGCCCGGGAGGGCTCGGCGGCGGCCACGCCGACCACCAGGCTGCTGGTGGAGATGAGTCCGTCGTTGGCGCCGAGGACGGCGGCACGCAGCCAGCTGATCCGGTCGGTGCGGTGCAGTTCAGTGCCCACGGCCATCTCCCCGTTGACGGAATTCGGCCTGCGCCATCGTACGGGTAAGTAACGGAGCAAGGGGGGCGGCCGCCAGTAGCGGCCGCGGCCATTCGTTCATCGTCGCCAGCCATTCCCTGGGGGGTCCATGCGCCCGTTCCGGATGCTCCTGCTCGCGGTCCTGGTGGCGCTTGCCGCGATCCTCGTGCTCTACAGGATTGCGGACCCGGAGCGGCGGCCCATGACCGACGAGGCCCGCGCCGGCGTCCCCGGCCACTTCATCCGGCTGGCGGACGGCGTCACCCACTACGAGACTGCCGGGCCCGACAGCGGGCG
>DAOLIZ010000325.1:0-1377 GCA_035328285.1 Gemmatimonadales bacterium
ACATCCTGCTGGAGCGCGATGGCGGCCGGGCCATGGTGACCGACTTCGGCATCGCCCACGTCAGCGGCGATGCCGTCGACACGCCCGCCGGGCAGGTGGTGGGGACGGCGCGGGCGGTGAGCCCCGAACAGGCGGCGGGGGAACCGGTGGACGGCCGGAGCGACCTCTACTCGCTGGGTGTCACCGCCTTCCTGGCGGCGACCGGCCAATGGCCGTTCGAGGGGGAATCCGCCGCCGCGGTCCTGGCCCAGCACCTGACGCAGCCCCCTCCGCCGGTCCTCGACCTTCGGCCGGATCTCCCCGCGCCCCTGGCCCACGCCATCGAGCGCTGCCTGGCCAAGTCGCCGGAGGATCGCTTCGCCTCCGGGGAAGAGCTGGCCGCGGCCCTTGGCAGCAACCTCCCCGTGCTGGCCGCCACGCCGGCGCCGGTGGCGCGGGCGGCGCGGGAGCTGCACGAGCTGGGCACCGACATGGGAGGCTACGGCAGCGTACTTCTCCTGGTCGTGGTATCGCTGATGGCCGGCCCCTACCTGCGCCCCTTCGGACTCGAAGACGCATTCCTCGGCCTGATGAGGTTCGGCGTCGGGCTTGGGATGATCAGCCTCGCCGGCGTCCGGAAGGTCACGGCGTTTCGTGCCATCCGCGATGCGATCCGCCGCGGCTATGGGTACGAAGATATTCGGGCTGCGTTGCTGGGAACCGAGGAGGAGCGGGAACCGGTAACCGTCGGCGCCAAGATCGCCGCCGTGGCGGGATGGTTGGCCGCGTTCGGCACGGCGGGCGTGGCGTGGTTCTGGGTGGGGAGTGCCGGAAACCAGTGGTGGGACCTGGTGCAGATCATCGCCGACCTCGCAGTGATCTTCATTCCGCTCAGCGCAGGCCGCTGGGCCGCCGCACGGCTCACCGCACCCACGGTCGAGGGTCCGAGTTGGTGGGATCGCTGGTGGGCGGGCCGGCTGGGGCGGTGGATGGCACGCCTGGCCGGGGGACGGGAGGCGCGGGCGTTGCCGGCCGCCAACGAACCAACCGAAGTGGCGCTAGGGCGGGCAGCGGAGGCGCTCTACGCGGCGTTGCCGGCCGCCGACCGACACCAGCTGGCGGAAGTGCCCGGTCTCCTGCGGCAGCTGGAAGGGGATGTGCAGGCGCTCAGGCGGCAGGAGCAGGCGCTGACACGGGCGTTGGGGGAGGCGGCCGGCCGCCTCGATCTCGTGCGTGACCTCGAATCAGCCCGGAAGGCAGGGAGCGCCAAGCTGGCCGCGGCCCTCTCGGCGCTCGAAAACCTCCGAATCGATCTGCTGCGCATCTCAGCAGGCCAGGCGGCAGGCCCGGGCCTCACCGAGCATCTCGAGGCGGCCCGTCACATCGGCCGGGAAGTGG
>DAOLIZ010000326.1:0-1370 GCA_035328285.1 Gemmatimonadales bacterium
GCGGGGCAGCGGGGCAGCGGGGCAGCGGGGCAGCGGGGCAGCGGGGCAGCGGGGCGAACCTAACGACCCCCTCTCCCGAAAGGAGAGGGGGTCGGAGGCGAGGCATCTCAAGCAAGTTGAAGCGACTGCAATGCGCCTAGGGAACGAGCGTGAAGTCCACCCCGGTCACCGCCTGAGCATTCCCGACCACCACGCTGTCGATGGTCGCGGTCTGGAAGCCCGTCGCGCTGGCCGAAACGGTGTACATCCCCGGCGCCAGGAAGCGGATGACATAGGCACCGGTCAGCGTATCGGCCGCCGCCGTGGCAATGGTGTCGGCCCCCTGGATTGCAAAGAGGCCAGCTCGGCTCGTGTCAGGCAGGACCGTGCCTGCAATCGAGCCCGCGATATTCATGACGGTCGCGTGGATGACCGGCTTGAAGGACGCAGACTTCGGTCCGCCCGGAGGACCCTGGAAGACGAAGCTCCGGGAGACGTCGAAATCGACCAGCAGAATGGTCTCACCCGGCACGACCCGCACATTCCCCAGATTCACTTTCAGCCCGGAAGTCGAGCCGCTCGGCACCTTCATGAGGGCGGAGTTGCTGCCACTGGTGAAGGTTACCGGATCCTTCAGGGTGACCCGCGCCGAATCCACGATCAGGCGAAGCTGGTTGTAGTTGCCGACCGGAATCTCGGCCGAGCCGAGGTAGGCCGTCACGCCATGCTGAAGATCAAGCAGATCGTAGGAAGCAGTGTCGCTGCTGATGACGTGGGATCCGTCGTCTCCAATCACCGACACACCCGATACCCAGATCATGGCGCTTTCGACCTCTTCGCCGGGGGCGTCTGCCAGGCGGAGGGTGAGCGTGCCTTTGTCGGTGGTCGACGTACCGCTATCGCTGCAGGCGCCGAGCGCCAGGGAAAGGCCAACCAGGAGAAACGTCAAGCTGTTGAGGCGCATAGAATTACCCATCTCAGAGAGAGTGCCGAGGTCAATGCCCCGAATCTGGACTGCCGGGGCAAACCTGACCCATCAAGTATACCTCCAAACATGAGGCAGGGCTGTGCGCAGGCGCACAAGCTCCGCAAATCGGCAAGCAGGTTGGCGCATGGGAAACGCTGCCCGAATTCCCCTTGATTCAGTCGTTCAATTGCACCCACCCGCGAGATCGAAGTTGCTCAAACCCGGGCACCGTCGAGCCCGTCGGTGTGACGATCCTCCCGAGCAGTCCCAGCCGCCGCCTCGCCAGCACCTCCCCCGCCCCGTCGAGCCGTTCCCCAGTGGATTGCAGAAGCACCAGGGACCCCGGCAGCCGGATGACCGTCGTCGCAAACCGCGACTTGGACCCGAGCACCCCGGGACCCGGCTGCGGCATCAGGACGGGAGC
>DAOLIZ010000327.1:0-1368 GCA_035328285.1 Gemmatimonadales bacterium
GGAGCGGGCCTGACGGCGGTCAGTGTCAGGGCCACCGCCGCGCCCGAATTCCTGCCCGTCACTGGCGCCGGGGCCTGCGCGGGTGCCGTCACGGTCTTCGGCTCTGCATCGGCGGAGGCATCAAACGGTCCTCGCACCACGCTGTCGATGTTCGCGGCCGGCACCACGAAGGTGGCGCCCGACTTCTGGCTCCGGATCCGGACGCCGTTGGGCCCGTTGTCCGCCAGCAGCGTCCCGCGGATGGTGCCGCCCTCGTGGAGGTACACCACGGCGGGCCCAACCAGGGCCTGGGCGCCGAGTGGTGTGGAGTCCCGCCCGAATCCCTGTGCCTGCGCCGCGCCGACGCCGATCACGGAAAGGCCGAGGAGCCCACACAGGCTGCCGCGTCGTCCCCATCCCAGGAATGCCGGGCTCATGGCTTCGATCCGTTCGCGTGGCAGCCGGAGCGCACGCAGTCGCTGACGGTGTAGTTCTTTCCGCGGTGCGTATCCGTCTGCACCTTCGCATGACAATTCAGACACAGCAGCTGCGGGGTGGCTGCATACGGCTGCCCGAGCTTGTGGCATTCCGAGCACTGGCTCCACTTGCCGTTGTGCTTCCCGCTGTAGATCCGGAACTGCGAAATGCTGCCGTCGTGCGCGGTGAAGCGCGCCCCGGTCCAGTTGGCCACCAGCGAGTGGCAGGTGGTGCAGGTGGTCGAGAAGTTGGCAACCGCGTGGTTCGGATCCGTCGTGCTCACGAATTCCGCGTGGTGGCAGCCGTCACAGGTCTGCTTGACCGTCGAGTACGGCATGGTCGTGTGGCACTGGGCGCACTGTACCAGGGTGCTGCTGTGCACCCCGGTGAGCGCGATGGGCGTCGTGGGGTGATTGACGCTCGCCCCGGCCCAGTTGGCCACCACCTGGTGACAGGTGGCGCAGTCCGTCGAGTACCCCGCGGCGGTGTGGTTTGGGTTGGTCGTGGCCACGTAGTCCGCATGGTGACAGCCGTCGCAGGTCTGCTTCACGGTCGAGTACGGCATGCTCGTGTGGCACTGCGAACAGTTGACCAGGTTGGCGCTGTGCGCGCCGGTCAAGGCGATCGGCGAGGTCGGGTGATTGAAGGTGGCCCCGAGCCACCCGGACACCAGGCCGTGGCAGGTGGTGCAGTTCGTCGAGAAATTGGCGGCCACGTGGTCCGGATCCTTGGCCCCGACGTACTCGCTGTGGTGACAGCCGTCGCAGGTCTGCTTCACCGTCGAGTACGGCATGGTCGTGTGACACTGGGTGCAGGTGATCAGGTTGCTGCTGTGCACCCCGGTCAGGGCGATCGGGGTCGTGGGGTGATTCACCGTCGCGCCGGCCCAGTTGGCCACCACCTGGTGGCAGG
>DAOLIZ010000328.1:0-1363 GCA_035328285.1 Gemmatimonadales bacterium
TATTTCTTGGCGGGCGGCACGCCGGCGGACGGCATGCCCGCCATGATCTGCGCCGCCGACTGATCCACCTTCTGCTGGGTGGGCGCCTTGTTGCTGATCTCACCCGTCTTCGTGCCGCGCCAGACCATGGTGTTGGTGCCCATCTCGACCAGGTCGATGACCGCGTTGCCCTGGGTGGTCTCGACCGGCTGCGTGGTGGACATGCCCATCCCGCCGTAGCCCCAGCCGTAGCCCCAGCCCGGTCCGTACCCGCCACCGGTGGTGGTGGTGACGTAGCTGGTCTGGGTCTGGGTGCCGAAATAGTAGCGCACGTAGAACTTCGCGTCGGCGTTGTCCGCCACCAGCTTGTACCCCTTGGCGGCCATCTGCTGCTGGATGGCCTGCTTGATCATCGTGTGGACGATTTCATTGGAGACGACCGGATCGCCGCCGTTGACGTTTTCGGTCCCGACCCAGGCATAGGTGGCCCCGGCGGGGATCGCGGTGAAATTCGGGTTCACCTGCGAGGTAATGGACGGACCGCAGGAGATCAGCAGCGCGGCGCCGGCGAGGGAGAGAAGACGATATGACATGACGGCTCCGAAGTATGGGGTGACGAACGCTATTTCCCGACGGCCGGCAGCTTGGCGAAGAGCTTGTCCACCGCCTCCTGCACCGCTTCCTGTGTCGGCACCTTGCCGGTGGACTCCTTCGCGTAGATCCCGCGCCAGGCCAGGGTGCCGGACTTCAGGTCCACCAGGTCCACCACGACGCCGGATTTCCGGGTCTGCACGTCGCTGGTCTGGCTGCCGTACCAGCCGTAGTCCCAGCCGCTCCAGCAGGAGGCCCCGCCGCAGGCGTTGGGGCTGACCACCCCGGCGCCGGTGACCGCCTGGTTGCTGACCTCGGTCTGCTCCATCTTCGAGCCCACCGCGTAGCGCACCATGAACGCGGCCTGCGCCGAGTCGGTCAGCCGATAGCCCTTGTGCTGGAGTTCGGTGTCGATGGCGGTCTTGATCCGCTGGCGGATGACCGGGCTCTGCTCGATGATGCCCTTCTCGTTGGGGACGTTCTGCGGCGGCGGCCCCCACACGTAGGTGGCGGCGCCGGGCATCGGGATGGCCGGGTCCTGGGTGACGGTGATGGACGGGCCGCAGGCGACGAGCACGAGGGCGGCAGTCGGCAGGATGGAGCGGCGCATGAGTCTCCGGGGGTGAGTGGGTCTGCTCTCGAATAATAGGCGGGGGTCCGGCGGGCCGTAAGCCGCCCGCCACCCAACAGCCAAAGGGCGGCCAATCGGCCGCCCTTTCCGTCTTCAGGCACTCCGGACGACTAGTACCGGTAGTGATCCGGCTTGTACGGTCCCTCGGGTTTCACGCCGAGG
>DAOLIZ010000329.1:0-1355 GCA_035328285.1 Gemmatimonadales bacterium
ATTCTCTACGTCACCGAGGACGTGCGGAGCATCGCCCGCCTGTCCGGGAACGGCGAGAGCGCGCCCGTGCCGGTCTGGTCCAGGGACTCGCTGATCGTCTCCGCGCTGGCACCCCTGCCGGATGCGCGCGGCGTGCTCTTTCAGGCCTGTTACGCACCCTGTGACCGGGGCGACCTGATGGCACTTGATCTGAAGCGCGATTCCGCGCACCAGGTCGTCGCGGGGGCGGGCATCGGGTACTATGTCGACAGCGGCCACCTCGTGTACGTCCTGCGAGCCGACCAGACCGTGCTCGCGGTGCCCTTCGATCTCAAGACGCTGCAGCCCAAGGGAGCTCCGGTCGCCGTGCTCGACAGCGTGGGGGTCGGAGGACGGCTTGGCGCTTACCTGACCGTGTCGCCCGGAGGCACCGTCGTCATGCGGAGCGAGACCATCGGGCAGCTCCGGGAGTTCACGATGGTCTGGGTGGACCGCAACGGCCGCGAGACCCCGGTGGACTCCGGGTGGACCTTTCGCCTCACCCAGTTCGCCGGCAACTATGGCTGGCGGCTCTCCCCTGACGGCACCAGGCTGGCCATCGGCCTCAACACACCGGCCGGCGACGATATCTGGGTCAAGCCGCTTCCACGCGGGCCGCTCGCGCGCGTCACCTACGGCGAGGTGTCGGAGAACCGACCCCGGTGGACCCAGCGCGGGGACGCGGTGACCTTCGTGTCCTCCGCCGGTCTCTTCGAGCGCCGTGCGGACGGGACCGGCCAGGACTCGCTGCTCTTGGCCGGCGGGCTGGACGAGGGGGTGGTCTCCCCCGACGGTCAGTGGATCGTGTACCGGAAGGGAGCCTCCTCGGCGTCCGCGGGAGGCCGTGACATCTACGGCATTCACCGCGGCGACACCGTTCCGGTTCCGCTGGTCGTCACCCCCTTCGATGAAATGGCCATCGCTCTCTCCCCCGACGGCAAGTGGCTGGCCTACCACTCGGACGAGACCGGACGCCTCGAGGTCTTCATCCGTCCGTTTCCGAATACGAACAGCATGAAGGTGCAGGTCTCGAACGGGGGCGGCATGGCACCAGTCTGGTCCCGCGACGGCGGGGAGCTGTTCTACCTGGGTGCGGATCAGCGGATGATGGCCGTGCGGGTGACGGCCAGTCCCACCCTCCAGGTCGGGGAGCCGCGAGTGCTCTTCCGGCTCTCTGATGCGCTGACGAAGCTCGACGCGGACTACTACGCCCCGTGGGACGTCGCACCGGATGGCCGGTTCATCATGGCGCGGACCATCGAGCAGGAGGCCGAAGTCGTCGCGCCCCTGATCATCATCGAAAACTGGCTCGAAGAGCTGAAGACCAGGGTGAAACC
>DAOLIZ010000330.1:0-1324 GCA_035328285.1 Gemmatimonadales bacterium
CCACCGCCGGATGGCTCACGACCGAACTGGGCCGGCAGCCGTGGATCGTCTATGGGCTGATGCGCACGCAGGCGGGTGCCTCGCCGTCGGTCAACGAGGGTGAGGTCGTCTTCACCACCATCGGGTTCATGGGGCTCTACCTGGTGGTCGGACTGCTCTTCCTCTATCTCATCGCGCGCGAGCTGCACCACGGTCCCCTGCCGCTCCCAGGGGAGACGTGATCATGGCGGCGCTCTGGTTCGGGCTGCTGGCCGGGATGCTGGCCGTGTACGCGGTGCTCGACGGCTTTGATTTCGGCGTCGGTGTGCTGCACCGGTTCGTGGCCCGCACCGACGGCGAACGGCAGCAGGTGCTGGCCACCATCGGGCCGGTGTGGGACGGCAACGAGGTGTGGTTGATCGCGTCGGGCGGGGTCCTCTTCCTGGCCTTTCCCGCTGCCTACGCGTCGGGATTCAGTGGCTTCTACCTCCCCCTGATGATCGTGCTCTGGCTGCTGATTCTGCGCGGACTCTCGATCGAACTGCGCTCCCATGAGGCACACCCGCTTTGGCGCGCCTTCTGGGACACCACGCTGCAGTTCGCCTCGGTGCTGATGGCCATCGTCCTCGGCGCCGCGCTCGGCAACCTGATCCGCGGCGTGCCGCTGGACGCGTCAGGGTACTTCCAGCTCCCGCTCTTCGGGAACTTCTCGCCATGGGGACCGACGGGGGTGCTCGACTGGTACACCGTGGCGGTCGGCGTCCTGACGCTGGCCATCCTGACCCTGCACGGTGCACTCTACCTGGTGTGGAAGGCGGAGGGCCCGGTGGCGGCGCGCGCACTTGCGATCGCCCGCCGGATGTGGTGGGTTGTCGCTGCCCTGGGCGTCGGCGCAACCGCGATGACGTGGAAGGTGCAGCCGGGGCTCTACGCCATGATCGGGAGCCGGATTTGGCCGATGGCCCTGGTGGCGGTCGCGCTCGCGGGGTATCTCAGTGTCCCCATGCGGCTCAATCAGGGGGCGGAGCGGAGCGCATTCCTCGGCTCGGCCGTGTTCATCCTGGGCATCCTGGCCGCGACGGCCGCCGGCCTGTACCCGAATATCCTCGGCTCCAACATCGACCCACAGTACTCGATCACGGCCCAATCGGCGCAGGCAGGCGGGTATGGATTGCGGGTCGCGCTCGCCTGGTGGGTGCCGGGAATCCTGCTGGCGGTGGGGTACTTTGCCCACCTCTTCTGGCGGTTTCGGGGCAAGGTGTCGGCAGGAGGGGCCTGAGAACCGCTTCCGTCATGGATGGACCCCGGCGTTCGCCGGGGTGACGACATTCGCCCCGCTGCCCCG
>DAOLIZ010000331.1:0-1306 GCA_035328285.1 Gemmatimonadales bacterium
TGTAGGCTCCCCTTCTTTTAGTGCCACTTGTTGTTAGAGTTTTCAAATGTAAAATTCTTTTCTTTATCGGCCGCATTATCCACTAGCGGCTGCGCTTCAATTTGCTTTAATGTTTCGCTTGCCGCTGTGGATAAAGCTGACTTTCTGATGTGGATCTTCGCATATTGCAATGGTGATTGATAGCCCAGGGATTTGTGAGGCCGATCGATATTGTAATCCTTACGCCATTCTTCACTTAACATTCTTACTTCTGCAAGGCTGTTGAATAGGTAGGCATCGAGCAGTTCCCTTCGCATACTTCCGTTCTTTCTTTCAATATATGCATTTTGCATGGGCTTGCCGGGCTGTATAAACTGCAGGGTGATCTGTCTTGATTGATCGCTACACCATTGCTCCAGTTTATGGCTGATGAACTCCGGGCCATTATCGCACCGGATGTTTGCAGGCAGGCCTCTTTGAGCAGCAAGTTTTTCCAAAACCCGTATCACCCGCATGGAGGGTAATGAGGTATCCACTTCTATGGCCAGCGACTCCCGGTTATAATCGTCTATTACATTCAGTAAACGGAACTTTCTACCATCTAACAGTCGGTCGCTCATAAAGTCGATGCTCCATACCTGGTTGGGCGCATCAGGAACGCTTAATGCCTGTTTTACTCTTTCGGGTAATCGCTTTTTGGATCTTCTCCTTATGTTCAGTTTCATGTCCGTATATACTCTGTAAATGCGTTTGTGATTCCAATTATATCCCTTATTCCAAAGCCGGTAACAGCACTGCCAATAACCAATGGCTACATGCCTGGTAGTTAATGCTGTCAATGCATCCTGCAGCTCACTATCATCTTTGGGCTTCGATTTATACTGATGGCTTGTGCGGGATAAGCCTGCCAGTTTACACGCCTTGCGGTTACTTAGCTGTTCTTCTGCAATCAGGTATTCAACAGCTTCCCGTTTCTCCGGGGGCGTTAGAGCTTTTTTTCAAGAAGGTTTTTCAAAGCTCTATTCTCAATGCTCATCTCAGCAAACATTTTCTTAAGCTCTGTATTCTCTTTCTCAAGCTCACGCATCTTGGCAATATCACTGGCTTCCATGCCGCCATACTTGGCTTTCCAGTTGTAAAACGTTGCATCGCTGATGCCAAGTTCACGTGTGATCTCTTTTACGGCTATGCCGCTTTCCTGTTTCTTGATCGCAGCCACTATCTGGCTTTCTGTAAATCGTTTTCTCATTTGTTTAAAGTTTAAAGTTAACAACTATTGTTATCCTAAACTCTAACTCTAAATGGCCGAAATTTGGGGAAGCTTACA
>DAOLIZ010000332.1:0-1290 GCA_035328285.1 Gemmatimonadales bacterium
ACCACGCCGCCCAGGTAGTCGGTCCACCGCCCTTCCGGTGCCGCCGCCGGGTCAAAGCGACAGACCGAGCCGTCAAGGGCGGACACCGCCGACCATCCCTCCCCGGGCCCTGCGAGGACCATGGTCCGCCGCGGCACCGCGAACGGGAGGACCGGGCCGCCGTTGTAGTCGGTATGCTCACCCAGCAGGTTGACGCGCCCCGGGGCCGAGGCGCCCGCCGCGGGGCGACTGGCAAAGGAGGCGGCGAAGAGCGAACTTGCGAGCCGCAGGGGAGAGTGTCGGGACACATCGAGAGAGTACCGCCGGAGGGTGATTGAGGCAATGCATTCACGGGATCGCCCTCGCGGTCCTGCTGACCACACCAGCGGCCGCGCAGCTGCCTGAAATCGGCGTGCCGCGCGGCATCGTCCGGTTCGGCATCGGCGGCGACTTTGCCAACATCAACAACCAGTTCTTCCAGGGCACCGAGGAGCCCTACCGGGCCCAGTTCGCGACCTCGACGCTCGGCACCGCCTACTACCCCGGGCTCGCCGCCAACCAGGCCCAGATCGCGAGCCTGACCGGCAACGCGAACTACGCGCTCAGTCTCGGCGGCGCCACGATGCAGGCACAGGCGAGCATCGGCACGCTGCAGCTGGGGGCCACGGTCGGGCTCACCTCGAGACTGAGCCTCTTCGGCGTGGTGCCCATCGTGCGGCAGCAGGTGCAGGTGGACTACCGCATCGACGGCACCGGCGCGAACACCGGCTTCAACCCCGCGGACCCCGTGTTCGGCACCGCCGCCGGCCGGGATTCGGTCAACCTCTTCCTGGCCAACTACAAGGACGCGCTCGATACGCTGGATCTCCGCCTCCAGACCGGCTTCTACAGCGGCAACCCCGCCGACAGCGCGCTGGCCGTCAGCACGCTGGCCGCCGGCACGGCGTACTATGCGGGCCTCACGTCGCTCTTCGTCACGCCGGGCGAGGCGGGGGACTTCGTCCCGCTCGCCGGCAGCGCGGCCGGCCAGGCCATCGCGGGCGCCGTGGCCGGCACGCAGAACAACCTGGCCGCCCTCGGCGTACCATCCTTCACGCAGCCCCTGCCCCTCCCCGCCGACGCCCTGACACCTGCGGAATACAATTCCTACCTGTCCAGCGCCGGCGGCCCTATCGTCGCCGCGCCGATCGTCTCTACCACCTCGTTCCTGCTCGGGGATGTCGAACTGGGGGCGTCGTACACGCTGATCGACCGGTGGAACCGCCCAGGGAGCCCCGGGGGACTCCGTGTCGTGGCCCAGGCGCTGGTACG
>DAOLIZ010000333.1:0-1289 GCA_035328285.1 Gemmatimonadales bacterium
GCGGCATCAGGTTCGGTAGACATCCCGCCGGTGCCCGATCTTCACCACCATGATCCGCAGAACCTGATCCTCAATCTCGTAGAGAATCCGGTAGTCCCCTTGGCGGACTCGATACCGCTCCTGGCCTGAGAGCCTTTCGGCTCCCACTGGCCGGGGGTCGTCGGCCAGCGCCTGGATGCGCGCAACAATGCGCCCCCGATCCTTCGGGGGCACTTGGGCGAGTTCCTTGGCGGCGGACCGCTTGATCTCGAGACTATAGCTTGCCACGCCGCTTCAGATCCTTGAGGACATCCTCGAAGGCGAGCGACGGTTCCTTGGCCCGGGCGGCAAAGGCCGCCAGGTCCTCGGCATCCTCAGCCAGGCTCGCCCGAATGGCGGCATTGACGAGGTCGGAGAGGGTCCGCTCCGTCGAGGCGGCCTTGATGCGGAGGGCCCGATGGAGGGTGGGGTCGAAATAGACGGTGGCGCGCTTCTGGGTAGCCATGGAGGGAAGATAGCGTTGTAGCGTCTTGACGTCAAGACGTCATTCGGGGATGCCACCACACGAATTGGCGCATCCGCTGCCGCAGAAAGCGCGCGCCCTCGCCGGCTGCATGCGCTGGTTAGGCGCCTTCCGGCGCACCGGGCTCTACTGGCAATTGGGCGCCATGCCAGACACCGACCACCCAGACAGTATCGTCTTGGACCCGATAGAAGAACCGATACGGCCGAACGATCACCTCGCGGTAGGGGAGCTCCGGGAACTCGGGGAGGCGGCGCCCGGAATCAGGAAACTTCTCTAGCCGGCTCAGGACCTTGGTGGCCCGGGTGTGGAACCGTCGGGCGGCGCTGGGGCGGTCGGCCAGGATATAGGCGATGACCTGGAGGAATTGCCGCTCGCCAGTGGGGGTAAACCGGACCCTCACGCCTCGGCATCTCGAAGCAACTGGTCCGCTTCCGCCAAGACGGCCGCCAACTCGCGCCCCTTGCCCTTGGCGATCTCTCGTTCCCCAGCCGCGAGGATGCGCAGGATCTGGCGTTCCCGCTCCCCGTGCTCGTAGGCCTCCATGCTCAGCATGACGGCGGCGGCCCGGCCGCGCTGAGTGATGACCACCGGCTCCCGGGACCGCCGCACGCGGGCGAGGGCCCCGGCAGCGTCCTGCCGCAGGTCGGTGATGGGGATGATATCCGGGACTTTGGGCATGGTTGATTGCACCTGTTAGATGTACGTCTAACAGTACGATCCGGGACTGGGTTTGGCAAGAGGGGAGGTCGGCGAGCAGAGAAGCGGGCCGGAAGTGCGCCTAACG
>DAOLIZ010000334.1:0-1288 GCA_035328285.1 Gemmatimonadales bacterium
GGCGGTTGCGGCCCCCCCGAAATGGTGC
The DNA here is from genome assembly GCA_035328285.1 of Gemmatimonadales bacterium. Taxonomy (GTDB): domain Bacteria; phylum Gemmatimonadota; class Gemmatimonadetes; order Gemmatimonadales; family GWC2-71-9; genus SPDF01. The sequence continues at coordinate 29 of DAOLIZ010000334.1, forward strand.
GACACTACCCGGAGCAGTCCACGCCTAGCCTATCTGCCGAACCTGGCGGTCGCCGCCCTGGTGGTCGGGGTCGGCCTGTTGATCGCCACTTCGGTCGGCGAGCGGGTGGAAGACGCCGTGGCGGAAGCGGGGCTGGCCAGCCCCCGGCTGCTCGGGGGGATCGACAAGTCGGCCGTGCTCGCCATCGTGGCCGCGCTGGCCGTCTGGGAGCTGAATTTCGCGCGCCAGATCGTCATGGGCGCCTTTCTGATCGGATTCGGTTCGATCGGGGTGGCGTTTGCGCTGGCCGTGGGGACGGGGTCGTCTGAGGCCATCCGCGAGGCGTGGCAACAGATGTTCGAGAAGCAGCGGAACCAGAAGAAAGGTGAGTGACTTGCCAACAGCCGTGCGCACCACCCTGTGCATGCTTCTGTGCCTGACCGTCCAGGCCGGGCATGCTTCCGCTCAAGCGGGGCGACCCAACGTCCTCTTCATTGCCGTGGATGACCTGCGGCCGACCCTGGGCGCCTACGGCGACTCCATCATCCAGACCCCCAACATCGACCGGCTGGCGCGGAGCGGCGCCGTGTTCCTCGATGCGCACGTGCAGCAGGCGGTGTGCAACCCGTCTCGCGCCAGCGTGATGACTGGGCTCCGTCCCGATTCGATCCGGGTATGGGACCTGCAGACCGACTTCCGCACCACCACCCCGGACGCGCGCACCATCCCGCAGTTCTTCAGGGCCTACGGCTACTGGGCCACCAGCGTCGGCAAGATCTATCACAACGTGCTCCCGGACTCCCTCTCGTGGAGCGAGCCGGAGTACAAGGTGCCGGGGTTTCCGTACGACCCGGATGCGGTCTATCGGAGTCCGGAAAACATCGCCATCCAGGAGGCCCGCAAGGCTTCGATCATCAAGGCGGGACGGCAGGCGCGGTCCATCGACCGGTTTGGGCAGTGGTACCTGAAGGCCAACGCGACCGAGAGCGTCGACCTGCCCGACAGCGTCTACTACGACGGCGCGCAGACCGACTATGCGCTCCGCAAGCTGGTCGAGCTGCGGGACGCCGGCCAGCCGTTCTTCTTTGCCGTGGGATACTACCGTCCGCACCTCCCATTCAACGCGCCACAGCGGTACTGGGACCTGTACAACCCTGCCTCACTCCCGATCGCGCAGAACCAATTTCCACCCGATGGCGCCCCGCTGATGGCGGTCAACACCAACAAGGAGCTGCGCGGGTACGCCGATTTCCGCACCGCCCCCGATCCGACCGACGGCCG
>DAOLIZ010000335.1:0-1283 GCA_035328285.1 Gemmatimonadales bacterium
CCGCTTTCGTGGACACATCATCCTTTGGCCGCAAGGAGTCCACGATGCCGAAAACACGTCCCCCGTATTCCCCTGAATTCCGCCAGCAGATGGTCGAACTGGTGCGCGCCGGGCGCAACCCGGCGGAGCTGTCCCGCGAGTTCCCATGCTCGGCGCAGACGATCCGCAATTGGGTCGGCCAAGCCGCCGCTGACGCAGGCAAGCCGCGAGCGGGCAGCAATGTCCTGCCGACGGCGGAGCGCGAGGAGGTCACACGCTTGCGTCGCCAAGTACGGCAATTGCAGATGGAGCGCGACATCCTGGCAAAGGCTACGGCCTGGTTCGCCGCGAAGAACGGGTCCTCTTCGAACTCGTGAACGCGAACCAGGCCGAGTATCCGGTGCGCACCATGTGTCGTGTGTTGAAGGTTTCTCCGAGCGGTTTCTATGCGTGGAAGGAACGAGCCCCGTCGCGGCGAGCGATGGAGGATGCCGTTCTTATCGAGCGCATTCGGCAGATTCACGCCGGCTCTGACGGCAACTATGGCAGCCCGAACATCCACGCCGAACTGCGCGATCAAGGCACCCGCGTTGGGCGAAAGCGGGTGGCTCGGCTGATGCAGAAGGCGGGGCTGCGCGGAGTTTCGCGCCGACGTGGCTTCGTGGTTACGACCAAGCGCGATGCGAAGCAACGCCCGGCGCCGGATCTGGTGAACCGCACGTTTGCCGCCGACGGTCCCAACATGCTGTGGGTCGCTGACATGACCTACGTGCCGACTTGGGCCGGCTTCATCTTCCTGGCGATCGTGCTCGATGTCTGGAGCCGGCGCATCGTCGGCTGGGCGATCGGTGAGCAGATGACCACCGACTTGGTGCTCACGGCGCTGAACATGGCGATCGCGCAGCGGAAGCCGGAGGGCGTCATACATCACAGCGATCAGGGTTCGCAGTACACCAGCCTCGCCTTCGGCCAACGCTGTGCGAAGCTCGGCGTACGTCCGTCGATGGGAAGCGTCGGTGACGCCTACGACAACGCGATGGCTGAGAGCTTCTTCGCCAGCCTCGAGTGCGAACTGCTCGACCGGCGCAGCTTCAAGAGCAAGGCTGAAGCGCGAGTCGCCCTGTTTACCTACATCGAGGGTTGGTACAACCCGCGTCGGCGCCATTCCGGCCTGGGACGGATCGCACCGGCGGAGTTCGAGCGGCGTCACGCTGCCCGGCTACCCACCCAGAGCACCCTGGAGATCACCACTGAACTCGCTTGAGAACCAAGCGCTAAACCGTCCACGGAACCGGGGCAACTCC
>DAOLIZ010000336.1:0-1266 GCA_035328285.1 Gemmatimonadales bacterium
CGGCGAGCAGAGAAGCGGGCCGGAAGTGCGCCTAACGAATTGGCGCATCAGCTGCGAGGGCGGTCGCGGCGGCCGCTGCGCGACCTCCCAGCGGTATTAGGCGCGGCGGCTGCCGCCGCAAGAGCACGCCCTCGCCAGCGGCATGCGCTGGTTAGGCCGCCGCATCATTGCTGGAGCACGACGAAGCTGTCCCCGGTCCACCGTAGGAATCGAGACGGGCCGGCACTGCAGGGGCCTACGTCGGTGGAAAGGCTAGGCTCGATCACGAGCGTGCTGCTCAGTTCGTACTCCGGCTGGTGACAGCTGAAGTCCAGCGGAGAGTCATCGAATACTTGTCCGGTACGGGCACTCACAATGGCGGAGCTGCGGCATTGTGTGCCACACCTCCAAGTGATGATCGTGAACTCGCCAGCGAAGTTCGGGCCTCGAGCCGCGCCAGCGACTAGGGTGGTGCGAAACGTCTGGGCCCAAGCTACTGAGCTGAGATCAACCGGGGCAGGCGGGCCCGCGAGAGCCGTCGCTGGGTAGTCCTCGAAGCGGGGACTCGTCGCGATGGCCGTTGCCGCGGGGACAGAATCCACCGTGGTCGCACGCGGTGCGGCGCGGTCAGGGGCGCAGGCCGCCACAAGCATAAGCCAAACGGAAAGTCGCTTCATGACTCCTCGCGGCGGCCTAACGAATGGCGCATCAGCTGCGAGGGCGCTGGTTGGGCCGCACCTCAGTACCGCGAGTTCGGTACCGCGGTTTCCCTGTGATTGAAGGTTGGCACACTATCCGTACGCCTGATCGCGAGTCAGTTAGAGACGGGCCTGCGCCAACCAAATTCGAACCAGTCTTCGTGGCAGTAGAACGCGACCCACGCACCGCTGTCCGACAGAATTAGGGCGTCGTCGCGAGATGGTATGAACATGTCCTGCCAATTGTCGAGCAGAAAGGACACTTCAAGACGGCAGACGTCGTGTCTTCCAAAGACGATGCGAACTGATTCGGATGCGGGCCGCATGCGTGCGGCAAGCCACGAGCGCATAACGACGATATCGGCGCCCTCAAGTCTTTCGATTCGGAACACATGGGTGGGGTCGAGCCCGTATCCAACGTTGGACGAGAATGGCATTGCACCGTTATAGGTTGAGAATGCCTGCTCCGGAGGGAGCCAAGCAATGGCGTCTCCAAAGTGCTCGAACGCGGCCTGGTGTGGTGTCATGCGATCCCCATCGGCCTAACGAATTGGCGCATCAGCTGCGAGGGCGCTGCGCGGCAGCCGCC
>DAOLIZ010000337.1:0-1263 GCA_035328285.1 Gemmatimonadales bacterium
ACGGCTCGAAGCCGCGCGAGGTGCTGATCGGGTTCTCGCAGCTGGACGAGTACTGCTCCTAGCGCCACGGGCGGGCTCTGCTGGTTGCCCGGGTCCGTTCCCCCCGCTAGCCTCCATGCATCGTTGATTCGCTGCTCCCCGATTCGAGAGCTTCCATGCGCGCACTGTGTCTCATTCTGAGCCTCGCTCCCGCCGCTTCCCTCGGCGCGCAGGAACCCTCACGGCCAACACCAACTCCGGTCGTGGTGCCCGAGACGGTCGCTACCGTCGGCGATTCCGCAGTGCTCTCGGTCGGCAACCGCAACGTGTTCGTGTTCCGGGCCAAGCTGGGTGTCTTCACTACCCGGGACCGCGCCGACATGGCGCTGGACCGGATCAAGCGGGCCCAGCGCGTCGGCAACGACTCGGTGCGGGCCATCCGTGATTCGGTCGGGGTCATCATCATGCTCAACGACACCCCCGTGTTCGTGGTGACGCCGTACGACATGCCCCGCGGGTCCGACCTCACGCCGGAACTCGCCGCCGCCAAAGTCGTCACACAGCTGAGCGACGGGCTCGGGGCCGCCGAAGAGGCGCTGAACATCAAGGCGCTCGCGATTGGGGCGGCCTTGGTGGTCGCCGCGACGCTCCTGCTCATCTTCCTGCTGCGGATGCTTCGCCGGGGACGGGCGTGGCTGCTGGACCTTTCCGCCCGGAGGCTGCCGGAGTTCAAGGTGCGGGGGGTGGAACTGCTCTCGCCATCCGGGCTGCGTCGCGGGATCCATCTCTTGCTGAGCGTCCTGTCCTGGGCGTTTGGCCTCCTGCTCACTTACGGCTGGATCACCTTTTCCCTCACCCGCTTCGCCTACACGCGGCCCTGGGGATTGGTCTTCGGCGGATTCCTGGCCGAGACGGCTGCCAGCATCGGGCTGAGCATCCTGCACTCGATCCCCAACCTGATCACCATCGCGCTGATCTTCCTGGCGGCACGGGGCATACTGGTCCTGCTCAACCGGCTCTTCGATGCCGTGCAAGATGGCCGGGTCGGCATTCTCGGACTGCATCCCGACACGGTCGGGGCCACACGGCGCATCGTCACGGCGGTCGTCTGGATGTTCGCGCTCGCATCGGCGTACCCGCTGGTGCCAGGCGCGGGCACGAAGGCGTTCCAGGGGATCTCCGTGCTCGCAGGCGTTTTGGTGACGTTCGGCTCCGCTGGGCTGGTCGGTCAGGCGATGAGCGGCCTGCTCCTGATGTACGCCCGCGGCTTCAAGGTGGGGGACT
>DAOLIZ010000338.1:0-1262 GCA_035328285.1 Gemmatimonadales bacterium
CCCCGTGGACACCGGCGGTGGGCGCCGCGCGCTTCACTCCCTGAGCGCGGCGCCCCCGGCGGCTACTGGCCGATGGCCTTCGCGAAGTTGCTGCTCGTGATCGTCACGACCACGCCCTTGGCCGAGGCCGTCAGCACCTTCTTGATCGGGAAGCTGACGCCCGTGGCCAGGGTCGTGAAGGAGACATCCAGCGACACCTTGGCGCTGGGGTCGTTGAGCCACGTGGCAACGGCCAGGGTGGCGAGGTGGTGGTCCTCATTGTGCACCACGACGGCGACCGCGTCGCCCTGCTGGATGTAGTTGCTCACCGTCACCTTGAAGGTGTCGTTCGACGGGTTCGGCGCCACCGACACGTCTCCCCGCTGCTGCGCCTTGGCGATGAGCTCCTGCTCGGGCGGCACATACTTGGCCACGAGCGTCTTCACGCTGTCCATGTAGGCCTTCAGGTCGGCGATCTTCCCCTTGGCAATCTTCTTCCGGAGCGGGCCGCGAATCTTCTTCGGCGCCGGCGGGGCGCCGATCTGCGTGCACTGCGGCTTCTCGGCCCCGCCGACGTACTGGCAGGACATGGAGTTGGTTTCCTTCACGTCGCCGTTGAGGGCCAGCTCCGTGGTCTCGATCCAGGTGTACTGCCGTTGGGCCGCGGCGTTCTCCGCCAGCGTCCGCTTGAGCTCCGCCACCCGTTCCTGCACGGTGGCCTGCGCCTGCGCCACCGTCGCGAGGCCGGCACAGAGGAGGGCGGCCAGCGCCATGCGGCGCGGCACGTGCGTTCCGGTCATGGTGCGTTGATCTCCCCTGTTATTGCGCCAGCGCGAAGCCGGCATCGGTGATCGTCACCACGACCTCCTTGGCCGTGGCGGTGAGCGTCTTGGTCGAGGCGAAGCTCACCCCGTTGGGCAGCGTGGTGAACGCCACGTCCAGCGTTACCGCGGCGCTCGGATCGTTCAGCCAGGTGTCGACCGCCACGTGGGTCACCTGGTGCGACGCCTGGTTGATCGTGAAGGTGACCTTGTCGCCCTTCTCGATATAATTGCTGACGATCAGGTTCATGGTGCCGTTCGACGGATTCGGCGCCGTGGCCACGTCGCCCCGACCCTCGGCCGCCTGCAGCAGGTCCGCCTTGGGCGGCACATACATGGCGACCAGCGTCTTCACGCTGTCCATGTAGGTCTTGAGTTCGTCCACCTTCGAGTCCTTGACGGACCGACGCACCGGGCCACGCTGGCGGTTCTCCTCCGGTGGCGCGCTGGTGACGGTGCACT
>DAOLIZ010000339.1:0-1253 GCA_035328285.1 Gemmatimonadales bacterium
GCCGATGTCATCCTCACCGGCACGACGCGACGCACGGCAACCGACTCGGCCGGGCGGTTCGAGTTGCGCGACCTCGCCCCAGGACCCGTCGAGTTCCTGGTTCGGGAACCCGGCTACCAGGCCGTCACCATTCGCGTGACGCTGGCCCCGGGGGAGGTCCGGGACCTTGCGGTACTCCTCACGCCTGTCACCCCGATCCTCGATCCGATCACCGTGACCGCCACGCGCGACCCGCGCAGCCTGTCCAGCGTGGCGGCCGCCGTTTCGGTGGCGGACAGCCAGGCCATCCGAAGCGACCGCACGGTCGGCCTGGACGAGACGCTGCGCATGATGCCGGGAGTGCAGGCACGGTCCCGCTACGGCACGGATGACATCAACCTCGGCATCCGGGGTTCGGCGGCCCGCGCGAGGCAGGCGGTGCGCGGAGTGGCGGTCCTGCTGGACGGTGTGCCGCTCTCCGAGCCGGACGGCGTGGCCCGGCTCGACCTCATCGAGCTCGCGGCCGCCCGCCAGGTCGAGGTGGTGCGTGGGCCCGTCTCGGCCCTCTACGCCGGCTCGGCGAGCGGTGTCGTCAACGTGATTTCGCGGAGCGGCCACGACAGCCCGGGGGTGACGCTGCAGGCCCAGGGGGGATCCTACGGGTTCGAGAAGTACGGCGGGCAGGCAGGGGCGGTCATCGACACCGGCCAGGGGAGCGTCTACCTGGCGGGCTCGTACACCAACTCGGACAACTACCGGGATCACAGCGCCGGCTCGATCTCCCGGGGTTTACTACGCGCCGACTACCGACCGGCGGCGCGCACCTATCTCGCGCTCGACGCGGAGGGCTCGCGCCTCGACACCGACTTGCCGGGCTCGCTCACCCAGGCCCAGTTCGATGCCGATCCCGACGCCGCGGCCCCCGCCGCCGTGACCGGCGGATTCGGGCGTGCGGACACGCGGTACCGTGCCGGTGCCCGGCTGGTCCAGGGACTCGACGCGTCGGGCAACACCGAGGCGTCGGCGTACGGCTACTACGGCGGCCGGACGCTGTACTTCCCGACCCAGCGCTGGATCGTGGACCTCAACTTCCAGCGCACCCAGGCCGGCGCCCGGTACCGCGCCGCGCAGGTCGGGGGCGCGGCACTCGAACTGGCCGCGGGGGTGGACTACGACCACGTGCACGGCACCGACCAGCGCTGGAAGAACACGGGGGGTATCGCCGATTCGCTCCGCGACCGCGGCACCGACGCCATCTCGAGCCTCGGGATCTA
>DAOLIZ010000340.1:0-1250 GCA_035328285.1 Gemmatimonadales bacterium
TGTGGAGCCCGGCCGCGAGCTTGTCCTCCTCGCCGCGCTGCTTGACCACCACCGCCGCGGAGGCGACGGCCTCCGGGAACGGAATCGGTGAAAGGTGCACCGGCGCGTCCCGAAGGCAGAACGTGTCCCCGGTGTGGGTGTCGCGCAGCTTGGCGACCGAACCGATGTCCCCCGCGCGCAGCTCGCTCACCTCGGTCCGCTCCCGGCCCTGCTGCACCGACAGGTGGTTCAGCTTTTCCGCCACCTCGTGCTCGGCGTTCCAGACCTCGGCCCCGTTCTTCAGGTTGCCGCGGTAGAGCCGGAAGAGGGTCACGTCGCCGACGTGCGGCTCGGAGGTCGTCTTGAACACCCGTCCCAGCAGCGGCGAGTCCGCCGGCGCCGGCACTTCGGCGGGCGACGGGAGGAGGTCGACCATCTCCGTCAGGAGCGCGCGCATCCCGTAGGTCAGTTGCGCGCTGCCCACGAAGAGCGGGACGATGGCGCCCTCGGCCACCGCCTTCTTGAGGGCGGCCGTCACCTCCTCGCGCGGGATCACTTCGCCGCCCAGGTACCGCTCGACCAGGGAGTCGTCGGTCGACGCGACGGTCTCGACCAACTGTTCGGTGTACGCCTTGACCCGGTCCTGGTACTCCGGCGGCACGTCCACTTCCTCGTAGTCACCCGACTTGGTGCCGGTGGTGTAGAGGTGCGCCTTGCCGGAGAAGAGGTTCACGATGCCGCCGAACTGGGAGCCGCCGCCGATCGGGATTTCCACCGGCAGGACCTTGGGCGTCAGGTGCGCCTTGACGTCGGCGAACACCCGCTCGAAATCGGCGTTGTCCTTGTCCATCTGGCCCACGAAGAGCAGGCGCGGCAGGTGAAGCTGGTCGCACACCTCCCAGACCTTCTCCGTGCCGACTTCGACGCCGCTCACGCCGCTCAGGACCACGACGGCCGCGTCCGCCGCGTGCAGTGCGGTCACGGCCTCGCCGAAGAAGTCGAGGTAGCCGGGCGCGTCGAGCAGGTTGAGCTTGGTGTCCATCCACTCGGCGTAGGCCAGGCCGAGGCTGATCGAGTGCTGGCGGGAAATTTCGTCGGGGGTGTAGTCGGTGAGGGTCGTGCCGTCCTTGATGTTGCCGTGGCGCCGGCTGGCACCGGAAACAAAGGCGAGCGCGTCAACCAGGGTGGTTTTCCCGCTCCCGCCGTGGCCGACAAACGCCACGTTGCGGATCGCGTCCGAGCCATAGACACGCATGGTCTGCACCTCCTTG
>DAOLIZ010000341.1:0-1249 GCA_035328285.1 Gemmatimonadales bacterium
CAGCCGGCCACCCCCTTGTCGGCTTTGCCTCAGCGGCCCCGAAACGCAGCGACGAACAGCGGACCCTGCGAAAGTCAGCACCCGCCCAAGATCGTGTCCCATCGCGTGGTGTAGGTCCACAGCCCGGAAGGGGCCGGCCGTGTCCCAGCAAGTGGTGTAAGTCCATCAGTGCGCGGCAAGACGCGGAGGGTGAAGCCCGAAGGGCGTAACCCGTAGCGGCTTGCCGCGCGGCGGCGACCGTCCCGCTGGGGGTGGTCATCGTGATTCCGGATAGGGTTGAGGTGCGAATACCAACCTTGATCCTTGGAAAGGAAAGCACGATGACCAACCCGACTATGGCACTGGCCGAACTCGCCGAGAAGGGCGCCGATGTGGACGTGCTGCGCCAGATGGTGCAGTTCATGGCCCAACGGCTGATGGAGCTCGACGTCGAGGTGCGCTGCGGCGCCGGCTACGACGAGAAGGCGCCTGCGGCGCGGCTGAACAGCCGCAACGGCTACCGCGAGCGGCTGTGGGACACGCGCGCCGGCAGCGTCGAGCTGAAGATCCCCAAGCTGCGCCGCGGCAGCTACTTCCCCGAATTCCTGGAGCCGCGGCGCACGGCCGAGAAGGCGCTGGCCGCGGTCATTCAGGAGGCCTACATCCAGGGCATCTCCACCCGCTCGGTGGACGAGCTGGTCAAGGCGCTGGGCATGTCGGGCGTGTCCAAGAGCGAAGTCAGCCGGCTGTGCGCCGAGCTCGACGAGCGCGTCACCGCCTTCCTGGAGCGCCCGATCGAGGGCGACTGGCCCTACCTGTGGATCGACGCCACCTACGTCAAGACGCGCGAGGCCGGACGCATCGTCAGCGTGGCGGTGATAGTGGCGGTGGGCGTGAACACCGACGGCCAGCGCCAGGTGCTCGGGATGAAGGTCGGCGCCTCGGAAGCCGAGCCGTTCTGGACGGAGTTCCTCAGAAGCCTCATGCGCCGCGGGCTGCGCGGGGTCAAGCTGGTGATCAGCGACAGCCACGAGGGCATCAAGGCGGCCATCGCCAAGGTGCTCAAGGCCACCTGGCAGCGCTGCCGGGTGCACTTCATGCGCAATGCCCTGGCCCATGCCGCGAAGACGCAGCGGCGCATGGTCAGCGCGGCCATTGCCACCGTCTTCGCGCAGGACTCGGCCAAGGACGCGCATGCGCAGTGGCAGGTGGTGGCCGATCAGCTGCGCGGCAAGTTCGCCAAGATCGGCGATCTGATGGACCGCGCCGA
>DAOLIZ010000342.1:0-1247 GCA_035328285.1 Gemmatimonadales bacterium
GAACTGGGCAAGAAGGGCGAGGCGGTCATCCTGGTGCGCCGGGAGACGAGCCCGGAAGACTTCCACGGCATGGTGGAAGCCAAGGCCATCCTGACGGCGCGCGGAGGGATGACCTCGCACGCGGCGGTGGTGGCGCGCGGCATGGGCAAGCCGTGCGTTGCGGGGGCGCAGGAGCTGAGCGTCGACGAGGAGGCGGGCCACTTCTCGGTCGACGGCCGCAGGATCAGCGAGGGGGAGTGGATCACCCTCGACGGCGCCACCGGTCGGGTGCTGGCCGGCCGGGCGGCCCTAGTGGCCCCGGAGGTGTCGGGCAACTTCGACAAGCTCCTTGGCTGGGCCGACAAGGTGCGCACGCTCCGGATTCGCGTGAACGCCGACACCCCGGCCGATGCCCACAAGGGCCGCGACTTCGGCGCCGAGGGGATCGGGCTTTGCCGCACCGAGCACATGTTCTTCGAGGGCGACCGGCTCTCCGCCATGCGGGAGATGATCGTCGCCGCCGATGATGAGGGCCGCAAGAAGGCGCTGGCGCGCCTCCTCCCGATGCAGCGGGGCGATTTCGAGGGGATCTTCCGGGCGATGGAGGGCTACCCCGTCACGATCCGGCTGCTCGATCCGCCGCTGCACGAGTTCCTGCCCCATGATCCGGAGGAACTGGCGGGGCTGGCCCACGAGATGGGAAAGGACCCGAAGGAACTCCAGAAGGTGGTGGACCGCCTCAAGGAGCAGAACCCGATGCTCGGGCTCCGGGGCTGCCGGCTCGGCATCATTCACCCCGAGATCACCGCCATGCAGGCGCGGGCCATCTTCGAGGCGGCCTGCACCGTCGCGGCGCGCAAGGGCCGGGTCCAGCCGGAGGTCATGCTGCCGCTGACCTCCACGGTCGTGGAGTACCGCCAGCAGGCGCTCGTGGTGCGGCAGGTGGCGGAGGAGGTGTTCCGGGAGCGGCAGCTGACCGTGCCGTACCTGCTGGGGACGATGATCGAGGTGCCCCGGGCGGCGCTGACCGCCGACGAGATTGCCGGCGAGGCGCAGTTCTTCAGCTTCGGGACCAACGACCTGACCCAGATGACGTGGGGGCTCTCGCGCGACGACGCCGGCAGCTTCCTCCCCTACTACATCGAGCACGGCATCATCCCCGACGACCCCTTCCAGGTCCTCGACCAGTCGGGCGTCGGCAAGCTGGTGGCGATGGCGTGCGACCTCGGGCGCCGGACCCGCCAGGACCTGAAGCTCGGGATCTGCGG
>DAOLIZ010000343.1:0-1247 GCA_035328285.1 Gemmatimonadales bacterium
GGCAGTGTGATGGCATTGTTAATATCGACAGATATGTTGACAAAGTAGGAACCAGCGGGGAACTTACTGACATCAATAGTGACAGTGGTGTTTTGCTGAGTTCTCATTACTTCAGTCTGGTAAACGGGTATCCCCGCCACATTAAAGATGCGTATAAGTGTTTTATTACTGTAAGTAATAGCATCGATCTGGATATTGATGACCGAAGTAGCCGGATTAGGATAGATCCTGGCAGTAGAGATTCTTGCCGGGTTCTGTAAAACGGTTACCTGCATGGTATCCCTGGCGGTAGCGCCGTTGTTATCAGTAACGACGAGTTCAAAGAGATAAACCCCATCAACGAGATCAGCAAAAGCGGTTTGCGCCTGGTTAGGGAAGACAATGGTATAAGCGGCCGGTCCACTGATCTTGTTCCATTGGTAAGAAACGATGGTGCCATCAGGATCAGAACCTGAGCCGGCGATGATAACAGTATTGACAGGCAGTGTAATAGTAGTATCGGGCCCTGCATTAGCCGTGGGAGCTTGATTAGGTGGTGGTGGCGGAGCAGCATTGACGGTAACGATCATAGTATCTCTTCCAAAGGCGCCATTGTTGTCGGTAACCCGAAGTTCAAACTGGTAAGTGCCCTGGATAAGATTATTGATAACAGTAGTAGCAGAAGCAGGAGAGGCAATAGTATATGAAGCCGGTCCGCTGATCTTGGTCCAGAGGTAAGCGGTGATAGTACCATCGGGATCGGTACCACTACCATTAACAGTAACTGTATTCACGGGTAAAGTAATGGTTTGATCAGGTCCTGCATTGGCAGCAGGAGCTTGATTAGGAGGCGGAGCAGCATTGACGGTAACGGTCATAGTATCTCTTCCGGTAGCGCCGTTATTATCGGTTACAACGAGTTCAAAACGATAAACACCCTGCACCAGGTTATTAATAACAGTTTGGGCAAGAGCCGGAGAGATAATAACAAACTGGGCGGGCCCAGCAATCTTATTCCACTGGTAAGAAACGATGGTGCCATCCGGGTCAGTACCACTGCCTGAAGCTGTTAAAGAATTAGCAGGTAATGTAAGCACATGATCAGGTCCTGCATTGGCAGCAGGAGCTTGATTAGGAGGCGGAGCAGCATTAACCGTAACGGTCATGGTATCTCTGCCAAAGGCACCACTGTTATCAGTAACCCGAAGCTCAAACCGGTAAGTGCCCTGTATAAGATTATTGATTACTGTTTGCGCCTGATTAGGAGA
>DAOLIZ010000344.1:0-1242 GCA_035328285.1 Gemmatimonadales bacterium
CCGCCCGGCATCTCCGCGATCCACACCGCCCGGCCCTCGTGCCGGGCGGTGTTTTTCGGGGGGCCCCGCCGGCTGCAGGGCGCAGCACCGTCATGCGGGTGCTCAGCCCTTCGCAATCCCCCGCAGCGTGCCGCCCACCGTCATCATCATCAGCCCCACGAAGAAGAGCTTGATGCCCAGGAAGAGGCCGATGGCCCAGACGCCGGCCAGCGGGGCCTGCCGCCAGATCAGGATGCCGAGCAGGATCGACACGACCCCGCCAACCGTGAGCCATCCCCAGCCGGTGTCCGGCTTGCGCTGGATGCCGGCGTAGACTTCGGCCACGCCGTCCACCACCAGGTACGCGGTCAGCAGAATCGTGACCGAGACGGCTGCGAACACCGGATTCACCAGCAGCAGGAAGCCAACGACGAGAGTGAGGAGGCCGAGTACGAACATCAGCAGCCCGCGGCCGACGCTCCCCGCCTTGAACGCCCAGAGCATGCGCATGATCCCGGCCGCCATCACGAGGACGCCGAGGAGGAGCAGGATCGAGAAGCCCGTGAGCATGGGCGTGAACATCGCGAACACGCCGAGGAGCATGGTGATGACTCCCCAGGTGGCCATGCGGGTGCCGCCTGTGTGGACGAGATCGCCGGATCCGGTCATGGGTGGTTCCTCCGAAGTGTGGGTGTGCCGGGATCGTTGAATCCGTGCTTCTGTGCGCCGCTACTCTCCTCCGTGCTCGGCCAGCTGTACGAGCCGGGCGTCAATCGCGCCCAGCACCGCCTCGTACGCTTCGCGACTCAGCAGTCCCTGGTGGTTGGCCTCGATCGCTTCGGCCTTCTCGACCATGAGCAGGTGCCGCCGGGCGCGCAGCAGTTCCGCGTCGTGCAGGTCGGCGTGCGTCTCGCGCATGCGGTCGAGTTCCTGCTCGACGCCGGCCAGCCGCCCCTGGTATTCCGCGCGGAGCGTCGCGAGGGCCGCGGGGTCGCCGTGCGCGCCGAGCGCCATCCGGTCGAGCTCCCTCAGCGCCGCCTGGACCGCCATCATCTCGCTCCGGTTCCGGTCGTAGTCGATCCGGGCCTCGTGCGAGCCGGCCACGCCAAGCCAGCGGAGGAGCGGCGCCATGCTGAGCCCCTGGACCAGGATTGACAGGATCACCACGCCGAAGGTGGTGGCGATCAGCAGCGCCCGGTTGGGGAAGCCGGCCGGAAGGCTGAGCGCCAGCACCATGGAGAGCCCGCCCCGGAGGCCGCCCCA
>DAOLIZ010000345.1:0-1239 GCA_035328285.1 Gemmatimonadales bacterium
CCGGCGGCCTGCTGGTTGCGGCGCGCCAGCGCGAGCATTTCATCGGTCATGTCCAGCCCGTAGGCCTTGCCGGTCGGCCCCACCCGCTGCGCGGAGAGCAGCACGTCGATCCCGCCGCCGGAGCCGAGATCCAGCACGACCTGCCCGGGCTCGAGGGCGGCCAGGGCCGTGGGATTGCCGCAGCCCAGCGAGGCCAGCACCGCCTCGGCCGGGATGCCGGCGACCTGCGCCGCCTCGTAGAGGTCACTGGTGATCGGGTCAGCGGTGCCGCAGCAGTCGCTCCCACCGCAACAGGAGCTTCCCTTCCCTGCCCCGGCCCGCAGGGCCGCTTGGCCGTACTTCTCTCTCACGACCTGCTTGATGCTGTCCGACATGTCTGCTGTCCCCTCGATTGAGTGTCCGTCCGCCCTGCTGCCTCCCGCTAACAGCAGGTGATACTCCGCCAGGCGCCGGGACGTGCCTCGCGGACCAGTTGCAGCGCGCCGGCCATTTCCTCGAGCGCCTCCGGCCGGAGCCGGTAGTGCACCCAGCGCCCCTGCCTCCGGTCAACAACGAGGCCGGCGTCCTTGAGAACCTTGAGATGGAAGGAGAGTCGGCTCTGCGCGGCGTCGACGGCGGCCATCAGGTCGCAGACGCAATGCTCCCCGTCGGCCAGGAGCTCCACGATGTGGAGCCGCGTGGGGTCGGAGAGGGCCTGGAACAGGCGTGCGACCCGGATCCGGGTGTCACTGGTAGAGTCGGGCTGGAGCTTGACTGGGGTCGGCATGGTCCGAACATATCAACTATTGTTGATATGTCAAGACCCTCCCCCCGCGGCCCCGCAGGTTACGACTTGGGGAGCGACTTGGCGCACTCCGTCCGCCGCTTGCTGTCCGCCAGCAGGATGATCTTCCACCCCTCGTCGGTGCGGCCGAACTGGATGCTGTCCACGCCGCAGTGGGAGAAGCGGTCCCCGGCGTAGAACTCGTAGTAGACCCACATGGCGGCCAGGTTGCCGTCGACCCGGACTTCCGGCGGCCCCAGTCGTTCGTCGAGCAGGAGCGTGTCGGGGGCGCTGACAATCCCCTGGAACCAGTCGTCGGGACCATCGGCGCTGATCGTGTTCGCCCCCCGGCTGACGTAGGCGCTCCGCATGGGCGTCGGCTCGTGGAAGAGGGTGCGCATCATGGCGGTGTCGCGGGTGCGCATGCCGTCGAAGAGGCGGGTCACGACCTGCACGATGGCGGCGGAATCGGCGGC
>DAOLIZ010000346.1:0-1239 GCA_035328285.1 Gemmatimonadales bacterium
TGACCTGCCGGCTCCTGCTTCCGCTTCCCCGCCCCCAGGTCTTCGAGTTCTTCGCTGATGCCGCCAATCTCGGGCGGATCACCCCGCCCGAACTCGGCTTCCAGATCCTCACCCCTCGGCCGATCACCATGCGCGCTGGCGCGCTGATCGACTACCGGATCCGCCTTCATGGCCTCCCGATGCGGTGGCGCACCGAGATCAGCCGGTGGGATCCCCCGTTCTCCTTCGAGGACATCCAGTTGCGGGGCCCTTACGCCCGGTGGATCCATCGGCATACCTTCACGGAGACGCCAGACGGCACCCTCATCGAGGACGAGGTTCGCTACCGTCTCCCGTTCGGTCCGCTGGGCCGGCTGGTGCATCCACTCATCCGGCGCCAGCTCGACCGTATATTCCGGCACCGCACCGATGTGGTCCGCCAGCTCCTGCTTGAGGTTGCATGACACCCTGGGTCGCCCGACTGATCTTCCTGAATGTCCTGATGTACGCCCTGACATGGCTCGTGCCAGGGCTGGGCGACGCGCTCATGTTCGTACCGGCCCTGATTCTCAGCCGGCCGTGGACCATCGTCACCTACATGTTCCTGCATGGCAGCCTGGGGCACATCTTCTTCAACATGTTCGCGCTGTTCTTCTTCGGGCCGCGCATCGAGGCCCGGCTGGGCAGCCGCCGCTTCCTCGGCCTGTACTTCGCCAGCGGCGTCATGGGCGGGTTGCTCTCGTTCACCAGCCCGATGATCGGCGTCATCGGCGCCTCGGGTGCGGTATACGGTGTGATGTTCGCCTTCGCGTACTACTGGCCGCGTGAGGTGGTGCACATCTGGGGCGTCCTGCCCGTCGAGATCCGCTGGCTGGTGGCGGGGCTGACGGTCTTTTCGCTCATCTCCGGCTTTGGCGGCGGGGGAGACGGCATCGCACACTTCGCCCACCTCGGCGGCATGGCCGGGGCATGGATGTACCTCAAGGTGATGGAGCGGACCAGCGGGGCGCGACGGTTCCAGGCGCGGGCCACCGCCGCACCGCCATCGGCTACGAGCACGTCGGCCATCGCCCGATGGTCGCATATTCAGCGCGAGGGACTGCACCCCGTCAACCTGGAGGAGCTCGACCGGGTGATGGCCAAGCTCCAGCGGGAAGGGGTGGCGCGACTCACCGACGGCGAGAAGGAATTTCTGGAGCGATTCAGCAAGCGGTAGGCGGGGCAGCGGGGCAGCGGGGCAGCGGGGCAGCGGGGCAGCGG
>DAOLIZ010000347.1:0-1216 GCA_035328285.1 Gemmatimonadales bacterium
GAAGGGGCTCGAAATGAAAGGACGAACCGATGGCTGGGCAACATCCCCACACCCACCACCACGACCACGCACCCGCACCGGAGCGCGCCACCGACCACGACCACGCCTCCAAGATGGCCGACTCCGCGATGGCCCAGCAGATGGAGCGCGACATGCGGCGCCGATTCTGGGTGGCGCTGGCCTTCACGATCCCGGTCACCCTGCTCGCCGGGCACGTCCCCGGCGTGCCGATGCTCCTCCACCCGCCGCTGGCCGGCTGGGTCGAGCTGGCGCTTTCCGTGCCCGTGGTCTGGTGGGCGGGCTGGATCTTCATCCGTGGCAGCTACGACGCCCTGCGGCTCCGACGACTCGATATGTCGGTGCTCATCGCCACCGGCGTGCTCGCCGCCTGGCTCTCAAGTGTGTACCTGACCATGATCGCGGAGCCGACGTCGTATTACGAAGCGGCGTGCATGCTCGTGACCTTCGTGCTGTTCGGGCACTGGATGGAAATGAAGTCGCGGCGGGGCACGTCGGATGCGCTCCGCGCCCTCTTCGACCTGGTCCCGCCGACGGCCCGGGTGCTCCGCAACGGCACGGAAGTGGAAGTCCCCACCAGCGAGGTCGTGGTCGGCGACCTCCTCCGTCTCCGCCCCGGCGACAAGATCCCCGTGGACGGTGAACTCACCGAGGGAACAACCGACGTCGACGAGGCGCTGGTGACCGGCGAGAGCCGGCCGGTCAAGCGAAGCCCCGGCGAGGCGCTGGTGGGCGGGGCCATCAACGTGAGCAGCGCCGTCACCATGCGTGCCACCCGAGTAGGGAAGGACACGGTACTGGCCCAGATCGCCGACCTGGTGTCCAGGGCGCAGAACTCCAAGGCGCCGCGCCAGCGGCTGGCCGACAAGGCCGCGGCGATCCTCGTCGTGGTGGCGGTGAGCGCCGGTGTCTTGACCTTCGCCGGCTGGAGCCTGCTCGCCGACGTTCCCTTCCTGACCGCTCTCACATTTTCCATCTCCGCCGTGGTCATCGCCTGTCCCGACGCGCTTGGCCTGGCCACCCCCACCGCCGTGGCGGTCGGCACCGGGCTCGGCGCGAGGCATAACATCCTCATCAAGGACGCGGCGACGCTCGAGGGCCTCAGCCGGATCGAGACCGTCGTCCTGGACAAGACCGGCACCCTCACCGAGGGGAAGCCGAGCGTGACGGAAATAGTCCCGGCAGCGGGGCACTCGGC
>DAOLIZ010000348.1:0-1214 GCA_035328285.1 Gemmatimonadales bacterium
TCCGGCTGGCGGACGGCGTCACCCACTACGAGACTGCCGGGCCCGACAGCGGGCGTGTCGTGGTGCTGGCCGCCGCCTTCTCCGTTCCCGCCTACCTCTCCGATTCGCTCTTCCAGCGGCTGGGCCGCGCCGGGTTCCGGGCCATCCGGTTCGACTACTACGGCCGCGGGTGGTCCGACCGGCCGATGGTCGACTACGACCTCGGCCTCTTTGACCGCCAACTCGCCGAGTTGCTGGACTCTCTCGACATCTCCGGACCGGTGGACCTTGCCGGCCTGTCGTTCGGGGCGGCCATCGCAACCGATTTTGCGGCCCAACACCCGGAGCGGGTCCGCTCGCTGATCTACATTGATCCGGTCTTCAACACCGGCCGCCAGCTGGCGCCCGAGGAGCGCTCGGCGCTCGCCTGGGACATCCACATGGTGTTCCGGGGCGGCACCGACGCCATGGCCACCGACCAGCTCTACGACTTCTACTATCCTGACCGCCACCCCGACTGGGTGGCCCGGTATCGCGTGCAACAGCAGTTCAAGGGAACCCGGGAGGCGCTCCGCCGCACCCGGGTGGCGATTGCCGTGGCACCGAACCAGACGGCGCAACTCCGGGCCCTCGGCGCCGATTCGCGGCCGGTCCTGATTGTCTGGGGACGGGAAGACACCGGCGCGCCCTTCACCGAAAGCGCGGCGCTCCTGCGCGCCATGCCGGGGGCCACCCTGCTCGCGGTCGATTCAGCGGGCCATCTGCCGCACCTCGATCAGCCCGATGTCGTCGTGCCTGCCGTCGTGGAGTTCCTGCGGCAGCACCCGTAGCGGCACACCGGGGTCACTCCTTCGGCGTTCCTCGCCCGATTCCCACCACCGTCACCGCCCACACCGGACAGTGGGCGGAGAGGACGACGCTCTCCGTCACGCTCCCGACTTCGACGCCGATTTCCTCCGGCCCGCCGCGCCCGCGGGTGGCCATCATGATGAGGTCGCAGCCCTCGGATTCGGCCACGCTGGTGATCGTGCGGCTGGCGCCGGAACCGGTGACGCGGGTCTCGGCACTGATGCCGATCGCGCCGAGCGCGTTGGAGACCGACGTGAGGTACTCCTGCAGCCGGGGGACTTCGCTCTCTGCCTCCGGCACGGCCAGCAGCACGACGGTGCTGTTGAAGTAGCGCGCGAGGATGCGGGCCGACGGGAGCACCTCCTCGGAGTCCACCGACCCGTCGA
>DAOLIZ010000349.1:0-1204 GCA_035328285.1 Gemmatimonadales bacterium
CGGTCTCGTCCGAGGCGGTCTCGCGGAGCGCCACCAGTTCGTGGCCGTCGGCGGTCGCCACGATGCGGGTCGAGAGGACGTACCCGCTCCCCACCGACCCGATCTCGCCAGTGATGAAGGCCTTGGCGTTCTCCCGCTGGGCCAGTTCCTGTGCGGTGGCGTCGTCCAGTGGTGTGTCCGGCGACCTGCCCATGCGGGTCAGGGCCGCGCGGACGGCGGAGGCGTCGAGCAGCCGGATGACGGGGGACTGGGAGAGGTCCACCCGGAAGGCGTCGGTGACGGATGGTCCGAGCGCCGCATCGGCGGTGCGGTTGGCGAAGTCGGCCAGCACCAGCGGGCTCTTTGACTCCAGGGCCCCCGTGGCCATCAGCGTCCCCACCGAGCCGAGGCCGAGCACCCGCATGGCCATATAGCCGCCGGCCAGCACGGCCAGGGCACCGAACGCCAGCCCGCCACCGATCAGCGCCTTGCGCCAGGTCAGGAACTGCCGGACACCTCCTTCCGGCTTCGGCGTGTGCGTCAGGTTGGCGCGGGCCTTGGCGCGGCGCTGCTCGGCGAGGCCGGTGGCGACCATGATGGGGAAGCCGAGGGCCAGGAGCACCGCCACGCCGGGCACCACCCACGAGGGGAGTCCCACCTGGACGGTGAGGAACCAGGCGATCGCCAGGACCACGGCCGAGGCCAGGCCGAAGAGCACCGCCACCCGCACCGGGTGGCCCTGCTCGCTGCCGGCAGCCACAGCCGGGGCCGCCGCCGTGTACGGCGCGGTGGCGGTGGGGGTCATGCCGCCCGGGGTGCTGAGGGATGGCGTGCTCATCGCCTCGACGATCTGCACCAGTTCCTCGGCGGTCTGCGGCCGGTCGGCCGGCTTCTTCTCGAGGCACCGCATGATCAGCATCGCCAGCGCCGGGGGCACATTGGCGCGGAACCGCTCCATCGGCTGGGGCTGCTGGGTCACGTGCGCGGCGATGATCCCCTGTGCCGAGGAGGCCTCGAAGGGCTGGCGCCCGCAGAGCATCTCGTAGGCGACGATGCCCAGCGCATAGATATCGGCTCGGTGGTCGGTATGTGGATCTGCTGTCGCCTGCTCCGGCGACATGTAGGCCGGCGTGCCGAGGGCCACGCCCATGGACGTCAGCTTTCCGGAACCGGAGCTCTTCTCGACGGCCTTGGCCACGCCGAAGTCGGTCACCAGGGCGTGGCG
>DAOLIZ010000350.1:0-1203 GCA_035328285.1 Gemmatimonadales bacterium
TCGCCCCCGGCGGACCGGCGGCCCGCGCCGGGATCCAGCGCCAGGACGTCCTGGTGTCCGCCAACGGCCGGACGCTTCACAACCACCTCGACTGGGAATCGGTGAAGCTCGACCTCGGCGTGGGCGACACCATCGTGCTCGTCACCCGGCGCGGCACCACGACCACCACCCGTCGGCTGGTGGCGAGCGACCTCCCGACCCGCACCGCCGCGCGCGTGACCGTGCTGCAGGACCTCCAGCTGGTGAGCGTCACCCCCGCCATCCGTGCCGAACGCGGCCTCCAGAGCGACCAGGGCGCCCTCGTGGTCAGCATCGCGCCACGGACCGCCGAGGCGACCGGGCTCCGCGAAGGGGACGTGATCATCGGCATCGATCGCCGCCGTGTCGCCACGGCCACGGACCTCAGCGTCTTCCTCGACGACCTGCGCCCCGGGGAGGCGTTCCGGATCTGGGTCGAGCGAAGCGGCCAAACCGCCTACACGGACCTGGTGTACCGATGACCGACGACCGCTGGCGCTCGCCCCTCGGGGCCCGTTACGCCTCGCCCGCGATGCAGCGGCTCTGGGGCGAGCCGCACCGCATCCGCCTCTGGCGCCGGGTCTGGCTGGCCCTCGCGGAGTCGGAACGCGAACTCGGGCTGGACATCCCCGACGCGGCGCTGGCGGAAATGCGCGCCCACCTCGACGACGCCGACCTCGCGACCGCCGCGGAGTACGAGCGGCGCTTCCGGCACGACGTGATGGCCCACGTGCACCACTTCGGCGACCAGGCCCCCGCCGCGCGCCCCTTCCTGCACCTCGGGGCGACCAGCGCGTTCGTGACCGACAACGCCGACCTGCTGGTGATCCGGGAAGGCCTCCGCCTCGTGCTGGGGCGCCTGCTGTCCGTGCTCGACGCACTTGGCGGGTTTGCCGCGCAGCATGCCGCCGAGCCCTGCCTGGCCTACACTCATTTCCAGCCGGCGCAGCTCACCACGGTCGGCAAGCGGGCCACCCTCTGGATGCAGGACTTCGGCGCGGACATCGAGGATCTCTGCCACCGCATCGAAGGGATGCGCCTCCGCGGCTGCAAGGGGACCACCGGCACGCAGGCGTCCTTCCTGGAGCTCTTCCACGGGGACCATGCAAAAGTCCGCGAGCTCGACCGCCTGGTGGCGCGGCGGCTCGGGTTCGACCGCACGTGGGCGGTCACCGGGCAGACCTA
>DAOLIZ010000351.1:0-1201 GCA_035328285.1 Gemmatimonadales bacterium
CCCGGGCGGTACGATACCTACGACTGGTATCTCTCCTTCCCGACGCTCCGGGACCTGAGTGCCGCGGTCGGCGCCGACGCCTGGCCCACCTGGCGAAACTTTGCCACGCACCCGTCCTATGACACGGTGTGGAGCGCGCGGTCGATTCCTTCGCGGCTCAAGAGCGCCCCGGTGCCGACGCTGAACGTGGGCGGCTGGTGGGACCAGGAAGACATCTACGGCACGCCGAACGTCTATGCCGCGATGGAAACGCACGACTCCGCGCACCGGAACTTTCTCGTCATCGGCCCCTGGTACCACGGCGAGTGGTTCCTCGAGGCCGGCGACTCGCTCGGACCCATCCAGTTCGGCAGCGCCACCGGCGAGACCTACCGCCGTACCATCGAGGCGCCCTGGTTCGCCTACTGGCTCAAGGACAAGGGCGACGGGAAGTTCCCCGAGGCGCGGGTGTTCGACGCCGGGGCGCAGCAATGGCGGACCTTCGACGCCTGGCCGGCGCCGACCTCCGCACCGAAGCAGCTCTACTTCCACGACGGGGGCAAGCTCTCGTTCGACCCGCCCACCGCTACCAGCGGCTTCGACCAATACGTCAGCGATCCGGCGCGCCCGGTTCCCTACCGGCACCGGCCGGTCGAGTGGACCTATGATCCGCGGGGGTCCGACTGGGACTACTGGATGACCGAGGACCAGCGCTTCGTGGACAGCCGCCCCGACGTACTGGTCTGGCAGACGGAGCCGCTCACCGAGGAGGTCACGGTGGCCGGCTCGGTTGCAGCGAAGCTCTTCGCTGCCACCACCGGCACCGACGCCGACTGGGTCGTCAAGCTGATCGATGTCTATCCCGATTCGATCGCGGACCGGCCGAGGATGGGGGGATACGAGCTGATGGTGGTCGGCGAGATCATGCGCGGCCGCTACTACAAGGGGTGGGACAACCCGCAGCCGATTCCCGCCAACACCGTGACCCCGTTCAGCGTGGACATGCACCAGCAGGCCTACACCTTCCGGCCGGGGCACCGCATCATGGTCCAGGTCCAGAGCACCTGGTTCCCGGTGCACGACCGGAACCCGCAGACCTTCGTGCCCAACATCTTCGAGGCCAAGGCCAGCGACTTCCGGGCGCAGACGCACCGCATCTACCGGAGCGCGCAGTACCCGTCGCACCTCGAGCTGGATGTGCTGGGGGCGGCGCAGGAGTGAC
>DAOLIZ010000352.1:0-1198 GCA_035328285.1 Gemmatimonadales bacterium
ACGACGGGCAACTGCTCGACGGGGCGAGTCCCGCGCTCGCCGCGGCCCGTCGGGAGGTGCAGTCGGCGCGCGCCCGCCTCATCAAGAAGCTCGAGACAATTCTCCGCGCCGCCGAGGGCTCGGGCGACGCCGGCGTCACGGTGCGCGGCGGCCGCTACGTGATTCCCGTCCGTCGCGACGCGCGGCAACGGCCCGCCGGCATCGTCCACGACGAGTCGGCCAGCCACGGCACGCTCTTCCTCGAGCCGACCGACGCGATCGAGCTGGGCAACGCTCTCCGCGAGGCGGAGTCGGCCGAGGACCGGGAACGGCTGCGGGTGCTCCGCGACCTGACCGAGATGCTTCGGCCGGCGTGGGGCGACTTGCGGGACGGCGCCGAGATGTGCATCCGGCTCGACGACCTGTCGGCCAGGGCCAGGTACGCGGCGGCCGTCGAGGGATTCCGGCCCGAAATGCTGGCGGCCCCGGCGGCGCTCGCCGTCGTGAACGGCAGGCACCCCCTGCTGCTCGCGGCGGGCGAAGCGGTCGTCCCATTCGACCTCGCGCTGGACGCCACCGAGTGCACCCTCGTCGTCAGCGGTCCCAACACCGGCGGCAAGACGGTGCTGCTGAAGGCGGTCGGCCTCATCGCCGCCCTGGCGCAGAGCGGCATCATTCCGCCCCTCGGTGCCGCGAGCCAGTTGCCGGTGTTCACCCGCTTCTTCGCCGACATCGGCGATCACCAGTCGCTGGCGGCGAACCTCTCGACCTTCTCCGCGCACCTGGCGGCGTTGCGCACCATCCTGACCGATGCCGATGCCGCCACGCTCGTGCTCCTCGACGAAATCGGCAGTGGCACCGACCCGGCGGAGGGAGCGGCCCTCGCCGCCGCCGCACTCCTGTCGCTCACCCGGCGCGGCACGATGACGCTCGCCACCACCCACCTCGGCGCACTGAAGACCCTGCCCGAGCGGGACCCCGGGATCGTGAACGCCTCGCTCCAGTTCGACGCCGAGACGATCCGCCCCACCTATCGCTTCGAGAAGGGCGTCCCCGGTCGCTCCTACGGGCTGGCCATCGCCAGCCGGCTGGGCATCGATCCGGCGGTGCTCGCCGAGGCCGAGGCCGACGTGCCGCGCGCGGCACGCACCCTCGACGCCCTGCTCGCGGATGCGGAGCGGCGGTCACGTGCGCTGGAGGCCGCCGAGGCCGCGCTGGC
>DAOLIZ010000353.1:0-1195 GCA_035328285.1 Gemmatimonadales bacterium
TGTTCCTCCCGCTGTTCACGCTCCAGGGCGTCGAGGGGAAGTTGTTCACCCCCCTCGCCTACACCATCACCTTCGCGATGATCGGGTCCCTGCTCTTGTCAATGACCCTCATCCCGGTGCTCTGCAGCCTCGGCCTCAAGGGCGGGACGGAGGAGGATACCTGGGTGCTCCGCCACGTTCGCCGGCGGTACGAGCCCATGCTGGATTGGGCGCTCGGGCGTCGACGGACGGTGATGGCCGGTGCGGTCGGCGCACTGCTGCTGAGCCTGGCCATGGTGCCGTTTCTCGGGACCGAATTCGTCCCACCGCTCGAAGAAGGATCGATCCTCTACCGGGCGACCCTGGCGCCGAGCGCGGGGCTGGATGAAGCGATTCGCGTGGCGGCCCAGTTGGAGCGTGAGGCCATGGCCTTTCCCGAGGTGATCGATGCCGTCTCGAAGATCGGCCGCGCCGAACTCGGCGGCGATCCCGAGCCCGTGAACAACGTGGAGGTGACCGTCACCCTGCAGCCCATGGAAGGGTGGACGTCGGGACGGACCAAGGACCAGCTGGTGGACGCGATGCGCGCACGGATGGGGAGCATCCCCGGCGTGGCGCTCAATTTCTCCCAACCGATCGCCACCCGGGTGGACGAACTTCTGTCTGGCGTTCGCGCCCAGCTTGCTATCAAAGTCTTTGGGGATGACCTGGACTCGCTCGCCTCCGTCGGGGAGCGGGTGCAAGGCGTGGTGAGCAGGATTGAAGGCGCGCAGGATGTCCAGACCGAGCAGTTGCTGGGGCAGCCCCAGCTCCTGGTCCGGGTGGACCGCGTGGCCGTGGCGCGGCTGGGTCTGAATGTGGATGACGTGCTCGGCGTGGTCCGGCTGGCGATCGGCGGCGGTGAGGCCGGCAAGGTGTTCGAGGGACAGCGACGGTTCGACATTTGGGTGCGGTACGGCGAATCGTATCGCGCCACCCCGGAGGATATCGCCCGGGCGCTGATCCCGACGCCCTCGGGCGGACGGGTGCCGCTCTCCCAGCTGGCGACGATCGAACTGGTGGAAGGCCCGAAACAGATCAGCCGCGAGGCGAATCAACGGCGTCTTGTCGTGCAGGCCAACGTGGATGGGCGGGACCTGGGAGGATTCGTGGCCGAAGCGCGGGCCGCGGTGGCCCGGGAGGTGATTCTTCCGCCGGGGTATTTCATCACCTGGGG
>DAOLIZ010000354.1:0-1188 GCA_035328285.1 Gemmatimonadales bacterium
GCGGGTCCGGCGCCGGCGAGCACGGCCTCCAGCCAGCTCGCGGCCGCCTGCCGGCTCCTGGCCCCCTCGCCGCTTTCCGAGAGCGCCGCGCCGATGGAACCGTTCGCGCGGGCCACCAGCTTCTTCAACTCCGCTCCCGCCGGTGCGGGCTCGAGGTGCGCGGAGAGAAACTCCCGCACGTCGGCATCGCTGAGCCGTCCCAGCCTGAGGGGCACGGTGCGCGACCGGATGGTCGGCAGCAGCTTGCCCGGGTCGGCCGTGGTCAGCACGAAGTAGGTGTCGGCCGGCGGCTCCTCGAAGAGCTTGAGGAGGGCGTTCGCGGCCTCGGGGCTCGACTCCTGGGCCACCAGGCGGTCCGCCTCGCCGATGATGAATACCTTCTTCTTCCCTTCGACCGGCGTGAGTCCCGCGCGCCGGGCGATCAGGCGAGCCGTGGCCATTCCGTGGGCCGACATTCCATCGGCCGGGGAGTAGAGGGGCGTCTTCCGGCGCTCCTCAATGACCTCGGCGATGCTCTCCGCCGCTTCTTCCACCTGCTTGTCGGGCTCCCCGGCCTTGGGGCGGGGAATCGGTACGATCCAGTGCACATCGGCGTGGGCCAGACCGAGGACGAGCCGGCAGGTACGGCACTGCCCGCAGGGCTCGTCCCCCGGCGCCTCGCAAAGGACCATCTGGGCGATCCAGAGGCCCAACCGCTGCTTGCCGACACCCTCCGGACCGGCGATGAGAATGACCTGGGGTAGCTGGCCATTCGCCACAGCGCGGACAAGACGACGGCGGGCCACCGAGTGACCCGCCAGGGGCTTCAAAGACATGGGAGGAAGGTAAGCAAACGGCGCGCAATTGGAACCGGCATTCGTGTAACATCTTTTTCAACAACGACTTAGGTGTTCATTTCCATGCCACCATAGGCCGGGGAATGCGCCAATCTGGCCTGTGTTTTCAGCGTGAGCACTTACTCGCATAAACCGTATTGTGAGTATCTGCTCGCATGGTTTGTAACGCGCGACTCCGTAACGGCTTCCGGCAGAGGGTCCAGGTGCACGTCGTTGCACTCGGTCGTGACAAATGCCTCGGGTCTGCCATCGACAACGTGACCGATATCCGGTCACCTGTCGGTGTGGAAAGCTGGAAAACCGGAGGATAAGTGCGTGGAGGAGGTGGATAATGGAAGGCGAGGCAGTGGGG
>DAOLIZ010000355.1:0-1188 GCA_035328285.1 Gemmatimonadales bacterium
TGTCGTTCAAGATGGCGGGCATCCTGGCGTTCCGGAACGTGGCGCCCAACGCGCGCCCGGTCCTGCTCGAACCCCTGGCGGACCTGGAAGTCTGGACGCCGGAAGACGTGCTCGGCGATGTGATGGGCGACCTGAGCGCGCGCCGCGGGCAGATCCTTGGCACGGCGCTCGACGGCCGGCTGACCAAGGTGCAGGCGGTGGTGCCGGAGTCAGAGCTCTACCGGTACACCACGACACTGTATTCGATCACGCACGGACGAGGGACGTTCCGGCACAGCTTCCACGGCTACGTGGAGGCGCCGCCCGACGTCGCCACCCGGGTGGCGGAGGAACACAAGGAGGAGCAGGGTCACTGACCTGCGGAACGACACGGGGCGCCGATCAGGTGCCCCACTCGTTTCTGAATCGCTCGAGCAACCCGGCGGCGCCCAGCCGCGTCAGCGCGGCCTCCGCGTCCGCCCGCAAGGATTCCCCCAACTCGCGCTTGCCTGCCGTGCGCGCCGCGCGCGCGGCTACGGTGGTGCATTCCGCCTCCAGCAGGGCGGTCCCGAGATCCTGGGCCTCTTTCCGAGCGCCCAGCGCCTCGTCGAGGGCGGCCACCGCATGCCCGAGCCCCAGGTGCAGCACCGCCCGGAGCCGGCGGGTCTCCGCCACGCCGACCGGATCGTCTCCTTCAGCGGCCAGCACGGCGGCACGCTCGATTTCCCGCTCGGCCAGCGGCCATCCCTTCAGCTCCAGGTGCAGTTCCGCCAGCCCCACCAGCGCCAAACCGCGGAGCGCGGCGTCGCCGAGCTGCTCGGCGTGCCGCACCGCCTCCTCCGCCGCGCGCTCGGCGTCGGTCCACTGGCTCAACTGCCGAAACGCGATGCCCAGGTTGTGCGAGGTCTCCGCCATCCCGCGACGATCGCCGAGGCGCTGGTAGGAGAGCAGGGCCGTCCGGTAGAGGCTGAGCGCCAGGTCGGGGCGGCCGGTCAGGTGCGCCACGGAGGCGAGGTTGTTCGACGCGCGGGCCGTCATCAGGCTGTCGTCGAGCGTGTGCGCCAGCTCCAGCGCGGTGCCGAAGTACCGCTCCGCCTCCCCCACCTGCCCCGTTTCCCACGCGACCGCGCCGAGGAGGTTCTCGGCCCGCATCCGCCCGTCCGCGTCGCCCCGGGCGCGGAAGCGCGCTTCCGCGGCGGCGACGGCGGC
>DAOLIZ010000356.1:0-1188 GCA_035328285.1 Gemmatimonadales bacterium
GCGAGCAACGCGACGCCGGGGACGTCCTCCAGTTCGGCCGCGGCCGCCAGCGCCAGTTCCTGGCAGCGGCCACCGTGCCCGGCCGCCCCGGCACCGAGCGTCACGGTCGTCTCACCACCCCAGAGGAAGCAGCTGGCGCCGCCCCCGCCGGCGCGGAGGAACGCGCCGATCCGTGTGCCGGCGTCCCGGGCCTCCCCCGAGAGATCGGAGGCGCCGGCCAGGACGGTGTGGCCGAGTTCCTCCGCCCGTGCCTTCACCCCCAGCACGGCGAGGCGGTTGCTGGCGATTACGTGGGTGACGACGTTTCGGAAGGCGCCGTCGCCGGGCTTCGGGGTATCGGGGGCGCTGCCCGAGGCCTGACGCTCCAGGAGTCGCCTGATGCCGGCGGGAACTTCACGGTGGGGGGAAATGCGCTCCAGGAGCCCGAGGACCTCGCGCGCCGAGCGCGGGTCCGGGGCACAGGGTCCGGAGCCGATGGTCCCGGGGTCGTCCCCGATGACGTCCGAGATGCAGAGCACGGTGACGACGCGGGGTGCGAGTGCGGCGGCGAGGCGGCCGGCTCCCCATCGGAGGCACCGTTTCCTGACGGCGCTCATCGTCCCGATGGGCTGGCCGCTGCGCAGCAGGAAGTCCCAGAGGGCGCCGAGATCCTCGCCGGTGACGCCTTCCGCCGGCGCGGCGGCGAGGCTCGACGCGCCGCCCGAGAGCAGGACAAGCGCCTGGTGCCGCAGAGGAATGCCCGACACCGCCTGCCCGATGGCATCGGCCGCCCTCGCCGAGTTGATTCCGGGGGAGGGGTGATCGCCAGGAATGGTTGGGAGCCGGGCACTGGCTCTGGCGTCCTGGGGGCCGACGATGACGCCCCCCGCGAGCGGCGTCCGGGCCGCCTCCAGCATGGACAATGCGCCGCCGGCCATGCCGGCGGCGGCCTTGCCGATCGCGATGATGTGCACCGGTTCGACCGAACGGAGCGGGCGGGCCGTCAGTTCGCGGGTGACGGCCGCCGCGGGGTCGGCGGCCCGCAAGGCCGCAGCGTAGAGTTCCAGCAGCAGTTCGCGCATTCACTAGTATGGGGCCGCGGGTCACCACGGCCAAGGAGCGTCCCGTGAAGAAGGAGCACCGCCCGGTCGTGACCGTGACCCGTCGCCTGCCGGCGCCAGTCGAGCGGGCCCTCCTGGAGCGGTTCGA
>DAOLIZ010000357.1:0-1165 GCA_035328285.1 Gemmatimonadales bacterium
CGGGCGGGTCGTGGTGCTCGCCGCCGCCTTCTCGGTGCCGGCCTATCTGTCCGATTCGCTCTTCCAGCGGCTGGGCCGCGCCGGGTTCCGGGTCATCCGGTTCGACTACTACGGACGGGGATGGTCCGACCGCCCGAAGACAACCTACGACCTCGCCTTGTTCGGGCGCCAGATGGCTGGTCTGCTCGATTCCCTCGGCGTCGCTGGGCCCGTCGACCTCGCCGGTCTGTCGTTCGGGGCGGCCATCGCGACCGATATTGCGGCCCGACACCCGGAGCGGGTCCGCTCGTTGATCTATATCGATCCGGTCTTCAACACCGGCCGCCAGCTGGCGCCCGAGGAGCGCTCGGCGATCGCCTGGGACATCTACATGGTGTTCCGGGGCGGCACCGACGCCATGGTGCGTGACCAGGTGTACGACTTCTACTACCCTGACCGGCATCCCGACTGGGTGGCCCGGTATCGCGTGCAGCAGCAGTTCAAGGGGACCCGGGAGGCGCTCCGCCGCACCCGCGTGGCGATCGCCGTGGCACCGGACCAGGCGGCGCAACTTCGATCGCTCGGCGCCACCCCGCGGCCGGTCCTGATCGTCTGGGGACGGGAAGACACCGGCGCACCCTTCACCGAAAGCGCGGCGCTCCTGCGCGCCATGCCACGAGCCACGCTGCTGGCGGTCGATTCGGCAGGCCACTTGCCACACCTCGATCAGCCCGATGTCGTCGTGCCTGCCGTCGTGGCATTCCTGCGGCAGCACCCGTAGCGGCGCACCGGGGTCACCCCTTAGGCGTTCCCCGCCCGATACCGACGACCGTCACTGCGAACACGGGACAGTGGGCGGAGAGGACGACGCTCTCGGTCACGCTTCCGACCTCGACGCCGATTTCCTCGGGCCCGCCCCGCCCGCGGGTGGCCATCATGATGAGGTCGCAGCCTTCGGTTTCAGCCACGCTGGTGATCGTGCGGCTCGCTCCCGATCCCGTCACCCTGGCCTCCGCGCTGATCCCGATCGCGCCGAGCGCATTGGAGACGGACGCGAGGTAGTGCTCGAGGCGAGGGATTTCGCTCTCGGCTTCCGGCACGGCCAGCAGCACGACGGTGCTGTTGAAGTACCGCGCGAGGATGCGGGCCGACGGGAGCACCTCCTCGGAGTCCACCGACCCGTCGA
>DAOLIZ010000358.1:0-1163 GCA_035328285.1 Gemmatimonadales bacterium
GGTGTTGCGGATCATGAACGGCGCGAACCGCACGCCGAGCGCCTGCAGGAGCGCCCCCCGGGTGTCGTCGACGCCGTCCCGCGGCGCCACGTCCATGAATCCGCTGCCAACAGCCGGACCGTACAGTTCGAAAATGCTGTCGGCGATCGTCTGCCGGACGATGCGCGGGTAGGTGAGCGGGACGTACTGGAAGTACTCCTGCTTGGTCATCTCGGCGTTCTGCGCGCGGAGCGGCGCGGCCGCGACGAGCATGGCCCCGAGGAGGGCGCCGAGGCGAAGGGCTGAGCGCGAGGGCATCACGAAGCTGCTCCCGGGGTAAGGCGGGGGTCAGTCCTTCAGAAAGTATTCCACGGTCGACACCACCCGCACTCGCTTCGAGATCTGCCCCTGCTCGCTGATGCCGGGGGCCTGGTCCCGTGCGAGGATCTCGAACACGCCCTGGTTGGCGCGGCGGATGCCGCCGAGGTGGCTCTTCGAATCCGAGGCGAACTGGTCGGCGGCCTCGCGGGCCCGGCTGGTCGCCTCGGCGATCATTTCCGGCTTGAGGTCGTTGAGGCCGGAGAAGACGAAGGTCGGTCCACCCCCGCCATACTCCTGTCCTGAAGAGAATACCACGCCGGCCTGCACAAGTTCCCCCACCTTCTGGCTGGCCGCCAGTACCCCGGCCGGATCGCTGCTCCGCACCATGAGGGTCTGGTTGATGACGTACCGGGTGACCGCCTCGGAGGTGCGGTACTGGTTGGTGGAGGCGTCGCTGACCGAGAAGGCCTGCAGCTCCACCAGCGTCGTGTCGATCCCCTGGCGCGCGAGAAAGACGCGCACCTGCTGGAGCTGGGTCGACAGCCGCGCGTACGCCCGGTTGAGGTCGTTGTCGCTGACGACCAGCCGGAGCGGCCAGAGCGCGAGGTCGGCCTGCGCCTCCCGCTCGGCGATGCCCTTGACGGTCACGTACCGGTCGGCGGTGCGGCTGGCCGCGAGACCGGCGCCCGCCAGCCATCCCGCGGCGGCGATGCCCACGGCCAGGATGACAGCGCCGGCGAGGATGCGGTCATGCTCCTTCATTCGATTCTCCTGGTGCGTTGCGATGTCGTCACTCCGGCTTGTGCCGGGATGACCGTTGCCTTCGCTTCCTGCCCCGCTGCCCCGCTGCCCCGCTGCCCCGC
>DAOLIZ010000359.1:0-1154 GCA_035328285.1 Gemmatimonadales bacterium
CGTCGGGGGCGTGGCCCAGGGCGTAGAGGTCGCCACCCACCGTCACGATGGCGTGTGTCACGCCCTCCGCCCGCAGGGCGGCCACCGACCGGTCGATGCCGTATCCCTTCGCGATCCCCCCCAGGTCCAGCTGGACATCAGGGTCATTGAACCGCACCTGGTGCGTCCCGCCGATCCGCGAGAGATCCACCTTCCGCCAGAGCCCACGCGACGCCAGCCGGGCCACCGACTTCTCTGCCGGTGGTTCGTGCCGGTGGAGGACATCCCACAAGGCGGACGCCGACCCCAGCGCGGGGTCGAAGGCGCCGTCGCTCACCGAGGACCAGGCCAGCGCCGACTGAACCACGAAGGCGGTCTCCGGTGACACCGCGACCCCTTCCCGCGCCGCGCCGGCGTTCACCCGCCCAATGTCCGAGTCGGGCCGGAACCGGGTCATGACCCGTTCCACCCGCTGAAGCTCCGCCATGGCGGCATCGATGGCCGCCTCCGCCAGCCGCGGGTCCGGGTGCGCTACCTGGACCTCGGCGATGGTCCCCATGACGGGAAAGGACCGTCGGACCAGCTGCACGCGCCGCCGGAGGGCGAGCGGGAGCGAGAGCGCGACGAACACGCCGCCGCCGATCGCGAGGAATTCGCGCCGGGTGGGGCGCCGCCGGAAGAGGTCATCCGACATCGGTGTCTCCTTCGTGGTCATACCGCTCGCAGGAGCGGCCACATCCGCTGCAGTGTCCATCGCAGCCGCGATGCGGCAGCAGGCCAAACAGGACGAACATCCCGGCGCAGAGCGCGACGGCGATGACAGTGGTGGTCATGGCGCGCTCCCCATGCCGGCGAATCCCATGAACGCCATCGACAGGACGGAAGCCACCACCAGCACCAGTCCCATGCCCCGGGCCACGACCGGCACGTCGGCCACGTCCATGCGCTCCCGAATCGACGCCATGAGCGAGAGGGCCAGCGTCAGCCCGGCGCCGCCGCCGAGCGCGAACACGATCGACTCGGCCAGGGTGTACTGACGGGCGGTCTGGAAGAGCGCCAGGCCGAGGATGGCGCAGTTGGTGGTGATCAGCGGGAGGAAAATGCCCAGCTGCCGGAACAGCGTGGGCGAGAACTTCTTGATCGCCATCTCCACGATCTGGACGCCGGAGGCGATG
>DAOLIZ010000360.1:0-1151 GCA_035328285.1 Gemmatimonadales bacterium
CGATAGGTCAGCGCCGTCCCGTCCAGGCGGTATTCGAGCGTGGGAATCATCGTGGTGCGCAGGTACTCGTCGAACACCGGTCCCAGGTCGATCCCCGCCTGCTGGCTGATGTAGTCCTCCACCTGGGCGCCGGTGACGGTCTGGTGCCAGAAGGTCCGGTTGAGCCCGCGCAGGATCTGCCGCCACTCCTCGTCATTGTCCACGATCTGCCGGATCGTGTGCAGCATGTTCCCGCCCTTGGAGTACATGTCGCCCGAGCCCGCGACGTTGACCCCGTACGTCCCGACGATGGGCCGGTCGTTCCGGATGTTGTGGCGTGACCCGATCACGTACGCGCTCCCGTCCGCCTTTCCGAACTGGCATTCGACGTAGAGGTTCTCCGCGTAGTTGGCGAAGCTCTCATGCACCCACATGTCGGCGTTGTCCTTCGCCGTCAGGTTGTTGGCGAACCACTCGTGCGCGCTCTCGTGCACGATGATGAAGTCGAACTTGAGCCCGATCCCGGTGCCCGAGACGTCCCGCTTGCGGTAGCCGTTCTGGTACCAGTTGCCGTAGGCGACGGCGCTCTGGTGCTCCATGCCGGGGTGCGGGGTCTCGACCAGCTTGAAGCCGTCCTCGTACCAGGGGTACGGCCCGAACCAGTGCTCGAAGCAGGCCATCATCGACCGGGCCTGGGGGAACTGGCGCTGGGCCGCCTCCAGGTGGTAGCTCAGCGGCCAGTAGTCCATGGTCAGCATGCCCCGCTCGCCCTGGTAGAACTCGGCGTAGTGGGCGTAGCTGCCGGCGCCGACCGCGATCGCGTAGTTGTTGATCGGGTTGGCCACGAACCATTCCCAGGTCGTGGTGCCATCGCCGTTCGGGCGGACGCTGCGCAGCCGGCCGTTCGAGACGTCCACCATCGGGTCGGGGAGGGTCAGCGCGACGCGCTGGCTGTCGGGCTCGTCGGCGCCGATGTCCTTGTTGGGCCACCAGACGCTGGCGCCCAGCCCCTGGTCGGTGGTGACCACCCAGGGGCGGTCCAGGCTGTCGGCGGTCCAGGTGAATCCCCCGTCCCACGGCGGCCGCTTGGCCGCCTGCGGCTTCCCGTGGTAGTAGACCGTGATGGTCCTGGCGGCGCCGATGGGCTGCGTGCCGCGGACGCGCGCGAAGAA
>DAOLIZ010000361.1:0-1149 GCA_035328285.1 Gemmatimonadales bacterium
CGACACGCCGATGGAGATGCCGTTCGACATCAAGCGGATGGCGAACGGCGGGTTCAAGGTGCTGGTCGGGTCCTGATCGCACTCCAGCACACGGGTGACCCTGCAAGACAAAGCGGGGCGGCCAGTAACTGGCCGCCCCGCCTTGCGTTTCACCACCCGGAATCAGTGTCCCTGGTCGTGCGGTACCGTGACGGTGGCGGTGGCCTCGGTGGCATTCCCGGAGGAATCCGTCACCCGATAGACGAAGGTGTAGACCCGGCCGCTGCCGGTGCCGGACCGCTCGGCGCGGACCTGCACGCTGCGGTCGTCGGTGCCGAGGTCGGCGCCGGCGATGTCGTTCGACGTGTCGCCGTCACCGAGCCCGTTGTCCGGCTCGTTGCTCGTGACCGACACCAGTTCGACGGTCGTCAGCGGATCGCAGTCCTGGATGTCGAGGGCCGCGTGCACCGTCTTCATCCTGTGGTTCGGCGGCCAGAGGTGGTCGGGGTCCATGTGGAGCGACACGACCGGGGGCGTGTTGTCGACCACGGTGATCGTGACGTCGTCGGTCGACGTGGCGCCGGCGGCGTCGGTCACCTTGAGGGTGACGACGTTGACGCCGATCGGGAGGGTCACCTCGGCCGTCTCGCCGGTGGCGATCAGGGAATCGCCCAGGAACCACTCATACGACACGATGTCGTCGTTGGTGCCCTCGGTCGAATTGGTGTCGGTGGATGCCGAGCCATCGAGGGTCACCGGCGTCCCGCACTCGACGGTCTGGTCCTCGCCGGCGTTGGCCACCGGGGCAATATCCACCGTGACGACCACCGACTTGGTGCCGATCACCGACGTGGAGGTGACGGTGATGTTGCGGGGGCCGCTCTCGGTCACGAAGAGGGTGTCGGACGCGACGCCGGCGGAATCGGTCACGGCCTTGGCGCCGGCCGAGGCGAGCGTGCCGTCGGTGGTGCTGAAGGTCACGGTGTCGTCGACGATCGGATCGAGGTTGGGATCGAGGACGGTGGCCGTCAGCACGGTATACCCGATCAGCTCGTTGGTGACCGGATCGCGCGGGGCGGTCGGGTCATTCGGATAGAGGATGATGGTGGATGGATCGGCCGAGAGGTTCATGCCCGGCTCGAGGACCAGGGCGGCCCCGGCGCGCCACTC
>DAOLIZ010000362.1:0-1144 GCA_035328285.1 Gemmatimonadales bacterium
TCTTCTTCGACGCCACGCTCGGCCGCAATGTCATCGCGGTTCCACGGGCGGCAGTCGTGGTCACCGGCCAGCGCAATCTCGTATTTGTTCGGGACGCCGGGGGCATGCTCCAACCCCGGGAGGTGGTGCTGGGCCCGCGGTCCGAGGACCGGGTTCAGATCCTGAGCGGGTTGACTGAGGGAGAGACGATTGTCGCTTCGGCCAATTTCCTGGTGGATGCGGAGTCCCGGCTGGGTTCCTCCGGCGGGAGCATGCCCGGGATGCAGCATGGTGCGGCAGAGCCCGCCACGGGAACGCCGGCCCCTCGGATCGCACCGCCAGCGATGACAATGCCGGCGCAGGCAACGCCAGGCATGGCCACACCACAGGAATCCACCCCCCCGATGCCGGAGCACCAACATGATCAGTAAGATCATCGCCTGGTCGCTCCGAAATCAATTCCTCGTCCTGCTCGCGACCGCTGCCCTGATTGGCGCCGGGATCTGGGCGGTCAGCACGACGCCTCTCGACGCGATTCCGGATCTGTCCGATGTGCAGGTGATCGTCCAGACCGATTTCTCCGAACAGGCGCCCCAGATCGTCGAAGATCAGATCACCTATCCCATCGCCTCTGAAATGTTGAAGGTACCAGGGGCCCGGGTTGTCCGGGGCTACTCCTTCTTCGGCCTCAGCCTGGTCTACGTGATCTTCGAGGATGGGACCGATATCTACTGGGCGCGATCCCGGGTGCTGGAATATCTGAACGGGGTCCGGCGACAGCTGCCTACCGGGGTCGAACCATCCATCGGGCCCGACGCGACTGGGGTCGGCTGGGTGTTCGAGTACACCCTCGAATCCGACAGCCTCGACCTGGCCCAGCTGCGAAGCATTCAGGACTGGAATATTCGCTTCCAGCTGACCTCCGTGCCAGGCGTATCAGAAGTGGCGAGCCTCGGCGGATTCGTGAAGCAATACCAGGTCGAGGTCGATCCTGAGCGGCTCCGGGCCTTCGGTATTCCAGTCACCCGTGTCGCGATGGCCATCGGGGACCACAACGTGGACATCGGCGCCCGTGTGCTGGAAATGGGCGGCCGCGAGTACATGATCCGCGGCCTCGGGTACCTGAACGGCATTGAGGACATTGAAAATGTGTCGGTCGGGGCCA
>DAOLIZ010000363.1:0-1130 GCA_035328285.1 Gemmatimonadales bacterium
GCTCCACCGATACCGGCGCTGCTTCAGCACCTCCTTCTTGTCGAAGGGTGCATTCAGCGCCCAGATCCGGAAGGATGGTGTCCGCGCCGACTCCAGCAGGGTCTGCATCGGCAGGGTGCCGTCGTCAAACGGCTCCTGCAGCAGCCGGAGCACGGCGTGACAGTCGGCGTCGGCGCGGTGCCCGTCGAAGAACAGCCCGCACCGCTTCATCATCAGGAATTCCAGCGCCCCCGAACTGGCCCCGAAGGCCTTCCACGGCACCTCGCGCTGCGAACAGGCCCACGCCTTGCCCTTGAACGCGGGAAGCCTGCGATCCACGAACGGCCGGTCGAACCCGGCGTTGTGGGCAATCACCAGCCCGACGTCGGCCAGCACCGCGCCCACGGCCGCCTCGTCGATCTGCTTTCCGGCCACCATCTCGTCGGTGATGCCGGTGAGGCGCGTGACCTCCGCCGGGATGGCACGCCCCGGATCCTCGAGAAACGTGACCGCCTCTCCGACGCCCAGAATCCTCCCGCTCTCCTTCTCGAACTCGAACGGCACCCCGCAGAACTCGATGATCTTGTCGCGCACGACGTCGAGCCCCGTCGTTTCCACGTCGACCACGACCCCCGTGGCCGTCGCGGACCCGTCGCCCTCGTGATAGCGCCCGGGCGGCACGAACCGCCGCAGGACCCGGTAGTCCGGGGAGGCGTCCAGCTGCGCGGCGAGCGATGCAAGCGCGTCGGTCATCGGCGCGGTCCTGCCCGCCACGACGACAGGTCGCTCAACCAGGAGTACGGGTTGATCGTCACCCCCTCGATCCGGCGCGCGACACCGGCCACCTGCATCGGCGCGTACAGGAAGAGCGCGGGCGCATCGGCGTTGAGTGTGTCCATGGCGGCGCGGTACAGCGGCCCCGCCGTGGCGGTGTCCGGGGCGGAAACCGCCCGGGCAAAGAGGGAATCGAACACCGCGTCCGCATAGTGGCTGTAGTTGAGCTTGTCCCACCCACTCCGGGTCCACTGGTCGGCCAGCCCGCGCGGGCTCGGCTCATCGAGCCAGGCCCCGATGTAGCTGTCGAACGCCCCGGAGGCGAGGCGCTGGTTGAACACCGGGAAGTCCACCGCCGTGATGGTGGTCTCGACGCC
>DAOLIZ010000364.1:0-1126 GCA_035328285.1 Gemmatimonadales bacterium
CGCGGCCGCCGCCCGCGTGAGCCCCACCAGCGCATGCTTGCTCGCCACGTAGGCGGCGATGTACCGCGCGCCCTCGAGCCCCGCCACGCTGGCCACGTTCACCACCCGCCCCCACTTCCGCTCCAGCATGTCGGGCAGGAACGCCTGCAGGCAGAGGAAGGGGCCGGTGGCATTGACCCGGATCATCTTCTCCCAGTCGTCCAGGCTGATGCGCATGATCGGCGCCGATTCCGCGATCCCGGCGTTGTTCACCAGGATGTCCACCGGACCGAGCTTCTCCTTTGCCACCGCAGCGAGCCGGACGATGGCGGCGGGGTCGCTCACGTCGCAGGCCGCCCCCCAGACGTTCCGGCCCTCCTCGCGCAGTTCCTCCGCCAGGCGCTCCAGCTTGCTGAGGGTGCGGCCGGCGATCAGCACCGAGGCGCCGGCGTCGGCCAGCGCGCGGGCCACCGCCGCGCCGATCCCCTGGCCGCCGCCCGTCACCACCGCCGTCTTGCCGTTGAGTCGCATCAGGACACGCTCTCAGTCATCTTGGAGCAGGGGAAGGGCGGCTTCCTCGAGGATGGCGCCCAGGGTCTCCACCAGCGCATGGCCCTCGTCGGCGGTCGCGTCGGCGGGCCAGCCGAAATAGGCGCGCGGCCCTCCCGCCTCGGCGAAGGTGTGCTGCCCGGCGCGGATGGCCACCGAGAGCGACTGCGGGTTCGGCGGGAGCGCGGTGCGGACTTCTCGCACCAGCTCCGGCCGCTCCGCCATCACGATCGAGGTCTCGAACCGCCCCGCGTGACAGGCGCCGGTCTGGAACTCCTCGCCCAGCCGCTGGGACCAGGGCCGGCGCGCGAGGTTCGGGAAGGCGACCCGCATCCCGTCCAGCTGGATCGCCTCGATCGCCTCGGTCACGGCGCCGAGATGCTCGGGGTCCAGGTGCGCGCTGATCACCAGCATCCGGGTGAACCCTTGGGTGGCGAGGGCGTCGGCGACATCTTCCAGCAGCGCCACCAGCGTCGCCGGCCGCACGTCGATGGTGCCGGGGAAGGCCGCCGCGAACGGGGCGGGCGTCAGCGCGACGGTGGGGAGCACCACCGCCGTCACCCCCCGCCCGGCCAGCCGCGGCGCCCCGGCCCGGGCC
>DAOLIZ010000365.1:0-1124 GCA_035328285.1 Gemmatimonadales bacterium
TATTAAACAGTCGCAGCCACCATTTCACTGCAACCCCATCGGCCTTCGAGCGCGAAGCTCTACAACCTACCGGGGCGCACCTTATCCCGAAGTTACGGTACTAATTTGCCGAGTTCCTTCACCCGAGTTCTCTCAAGCGCCTTAGAATTCTCATCCTACCCACCTGTGTCGGTTTGCGGTACGGTTCTCGTTTACCTGAAGCTTAGTGGCTTTTCCTGGAAGCTTGGTATCAGTGACTTCGGCTCCAATGGAGCACCGTCATCGTGTCTCGACGTTGACCCCCCGGATTTGCCTGAGGGATCCGCCTACGCACTTAAACCGGGACATCCAACACCCGGCCCACCTAACCTTCTCCGTCCCCACATCGCAGTGAACGAAAGTACGGGAATTTTGACCCGTTTCCCATCAGCTACGCATCTCTGCCTCACCTTAGGGGCCGACTCACCCTGCGCCGATGAACGTTGCGCAGGAAACCTTGGGTTTTCGGCGAGGGGGCCTTTCACCCCCTTTATCGCTACTCATGTCAGCATTCGCACTTCTGATATCTCCAGCATCCGTTACCAGACACCTTCGCAGACTTACAGAACGCTCCTCTACCATATGCACAGAGTGCATATCCGCAGCTTCGGTTACGTGCTTAGCCCCGTTACATCTTCCGCGCAGGACGACTCGACTAGTGAGCTATTACGCTTTCTTTAAAGGGTGGCTGCTTCTAAGCCAACCTCCTAGCTGTCTATGCCTTCCCACCTCGTTTGCCACTTAGCCATGCATTTGGGACCTTAGCTGGCGGTCTGGGTTGTTTCCCTCTTGACACCGGACGTTAGCACCCGATGTCTGTCTCCCATGCTCGCACTTCACGGTATTCGGAGTTTGCTATGCCGCAGTAAGCCGCAATGGCCCCCACTAACATTACAGTGCTCTACCCCCGTGAGTGATACATGAGGCGCTACCTAAATAGCTTTCGAGGAGAACCAGCTATCTCCGGATTTGTTTAGCCTTTCACCCCTATCCACAGCTCATCCCCTAGTTTTTCAACACTAGTGGGTTCGGACCTCCAGTACCTGTTACGGCACCTTCATCCTGGCCATGGATAGATCATCCGGTTTCGGGTCTACGCCCAGCTA
>DAOLIZ010000366.1:0-1113 GCA_035328285.1 Gemmatimonadales bacterium
GGAGCGTGTGCCGGAGGAGGCGCGGATTGGTGATCGAGGCCCGCTCGTCCATGGCCAGCACCCGGGCCCGGGCCTCGTCCGAGGCGCG
The DNA here is from genome assembly GCA_035328285.1 of Gemmatimonadales bacterium. Lineage (GTDB taxonomy): Bacteria > Gemmatimonadota > Gemmatimonadetes > Gemmatimonadales > GWC2-71-9 > SPDF01. The sequence goes on from DAOLIZ010000366.1 coordinate 89, forward strand.
CAGCCGCCGGCCCCACACCAGGTGTCCGATGGCGCCGTGCACCAGGACGATGATCAGGACCACGGGGCCGAGGTTGAAGAGGAAGTCGTTGAAGGTAAAGCCGACCGCGGAGCCGATCATGATGTTCGGCGGGTCGCCGACCAGGGTGGCGGTGCCACCCACGTTGGACGCCAGGACCTGCGCGAAGAGGTAAGGCCAGGCGTCCACCTCCAGCTGGCGGGTGATGGCCAGCGTCACCGGGGCCATCAGCAGGACAGTGGTCACGTTGTCCAGCAGCGCCGAAAAGAGCGCCGTGATCACCGCCAGGAGCGCCAGGATCGCCGCCGGCCGCGCCCGGACCAGCTTCACCGCCCGGATGGCCACGTACTCGAAGACGCCGGTCCGGCCAGCCACCCCCACGATCAGCATCATCCCCGCCAGCAGCATGATGGTGTTGAAGTCCACGCCGCGGATCGCCTCGTCCTGGCTGAGCACGCCCGTCACGATCACCAGGCAGGCGCCGATCCCCGCCACGACGGCGCGGTTGACGCGATCCACGATGATGGCGATGTAGGCCAGGAGCAGCAGGCCGGTGGCGACCCACAGCGGGTTGAGGCCGAACAGCAGGTGCGGAGACTCCATGCCGCTCACCGGAAGGAGGAAGTGGGAAGCTTACGCGACCCCGGCGGCTCTGGCCAGTCGCGAAGACAATCCGTATCTTGACTGGATTCGTCCCCTAAACCAGGTCCATATGCGTCCGATCTTCCGATGGCTCAGGAATGCGCTGGTCGCCGTCGTGCTCCTGCTGCTGATCGCGGCGGCAGCCGTGTACGTGCTCTCGGAACGGATCATTCGTCGCACCTATGACGAACCCCTCGTGTCCATCCCCATTCCCAGCGACTCGGCCTCCATCGCCGAAGGTGGGCGCATCGCCCTGATACACGGATGCCGGGGCTGCCATCAGCCCGACCTGAGCGGGGAATACTTTGAAGACGACTTTCTGATCGGACGCATCGCGGCGCCAAGCCTCACGCTGGCGGCGCAGA
>DAOLIZ010000367.1:0-1101 GCA_035328285.1 Gemmatimonadales bacterium
GGCGGTGATGATCGCCAGCAATGCGAGCATGGCGGCGGGACGGGCGCGCACCACCTTGACCGCGCGGATGGCCACGTACTCGAAGAGCCCGGTGCGGCCGGCGATCCCGACGATGAGCATCATGCCGGCCAGCAGCATGATGGTGTTCCAGTCCACGCCGCGGATCGCCTCGTCCTGGCTGAGCACCCCGGTCACGATCACGAGGCAGGCGCCGATCCCCACCACCAGGGCGCGGTTCACCCGGTCGGCGATGATGGCAACGTAGGCGATGACGAGAAGGGCGGTGGCGACCCAGAGCGGGTTGAGACCAAACAGCAGGTGCGGGGACTCCATGGAGCTCGCCGGGATGAGGAGGCAGGAAGATTACGCCACCCCGGACGCTATGGCCAGTCGCCCCGGGAACCCGTATCTTGACCAAGTTGCTCCCCTAACCCCGGGCTCCTATGCGTCGAGTCCTTCGGTGGCTCCGATACGCCGTCGCCGCGCTGGTCGTCTTGCTGCTTGTCGCGGCGGCCACCGTGTATGCGCTCTCGGAACGCGTCATTCGTCGCACCTATGACGAACCCCTCGTGTCCATCCCCATTCCCACCGACTCGGCCTCCATCGCCGAGGGTGGCCGCCTCGCCCGCATCCACGGATGCCGGGGCTGCCATCAGCCCGACCTGAGCGGGGAGTACTTTGAGGACGACTTTCTGATCGGACGCATCGCGGCGCCAAGCCTCACGCTGGCGGCGCAGAAATACTCAAACGAGGAGCTGGTCCGGATCATCCGGCGCGGGGTCCGGCCCGACGGCCGAAGTGTGTGGGGGATGCCGTCCGAGATGTTTGCCCCGCTCCGTGACGAGGACCTCGGCGCCATCATCGCGTATATCCGGAGCGTGTCGCCCCCGGGCGGGATCCCCAGGACCATCGAACCTGGCCCGCTCGCCCGGTTCGGCATCGTGACCAAGGAGTATCGACCGGCGGTCAGCTGGGTGCGGGAGACCGACTCCCTTACCGCCGCCGGCTACTACCCCACCGCCGACGAGCCGAACGGCGAGGGCGCCTACCTCGCGCGGACCTCCTGTCCCGAGTGCCACAACCTCGCGCTCCAGGGCTACC
>DAOLIZ010000368.1:0-1093 GCA_035328285.1 Gemmatimonadales bacterium
ACCGTTGCGCTACCGCCCGCTGTCCGGGCGCTGCGAGACTTGTCACGGCAAGGAGTCCGAATGAGGCGCTTCCCGCTTCCCGCCCTGGCCGTCCTGCTTGGGCTCCTCGTGGGCACCGCGCAGGCGCAGGACCGGACCACGTCGCCGCACGGTGACCTCAAGGTGGAGTGCACCGTCTGCCACCAGTCGAGCAGCTGGAACGCGATCCAGGTGAGCGACAAGTTCGACCACAGCAAGTTCGGCTTCCCCCTGACGGGCGCGCACGGGGCAACCACCTGCCGGTCGTGCCATGTGTCCCTCGATTTCAAGCAGGCGAGCACCAGCTGTGCCGCCTGCCACACCGACAATCACCGAGGCGAGTTCGGTACCGATTGCGCCCGCTGTCACACGACCCGCAGCTTCACCGACCGCGACGCCATGCTGAAGGCGCACCAGCTCACCCGCTTCCCGCTCTCAGGAAGCCATTTGGCCACCGATTGCACCACCTGCCACAAGCCGGGGGCCCGGGGCCAGATGCAGTTCGTGGGGACGCCAACGACCTGCGTGGCGTGTCACCAGGCGGACTACAATGCGGCGCCGAACCACCGGGCGTCGAACTTCCCGACGACCTGCGAGACCTGTCACTCGACGGTGACCTGGAACGCCGCCAACATGGGAGCCGCAAACCATCCCACGACGCCGATCGCCCTGACCGGCGTGCACAGCAGCAACCTGATCACCTGCACCCAATGCCACACGACGTCGCCGTACTCGACGGTGCAGACCACCTGTGTGGCCTGTCACCAGACCGACTACAACGGCGCCAAGGACCCCGATCACGTGGCGGCGAAGTTCCCGACCACCTGCACCGACTGTCACGGCCTGGTGGCCGGGTGGCTCGGGGCCAAGTTCGACCACCCCACGACCCCGGTGGCGCTCACCGGGGCGCACAGCCCGAATCTGGTGCAATGCTCGCAGTGCCACACGAGCATGCCCTACTCGACGGTCAAGCAGACCTGCGATGGGTGCCACCACGCCGAGTTTGTTGCCACCACGAGCCCCAGCCATACAGCGGCGGGCTTCAGCACCGACTGCGCCACCTGCCACCAGGTGA
>DAOLIZ010000369.1:0-1091 GCA_035328285.1 Gemmatimonadales bacterium
GGATCTACCTGCGGGGCCGTCCCCCGCCGGCGGTGGTGGACCTGGCGCGGGTGCGGCTGACGGGAAAGCTGACCGACGTCCATCCTTCCCCCGTGCACGGGGAACCGTTCGACGCGACCACACGCGCGGCGCTGCTGGAGCGGTTTACCCGCGCGGTGGACGCGCTGCCAGGATCGGCGGCCGTCGATTCGTTCGCCATCCTGCGGGTGGAGGCATTGCGGACCGCGCCGGCCTTCGCGGCCGCGCTGGCGGACGCGATCGGCGCCCTCCGGTCGGGGCGGGAGGCGACGCCCGATCTCGTGCGTGCGCGGCGCTCGCTTGGAGAGCTTCCCGTGGTGACGCCCGCCCTGTCCGCCTGGGGGCTGCCGTGAGCGAGTTCGTCTTCGCCACCGCCCAGTATGAATCGGGCGACTGGGATTCCACGCCGTTGCTGGCGGCCAACATCATCGACACCCTGGCCCGCTACACCTCCCTGGCGCTGGCGGCGCAGGGGGTCGTGGTCCCGCTGGGTTCACGCGACCTGTTCCGCTATCCGCTGGTGTACCTCACAGGCCACCTGCCGCTCCGGTTCACCGAGCAGGAGCGGCGCAACCTGCGCGACTTCGTGGACCGCGGCGGGATGCTCTTCGTGGACGATCACAACCACGACGTCGATGGCGTGTTTCACCGGACGGCCACCGAGGAGATCGGCCGGACCATCGGTCCGCTCGTCGAACTGCCGAACGATCACCCCCTCTATTCGGCGTTCTTCCAGTTCCCCGATGGGCCGCCGGCCACCAGCCAGGAACTGAACGGCTGGGGAGACAACCTGGTCCACCCGTATCTCCTGGCTGTCGAGCGCGCGGGCCGCATCGCGGTGCTGTACAGCAACAAGGACTACAGCTCGGAGTGGGACTACCACCCCGAAACCAAGCGCTTCTACTCGGTGGACAACACGCGATTCGCGGTCAACGTGGTGGTCTATGCGCTTACCCGCTGATCGCCGGGGCCTCGAGCGGGGGCTCCGGGTGGCCGCGCTGGTGGCGCTGGGGTGGCTGATCGTGCTCGCCGTGCGGCCGTCGCGGCCGGTCGGCCGCGTGGTCCTGGAGCCG
>DAOLIZ010000370.1:0-1087 GCA_035328285.1 Gemmatimonadales bacterium
CGCCGGTGCCCGACCAGCGGCTCTACGACACCATCTACCAGGAGCGCTACATGGGACTCCTCGGCCCCAACGCCGAGAAGTACGATTCCGCGTCCCCCATCCACCAGGCCAAGGGGCTCAAGGGACACCTGCTGATCGTCCACGGGTCGGGCGACGACAACGTGCACTACCAGGGCACCGAGCGGATGATCAACGAGCTGGTGAAGCTGAACAAGTCGGTCGACGTGATGGTCTACCCGAACCGGACGCACTCGATCCGCGAGGGTCCGGGCACCACGCTGCACATCTACTCGCTGCTGACCCGGTACCTCATGACGAACCTGCCGGCAGGGTCGCAGTACACGCCAACGCCGTGAGCTCGTGGCTGAAGCCACGGCTCGGCTGATGTCGCTGAAGCGAGACGGGCTCCCCGACGTTGGGGAGCCCGTTTCGTCACGGCGATGCCACGTCGCCCTCGCGACACTTGCCGAGAGCCGACTCTATCCGGTGGCCGTCGGATACTCCCCTGTGATCTCGTCCAGCGCCGACGCGAGCCCGTCCCCGGTCGTGCGGTTCTTGTCCAGGACATACTTGGCGAGGGTCGCCGTCAGCGGCAGCGTCACCAGCACCAGGATCGCCGAAAGCCAGAAGGGCACGCCGATGCCGGCATGATCCATCAGGAAGCCGGCCAGGATCGGGAACGCCACGCGGCTCACCCCGCCGAAGGTGTGCTGGACCCCCATGTAGAGTCCCCGCTCGTTCGAGGCCACCACGGTGCTCAAGAGGCCGGTCACGCATGGGAAGATGAACGCCGTGCCGAGCGGCATCAGCGTGAACCCCACCGCCAGCATCGGGTACCCGGTGGCGAGCCCGGTGGAGGCGAGGCCGAGCGCCAGGATCACGATGCCGAGCCGGGAGAGTCTGGCCTCGCCGAGGCGGTCGACCATCGTCCCCAGCAGGAGTGAGCGGACCAGTACTCCCATGCCGCCGAGATACATCACGAAATAGCCGATGTTGGCTTCGGTCACCGCGAAGCGGTTGGACAGCAGCAGCGGCACCGTCTGGATTGTCCCGTAGAACGCCCCGATGGCGATGGTATAGATCCAGA
>DAOLIZ010000371.1:0-1074 GCA_035328285.1 Gemmatimonadales bacterium
GCGATGCCGTCCACCGAAGGGCCGGCGGACCAGGCGGTGGAGGTGCTGCTGGTGCCGGCCGATGCCAAGGGGAAAGCGCTCGACGCAAAGCCCCGCCGGCAGGCCGAGGCGGCGGCGGTCGCCCGCCGGGCACGCGAGCTTCACGAGGGAGGCGTGGCGTTCCGGGAGATGGCCGCGCTCTTTACGGGGATGGGAAGCGTCGAGGTCTACCAGGCGGCGCTGGAGCAGGCGGGGATCCGCACCTACCTGCTGCGTGGGGAGGGGTTCTACGAGCGGCGCGAGGTACTCGACCTCGTCCTTGCGCTCCGGGTGGCGCGCGATCCCGACGACGACCAGGCGATGCTCGGCTTCCTGCGCAGTCCCTTCGTGGCGCTGCGCGACGACACCCTGCTCCAGCTGGCCTGGACCGGCGAGGGAAGCTGCTGGGCACGCCTGCGGACCGTCGAAACGGCCGAGCCGGACCGGGTCGCGCTTGCTATCGCTTTGGTGGAGGAGCATGCCGCGCTCCGCGACCGCGTCCCGATCCACGACCTGCTGACGAGCCTGCTGGACCGGAGCGGGTACGTGGCCCAGCTGGCGCTGCAGGGCGATGAGGCGCGGCAGGCCATTGCCAATGTGCGGAAGTTCCTGCGGGTCGCCCGGCAGCACGAGGGCGCGGCGGTGGGCGACTTCCTGCGGATGATCGCGGAGCTGCGCGAACGGGAGGAGCGGGAGGGAGACGAGCGGCTCCACGGCCAGCAGGACGACGTGATGACGCTGACCACCGTGCACAGCGCCAAGGGGCTGGAGTGGGACGTCGTCTTCTGGTGCGACCTGGAGCGGAAGCCGCCGAACGTCGGGGGCCGGGACAGCACCCTCCTCATCGGGCGTGCGGGGATCGCGCTCAAGGACCCGGATGTCGATGAAAAGGACGACCAGCCGGAGGCCTGGCGAGTCATCCTGGCCGCCGAGGGGGCGGAGTCGGCGGCCGAGCGGAAGCGGCTCTGGTACGTGGCGGCCACCCGCGCCCGGCAGCGGCTCATCCTGGGCGGCGTGTCGGCGGAGGGCCACGAAAAGGGGAGCCCGGCCGAGGCG
>DAOLIZ010000372.1:0-1064 GCA_035328285.1 Gemmatimonadales bacterium
CGCTGGTCCGCCAGCAGCGGATCGGCGACGCGCTGCCCTACCTCAAGGCGGCGGCGGCCTCCGGCGTGCCACACTACGCCTATGTGTACGGGGTGGCGCTCAATGAGGTGGGGCAGCCGCGGGAGGCCATTGCCGAACTGCAGAAGGCACTCCGCGCGGCACCCGACAACCAGGAATTGCTGTACGGCCTCGCCTCGATTGCCGCGGCGGCCGGGCAGGTGAACGTGGCCCTGCCGCCGGCCCGGAGGCTGGCTGCCCTCAATCCGGGCAACCAGGAGATCCAGCAGTTCCTGGCCCAACTGGAAGGAGCGCCGGGCCGGTAACCTGGCCTGGCACCCGTCGAGTCAGGGCGGCGGCGCCGGGGCGGGCGGGTTCCACGGCGCCGAAAGGTAGGCCACCGCCGCGGGGCGGTCCGGCAGGAACCCCTGGTAGTCACGCTCGAGATCGAAGCTCTCCGGATTGTGCGGCCGCTCGGTGACCAGCGCGTCGTGCAGGCACCACTTGGCGCCCGCCTTGCACCCCGAGCGGGACGCGTTCACGGCCAGCACCCCGCCCTCCGCAGCGTACCGCGTGCCGAGCTCCACCATTGTGGCGGCGTTCGCCGAGCGGGTGCCTGTCGTGCTGTCCTCGGCGTAGACGAAGTAGGCGCGCCGAAGATGCTCGACGATGGCTGGCGTCAGTCCCGATTCGCCGCCATCGAGGTCGTAGTACACCGTCCGGCCGAGCAGCCCTGTCCCCCGTGCACCCATGTCGGCCAGTTCCGCGAAGAGTTCGTGTGCCACGAAGCTACCGCTCGAGTGCGCGGCGATGATCACCAGGCCCCGCGGCCGGGTCAGCAGATGCGCCGCCAGCGCCGAGTTGCCGATTTCGCGACCCGCATAGTCCACGGTGGCGGGGCCGCGCACCGCGCAGAGATACCGGATCCCCCGGGTGGCCAGCGCCGTCCGGTAGACCTCGTCCACCCACGCCCGCGCCCACGTCTCCCTGACCCCCCAGCCTCCGTACGCGATGAACGTCCCGTAGACCCCGGTCCGTCCGGTGTCCCGGCAGGACACGCCGGTGCC
>DAOLIZ010000373.1:0-1061 GCA_035328285.1 Gemmatimonadales bacterium
GCGGGGAAGCGGGGAAGCGGGGAAGCGGGGAAGCGGGGAAGCGGGGAAGCGGGACAGGAAAATGGAGAGGTCGTCACCCCGGCGAAAGCCGGGGTCCATCTTCACCAGTTACTCTGCCGCATACCGGGTACGTGCGTCCATCCGGTCGACTCTCCAGCCATCCTTCCCCCCGTACACTTCCGCGCTCAGCCACCGCTGCTCCTCCGCAAGCTCGCCTTCCAACACCGACGTGTACCACGCCTTGGGCAGCCCTCCCTCCCCGCCACTCCAGCGATAGCGGCGCTGCTTCAGGACGTCCTTCTTGTCGAATGGCGCGGCGATGGCCCAGAGCCTGTAGGTGGCGGCGCGCGCCGACTCGAGCAGAATTCGCATCGGCAGTGTGCCGTCGCCAAAGGGTTCCTGCAGCAACCGGAGGACCGCATGACAGTCGGCATCGGCGCGGTGTCCGTCAAAAAAAAGCCCGCACTGCTTCATCATCAGGAACTCGAGCGCGCCGGAGCCTGCGCCGAAGAGCTTCCACGGCACCTCCCGCTGCGAGCAGGCCCACGCCTTGCCCTTGAAGGCGGCGAGTCGCCGGTCCACGAACGGCCGGTCAAAGCTGGCGTTGTGGGCAATGACGAGCCCGATGTCGGCCAGCATGGCCGCCACCGCGGCCTCGTCGATGGATTTGCCCGCCACATCCTCGTCGGTGATGCCGGTCAGGCGCACGATTTCCGCGGGTATGGCGCGGCCCGGGTCCTCGAGAAAGCTGGCGGCCGCCCCCACCTCGAGGATGCGGCCGCTCTCCTTCTCGAACTCGAACGGCACGCCGCAGAATTCGATGATCTTGTCGCGCACCGGATCGAGGCCCGTCGTTTCGACGTCCACCACCACGCCCCGTCCCGTGGGCGATCCGTCACCCTCGTGGTATCTGGTTGGCGGCACGAACCGCCGCAGCACCCGGTAGTCAGCGGACGCCTCGAGCTCTCTGGCGAGCGATTCCAGGGCGTCGCTCATTGCCGTGGGCCGGCGCGCCAGTGAGGGAGCTCACTCAGCCAGGAGTAGGGATTGATCGTCACCCC
>DAOLIZ010000374.1:0-1055 GCA_035328285.1 Gemmatimonadales bacterium
TCTGGATCTATACCATCGCCATCGGGGCGTTCTACGGGACAATCCAGACGGTGCCCCTGCTCCTCTCCAACCGCTTTGCGGTGACCGAAGCCAACATCGGCTACTTCGTGATGTATCTCGGTGGCATGGGAGTACTGGTCCGCTCCCTGCTGCTGGGGAAGATGGTCGACCGCCTCGGGGAGGCCCGGCTCTCCCGGCTCGGCATCGTGATCCTGGCGCTCGGCCTCGCCTCCACCGGCCTGGCCACCGGCTACCCGATGCTGGCGGTGGGGTTCACGCTGATGCCGCTCGGCACGGCGTTCGTCTTCCCATGCGTGACGGGGCTCCTGAGCACCGTGGTGGCCTCGAACGAGCGGGGACTCTACATGGGGGTCCAGCACACCTTCGGCGGGGTGAGCCGCGTGGCGTTCCCGATCCTGGCCGGCTTCCTGATGGATCATGCCGGCATCGGCGTGCCCTTCTGGCTTTCGGCGATCCTGGTGCTGGTGACGCTGCCGCTGACGGCGACCCTCGCCAAGTACGTCCTGGACAAGAACCGCACGACCGGGGACGGGCTCGCGTCAGGGCTCGACGAGATCACGGGGGAGTATGCGGTGGTGACGGAAGAAAAGTAGGCGCCGTTTCGTCGCGGCTGATGTCGCTGAAGCGCCACGGGCTCCCCGATGACCGGGGAGCCCGTTCGCATGACAGGGGGTGGGGGTTCTACGGCGTCGGCGTGTAGTTCGATCCCGCCGGCAGGTTCGTCATGAGGTACCGGGTCAACAACGAGTAGATATGCAAGGTCGTGCCCGGACCCTCGCGGATCGAGTGCGTCCGGTTCGGGTACACCATCACGTCGACCGACTTGTTGAGTTTCACCAGTTCGTTGATCATCCGCTCCGTGCCCTGGTAGTGCACGTTGTCGTCGCCCGAGCCGTGGACGATCAGCAGGTGTCCCTCGAGCCCCTTCGCCTGGTGGATGGGCGACGCGGAATCGTACTTCTCGGCGTTCGGGCCGAGGAGCCCCATGTAGCGCTCCTGGTAGATGGTGTCGTAGAGCCGCTGGTCGGGCACCG
>DAOLIZ010000375.1:0-1043 GCA_035328285.1 Gemmatimonadales bacterium
CGCGGCGGCTGCCGCAGATAGAGCGCGCCCTCGCCAGCTGCATGCGCTGGTTAGGTGGCCTCATGCCCTAGTGCTTCTTGAGGTCCTCAGGGTGGCAGGAGGTGCTTCCGAACATCCATCGGCCCCCCGGAAACGACTCGCCGTGCCACGCGTCGCCAGTGCGGACGACCCTGACAGTATTCCACTCGAAATGGCCCGGCGCCCAACCTTTTTGGCAGTCGAGAAGGCTGATCAAGTCCACCCGTAGCTTGACGTATGCTGTATCAGGAACCGTGCGACGCGGGAGTTCTTGGAGCTCCAGGTATGTGGCGAGTGCCAAGTCCTTACAGTTCCAGGTCCCACAGATCTCGGTGATAAGCCCACGTTCACGCCACTCGGTGAGCCAATCTAGCGAGACCTGCTTCCATGCTGATCGGCCAGCGGTATCGATCACTATGAGTGGTCCGCCAAGGGGTGCGGTGGGTGGTGATACTCCAGTGAGGGTGGCCGCGGCATTGAGGTGCGCGGCCGCGTCGGCAGAGTTCCGGGCATAGAAGACAAGGGTTGCCTCTAGTACGTCGCGGAGGTCCGCCTGAGGCACCGGTTCGGTACTTGCACTATCGGGGCCGCCATACTCGTCGAGCTCCAGGACCATGCTGGTCTCGTCCGCGGGGGAGGCCGGTACGAGGACCTGCTTCGTGACATAGCCGATGAAGGCCACCGTAAGGGTGAAGGAGTCGGTCGGCGCCCTTTTCAACCTCCACGCACCTCGATCGTCTGACTGGGTCCAGCACTTCGTGCCCGTGACAGTCACCGTTGCATTGGCAATCGTTCGATGCGTAGGGCGCGCTTCGCGGACTATGCCAGCAACGCTCCTCGCGGTAGGTGACGGGGGACAGCCCCCGGTTTGAGCGGCGAGGCCCGAGGGCCAAGGCAGCGTGGCGACCAACGCAACGGTGATGGAGAATCGATGAGGTGTCATAGGGTGTTCAGAAGCTGCGGCTTGAGGCCACCTAACGAATTGGCGCATCAGCTGCGAGGGCGCTCGCGGCAGCCGCCGCGCG
>DAOLIZ010000376.1:0-1037 GCA_035328285.1 Gemmatimonadales bacterium
GGTGCCGTGGATCCGACGACCACGTTGTGCATGACGCCGCCCCGGCCTGTCATCTGGTGCACCTCGTCGGACGGCACCGAGAAGAACCAGAGCTGCAAGGACGAGGGGCCGCTCACCCTGGAGCGTTCGACGACGGTTGATGAGGAAATTTCGGCCAAGGTCGTTGACTACCTTGATCGCAATGACCCGAAGAAGACCAACAAGCCGTTCTTCGTCTGGTACAACCCGGCCCGCATGCATATCACCACCATGTTCTCGCCGAAGTATGCGGCCATGCTGGGGACCAAGGGCGGCAAGGACTGGGGTATCAACGAAGTCGGCATGAAGCAGATGGACGACAACATCGGTGTCGTGCTGGCCAAGCTCGAGGCCATGGGCGAGCTCGACAACACGATCGTCGTGTTCACCACCGACAACGGGGCCGAGGTCATCACCTACCCCGACGGCGGGGTCACGCCATTCCGGGGCGGCAAGCTGACCACCTGGGAAGGCGGCATGCGAGTCCCGATGATGGCCCGTTGGCCCGGACACATCCAGCCGGGCACCACCAACGACGGGATCTTCTCGATGCTGGACTGGTTGCCCACCCTGGTAAACATCGCCGGTGGCCCGACTGGTGACGGACTGAAGAAGCAGATTGAGGCCGGCAAGTATCCCGGCATCATCAAGACCACCCTCGACGGCGTCGACCAGCGCGCCTATCTGGAGGGCAAGGGCGAGTCCGCGCGCGACCACCTCTTCTACTACAGCGGTACGCATCCCTCGGCGGTGCGATACAAGAACTGGAAGTTCTACTACGCCATGGCACCCTCGGATGCCACCGGCGGCCTGTTGGGAGTCCAGTCCTATCACTGGACGCAAGTTGACAACATCAAGCGGGACCCGTTTGAGACGGCCGTCGGCGCCAGCCAGTTGACCCTCCTGGGCATGGGCGGTGCCTTGGCCGCGCCGAGCACGGCGTATATCTACGACTGGAACCTGCTGCCCATCGGCCAGATGCTGTGGATGAAGGAGCTGATGAGCTACAAGCAGTTCCC
>DAOLIZ010000377.1:0-1034 GCA_035328285.1 Gemmatimonadales bacterium
CCCGACTCTGTCGGGCCGGCCCTTTCGTTTGGGGGCTACGGCTTCGTGGCCGGCTTCCGGTCTTCGAGCAGCCTCGTGCCCCGCCGGAGTCTGCGCAGCACCGTGGCGATGAGGGCGCCGATGCCCAGCGTCCAGGCCCAGAACGGGTCAATCCGCCACTCATGGAAGGAGACCCACCACTCGAGCGCATCCAGGGCGGCGAAGATCAGGACCACCAGGAGCAGCCCGGAATACTCCCGGCGGAGCACCACCCGGATGTTGAAGGGGATGCGGGACGGGGTCCAGTGCCGGAAGTTTGGCAGGAAGGCGGGGGTCTTCGCGGCCCAGTCGACGAAGGTCTGGCCATACTTTCCGCGGAGAAACTCCTCCTCCGCGAACATGATCCGCTCGTAGTACAGCCAGAACACGAGGGCGAGCACCACGGCTGCCCAGGGGCTCCGCGGGTAGAGCAGGGGGCCGAGCCACATGACGGCGTTGGCGACATAGAGTGGGTGCCGAACCAGCGAGTACGCTCCGGTGGTGTTCAGCGATTCCGCGACCTGGCCGCCCCGGTTGCGGCCCGAGGTGCCGGGGGCGGCGCACCCCACCGTGTAGGCGCGCATCAGCAGCCCGAGGAGCGAGATCCCGAAGCAGATGAGCGGCCACCCCACCGGCACCGCGTGCAGCTTCCCCGCGACCGGTCCCACCTGCGTCAGGAGCAGCGCCACCCCGGCGATCGGGAGCCATCCCCGGCGCTGGAAGAGCCACTGCCCTGACTGGACGCATTCTTCGTACATCGCCATGCGGTGCTCCGATGGACTGGGTCAGTCCTTCTTGGGTTCCGCGGTCGTCCCGGACGCCGGCTCCGGCATTGGCTTGAAGGTGAACTTCTGTCCGCCGACCGAGGCCTCGTACATCAAGCCGCCCTTGGCGATCGTGAAGACCAGCACGCCGAGCTCGTACTTGGCGTTCGCCGAGGCGCCGCTGGCGGCGGCCACCGCGCTGACCTGGGCGCTCATCTCGAAACTGCTCGACTTGAACGACGCGAGGGCGTC
>DAOLIZ010000378.1:0-1034 GCA_035328285.1 Gemmatimonadales bacterium
GCCCCGCCTACTCCACCTCGAAGTTCTCGCTCTTCCCCTCCACCCGCATGATCGGCAGCCCCGCCACGCGCAGCAGCATCCGGCGCGCGGAGCGGCTCACCGCGTCGCCCAGGTTGCCGTTCTCGTCGGTGGCGGCGCCGGTCTCGCCCCGCATCACCCGGTCCATCTCGTCGAGGTCGGCGTCGGACAGCGTGGACACCGTCAGCGTGGCCACGTAGTAGTACACGCCCTTGTCCGTGGCCCGCACCGCGATCCGGTAGGCCACGCCGAGGGCCCGGCCGAGGGTGGCCAGGTCGGGGTAGCGCTGCTGGCGCGTCCGGCCGAGCAGCACCGTCGTCACCGTGTACTGGTCCAGCAGCGGTTCCCGCCGCACCACCACGTCCCAGTCGATCGAGCGCACCGTGGCGTCGAACCACGACGAGCGTGCCCGCCAGAGCTCGAGGCGGTAGCGGAGGCGGAGGGGGAGCCCGCTGAGGAGGGCGGAGGTCCAGCGGTCGTCCTCCAGCAGGCCGTTGACGCGCGCCTCGGGGAGCAGGCCGTCCTTGCGGTTCGCATCGGGAACGAGGGTCACGCTGAGCGTGACGCCTCCCGACCCCTGCGCGGCGAGCGGAGGGGCGGCGGGCAGCGCGAGGGCCGCGAGCAGCAGGAGGACGGCCGGCAGGCGCATGCTAGAAGCGGCGCTGCAGGCGCAGGGAGATGCGGAGCGGGCCGTCGTCGGTGACCGACTTGGCCAGGTAGGCGCCGAGGAAGCCGAAGTCGATCCCGGCGCCGATGTCCGCCGACCAGAAGTCGGCCGAGGGGAGCCGGTTGTTTGGCACGCGGCCGGGGCCGGAGCCGGTCAGCCAGGCGGAGCCGATGTCGGAAAGGAACACGAGGTCGGCCGCCTGGATCCCGATGACCCGGCCGGCCGAGGTCTCGCTCCCCTTCGAGAGGGTGTAGTGCCACCCGAGGTTCAGGCGGTGCCGGTACTCGACCTGGAAGAACATCGTCCGGTCGCAGAGGCTCGCCTGGGAGCTGTTGTTGAAGCCGGGCGG
>DAOLIZ010000379.1:0-1031 GCA_035328285.1 Gemmatimonadales bacterium
GAGGGAGGGTCGGAGGCTATTGCTTCCGACCCTCCCTCGTTTTCAGTTCCTGCCCCCCTGCCCCGCTGATTTCACCTCACCCCCTGTCCCCCTCTCCAGGATCTGGAGAGGGGGGACGCCCGGACGGCTTCACCATGACAGCAGGTGCCGGTGCAGCGCTCAGGGCCGCCGGGTTTCCGTGGGCAATGATGGTGCGGATACGGGCTGGGAAGCCGCCAGCGTCGGGTCAAAGTCCGGTACCAGTTCCATCAGGAGCTGGCGCAGCTCCGCCTCGGGCCGCCCCGCCTGGGCTGCCGCGATGATGTTGGCGACCTGCTCGGAGGTGCCCGCCGGGAGGGTGGCATTCGTGGCGCAGAGCACCTTTTCGTGCTCCGTCGGTGTGGCATTCTCGGCGCTGAAGAAGAGTTCCTCGTAGAGCTTCTCGCCTGGCCGACTCCCCGAGAAGCGGATCTCGATGTCGGTGCCGACTTCCTTGCCGGAGAGGCGGATGAGGTCGGCGGCGAGGTCGGCGATCTTGATCGGCTCCCCCATGTCCAGCACGAACACCTCCCCGCCCTTCCCGAGCGCTCCCGCCTGCAGGACCAGCTGCACCGACTCCGGGATCGTCATGAAATAGCGGCGCATCTCTGGATGGGTGACGGTGACCGGTCCCCCGTTGCCGATCTGGCGCAAGAACGTCGGCACCACGCTGCCGCGCGAGCCGAGCACGTTGCCGAACCGCACGGAGACGAAGTTCCGGCCATGTTCGCTTGCCGCCCTCTGCACCACCATTTCCGCGACCCGCTTGGTGGCGCCCATCACGTTGGTGGGGTGCACCGCCTTGTCGGTGGAAATCAGCACCAGGCGTTCCACCTGATACTCGGCGGCCAGCTCCACCACGTTCCGGGTGCCCAGGATGTTGTTGGTGATGGCCTCGGCGACGTTGCGCTCCATCATCGGCACGTGCTTGTGGGCGGCGGCGTGGAACACCGCGATCGGGGTCCATTGCCGGAAGGCCTGGCTCAGCAGTTCGCGGTCGCGCACATCCACGA
>DAOLIZ010000380.1:0-1026 GCA_035328285.1 Gemmatimonadales bacterium
TCACCCCCACTAGACCTCGTACGGCATCCGGTGTAGTTTCGCGGGCGTTCCTCCCAGGAATTTCTCCGACCAGGAGCCCCTTCTGGAACTCCCAACGCAGCATCGCGTCCCGCTCACCTGGCTGCTGGAGCATGGCGGCGAGATCATCCGGCTCCGCGCGCTCCAGGAGCTGGCCCCGGCCGGCACCGTGGACCCGGCCGCCCTCGAGGCGGCCCAGGAGGCCGTGCTCCTGGCGAAGCCGGTCGTGGCCGTCGTCAAGAAGCAGAAGGACAATGGCGTCTGGGCCGGCAACCTGCTCGGACTGGCCCCATCGAAGACCACCGGCATCAAGGACGTCGGCACCATCCCGCAATACCGCCGGCTGCTCCAGATGGGATTTCCACTCACCGGGCGGCCCTTCAAGCTCGCGGACCGGCTCCTCTTCCGGTTGCTCTCGCGGGACGACGACCCTGCCCTGCTCTTCGAGTTCCGGAAGATGGCGGCCGGCGATGCCCACGCCGAGTCCTGGGCCCGGTGGGTGATTCGCGAGGCGTCATGCGCCGCGCTGGCCGAGGCGGGGCACATCGACGATCCGCGGCTTCGCGGCTCCGCACACAAGGTGGCGAGCGCGGTCTCGCAGTTCCTTCGGAGCCCGCTGTCCGAGAAGCCCTTTGTCAAGGCAGGCGGCAAGACCATCCTGCATCCAGAGGCATACCCGCCCAGCTGGTACTCCGTGGCGATGGTGGCGGCCATGCCGTCGCTGCAGCGGGAACGGGCCGGGTTCACCGAACGGCTGGGGACGTACCTCGCCCAGCCGGCGCCCAAGAAGTCCTACTGGCTCCATGTCGGGAAGAAGACCTTCAAGCCCCAGCACCTCCTCCTCGGCGACCCGATCGAGTCCGACGGCAAGGGGGTCGCCAAGGATGTCCCCCTCGCCCTGCACTACATCGAACTGCTGGCGCGGATCGGCGCCCTCCACACTGCGCCGGTCGCCACCAAGGTCCTTGGTCGGCTCCTGAAGGACTGCGACGACACCGGCGTCTGGCA
>DAOLIZ010000381.1:0-1022 GCA_035328285.1 Gemmatimonadales bacterium
ACCTCACCCGGAGCCGCCTGCTCCTGGTGCTGGAGCGGGACGCCCTCACGGTCGGCGAACTCTGCCGGGTGCTGCGGCTCCCCCAGTCCACCGTCAGCCGGCACCTGAAGCTCCTGGCCGACGAAGGATGGGTGGCAGTCCGCGCCGAGGGGACGAGCAACCGGTACCGCGCCGCATTGCGGGAACTCGACCCCGGCGCCCGGCAGCTCTGGCAGCTGGTGAGCGGCGAAATCGCCGAGGCGCCGGCGGCCAGGCAGGACGCGACCCGGCTCCGCAGCGTGCTCGCCGAGCGGAGCACCAGGTCGCGGGAGTTCTTCGCGACCTCAGCCGGCCAGTGGGACAGGCTCCGGAGCGAACTCTTCGGCGCGCGCGCGGAACTGGCCGCCCTCCCTGCCCTGCTCGACGACAGCTGGGCGGTGGGCGACCTCGGCTGCGGCACCGGACAGGTGGCGGCGTCACTGGCTCCGTTCGTCCGGCAGGTCGTGGCCGTGGATGGCTCGGCGCCGATGCTCACCGCGGCGAGGAAGCGGCTGGCGCCGTACCGGAACGTGGAACTCCACCGCGGCGACCTCGAGGCGCTTCCGCTGGAAGCCGCCTCGCTCGACGCGGCGGTGATTTCCCTGGCGCTGCACCTGGCGCCGGAGCCGGCCCGGGTGCTCGCCGAGGCGGCCCGGGTGCTGCGGCCGGGCGGCCGGCTCCTGATCGTGGACATGATGCCGCACGAGCGCACCGACTTCATCGAATCGATGGGCCATCTCTGGCCGGGATTCGACGCCGAGTCGATCAGCACCTGGGGACGCGACGCCGGTTTCACGTCCACCACCTATCACCCCCTGCCCGCCGATCCGGCGGCGAAGGGGCCGACATTATTCGCCGCGGTCGCAGTCAAACCGCGCGAGACTGACAATCGAAACGACTTTCCCGCTTCCCCGTTTCCCCGCCGAGGTTCCTTATGACTGCCGTCGCCCCCAGCAAGCATCCCTTCCACTCCATGGAAAAGGGCCGCGAGCCCTACAAGGTGG
>DAOLIZ010000382.1:0-1017 GCA_035328285.1 Gemmatimonadales bacterium
GAGCGCCTCAAGTGAGCGAGCGGCGGCAGCTCGCCGACGTGCGATTTGTCCTCGCCGTTCCCGAGTTGGGCACGTCGATGGCCTACTACACTTCGGTGCTCGGGCTGGAGGTCGACTTCACCGCGCCCGGCTGGGCGTTTCTCTCGCGGGACAGCTTCCGCGTCATGCTGGGCGAGTGCCGGGACGCCATCCCGCCAGGCGACCTCGGCGATCATTCCTGGTTCGGCTATGTCACGGTGGCTGACGCCACCGCGCTGTTCACCGAGTACAAGGCCGCCGGCGCGGACTTCACCCAGGCGCTGGCGGACAAGCCGTGGGGCATGCGGGAATTCGGGGTCAGGACGGTGGATGGGCACCGTATCATGTTCGGTCAGGAGCTGCCGGAGCCCGGTGAGTAACAACGCGTATCGATCGGCGCCAGGCTGGAAAGGAGACTGCGCGTGAATCTCTTCTTGTGGATCCTGCAGGGCCTCGCCGCCCTGCTCTATGGAGCGTCGGGCGTGATGAAGGTCTTCCTGTTCGACCGGGTCAGCGGGGATGTCCCGTCCTTCGGCGCGTTGCCGCGGCAGGCCTGGGCGGCCTTCGGCATCGTGGAGCTGCTCTGCGTGGTCGGGCTGATCGTGCCCGCCGCGCTCCGATGGCACCCGCGGCTGACCGTCCTCGCCGCTGCGATTCTCGCGGTCGAGAGCCTGGTCTTCATCTGGGTCCACGTCCAGTACCGCGAGGTCCCGTCGATGGTCATGAGCGGCGTCCTGGGCCTCGTCATGGTCTTCGTCGCGTATGGCCGGGCGGTCCTGGCGCCGTTGCGCTGACGGGAGAACGGTGCGCGAGCAACGATCCTGATCCTGCCGCCTCCCGACTGAATCGCGCGATCTTGTCGGAGGCGCGGCCGCGACGCTTGCCGACGCTCGTACGCGTGGCCATCCTTCCGCAGGGCCCCTTCTGCACGCCCCGGCTGGCGTCCTGAGCCTCGCACCGGTCGCCTCCTCGAGCAGGGTTCCCTGAACCAGGGCGTTC
>DAOLIZ010000383.1:0-1017 GCA_035328285.1 Gemmatimonadales bacterium
GGTAGATCCCGTCGCGATGTCCCGTCACCCGGTTCCCGTCGACCGTCACGTCGGAGGAATGAAAGAGGTGGATCGCGTTGCCGGCGGTCATCTCGACCTCCGCGGCCCCCTCCACCACGTTGCGGGAGACCCGGCACCCTCGGCTCCGCGAGAGGTAGATCGCGAAGAAGGTCCGCTCCAGCCGGCTGTCCTCAATGACGCAGTTGGCGACGCTGTCGAACAGCACCGCCGCGCGGTCCTCCATGAAGGTCGCCTCGCCGCCCCGCATCGTGAGCCCCCGGAGCGTCACGTTGTCCGCCGACACCACGAAGATCTGGTGCGCGCCACCGAGGAACACCGCCCCGGAGTCCCCCACGATGGTCACCGGCACCGTCACGCGGATCACCGGCTCGGCGTAGCGCCCGGCCCTGACCGCGATCCGTCCGCCGGGCGTGACCCGGGTCAGCGCCTCGGTCACGGTGCGGACCGGCCCGGCAGGGTCCACCACCACGAGCGACTGGGCAGCGACGGCGGCCGCGGGCGCCGTGAGCAGGCACACGCCGAGGAGGCAGCGGAGGAGGGGGCGCACCATGGGAAGGGGAAGCTACGCCGAATCGCGCGCGGCGGCGAGCACCTGCGACCAGTCGAGCAGCGTCCCTCCGAGGGCGGCCTGGAGGCTGTCGCCCGCGGCGCGGGGCGCGGCGAGGAGGTTGCTCGACATCGGGGTGCGAATGGAATCGGTGCGAAGGAAGACCGCGTCCTGCGCCGGGATCAGCGTGCCGGGCTGACGGAAGTCCGTCACCCACGCCGAGTGCACCTGGTCCGGCCCCACGGGCCCGTTGACCGTGAAGGCGGCGAGGCACCCGGCGTCGTCGAAGGCGTACACCTTGCCCGTGCGGGTCACGAGCTCGGCGGCGAAGCGCCGGTCCACGATGGTCATGTGGCAGTGATCGCAGGCCGCCTCCCCCCAGGCGATGGGGGCGGGCCCGGGCGGGCCGCATGCCAGCGCGGCCGCACCCAGGAGCGCGGCCGCGTGCC
>DAOLIZ010000384.1:0-1014 GCA_035328285.1 Gemmatimonadales bacterium
GTGCCGCCTCCTCCGCCGTCGCCCGCTCGCCCCGTGCCTCGACCACCTGCAGCTCGGCCCGCCGACGCTCCTCCTCCGCGGCCGCGACCCGCGCGCGCACCTCCTCGAATTCCGGCTCCGAGAAGCCGAGTTCCTGCCGCTGATGCCGCAATGCGGTCAACACCTCCTCCCGGACACTCACCGCCTGTTCTGCGGCCAGGAGTTCCGGCGCCAGCCGGGCGGCACGCTCCGCGAGCCCGCGGTATCGCTCGGCCTCGAGTGCCTTGGCTTCCAGCGCCTTGAGCTGCTGCTGGACCACCTTGTGCCGCTCCGGGTCGTAGGTCCCCTCCGCCCCCTTCAACGACGCCTGCAACTCGGCAATGGCGCGCTCCTGCTGCGCACGCTTCTCGCGCAGCGCGGGGGCTTCCCGCAGCGGCGACTCCAGGCGCCCGACGGCGGCCGCGGCCGCCTCGGCGGCGGCCTCCGCCTTGACGCGTTGCGCCTCCAGCTCCCGCACTTCCGCCGGCTCCGGCTCCAGCTGCGCCACCCGCTTCCGGTAGAAGTTGCCGTTGAACTTGACCTCCTCGACCTGGCGCCCGAGCACTTCGCGCACCGACTCGAAGTCCTCGCCGAGCGGCCGGGAGCAGGTGGGGCACGCTCCTTCCTTCCCGGCCTCGGTGATGCGATCGAACTGTTCCTGCAGGTCGCGATACTGGTCGCGGAGGGCCAGCAGCTTGGTCCGCGCGTCCTGCAGGTCGCGCACCCAGGCCGTGTGCTTCTCCTCCGCCTGCTCCGCCGCCGTCAGCGAGGCGGCGCGGGCCGTGGCGGCGGCGCAGGACCGGTTCGGTGCGCTGCACGTGGTGTTCGCCAACGCCGGTATGGAGGGACTGGTCGCGCCGCTGGTGCAGCAGCACTCCGAGGATGTGGAGCGTGTGCTGCGGGTCAACGTGCTCGGCGTGTTTCACTTCATTGTGCACGCCACGCCGCTGCTGACGGCGAGCGGTGGCGGGAGCATCGTGATCACCTCGTCGGTGG
>DAOLIZ010000385.1:0-1013 GCA_035328285.1 Gemmatimonadales bacterium
CAAGAGTACTACTGCAAGCAGGCGGGGGAGCATCATAGGCAATCGGCCTAACGACCTGCGCATCAGCTGCGAGGGCGCTGCGCGGCAGCCGCCGCGCATCCTCGCAGGTCAATATGGAGCGCGGCGGCTGCCAGTGCCAGCGCGCCCTCGTCAGCTGCATGCGCTGGTTAGGCAGCTGTCTTTGGGATGTGCAAGCGCATGTTGGCTTGACGCAGCCCCTCTTGTGCCCTACCGGCTGCGGCAGCGAACCGCTTCAAGTCCTTGGCGGGGGCGGATTTCAAGTGCGGACGCACGAAGCCGCCTACCGCCCGATACATTGTCCTTGCAGCCAACCCAAGAACGAGCCCGGCTTGACGGTACGTTAACTCGGTGAGAAACGGCCCTTGAGCCAAGTACAGTTTGCCATCACGATGTTGGACGCCCCAATTGCGAAGGAGCATTGGATTGCCATGCTTTGCGGCGCAATACCCATGGTAATTCCGCTCTTCGGCCGCTACCGCTTCCCTTAGCGCCTTTCCTGAATAGCCGTTTAGCTCCAACGTGGCTCTAACCGAACGCTCGCGTTGATTGGGATGCGGATAGGAGACCTTGGTATCTTGGTGCCTTTCCCAAGACTTGGCTCGCGATTTGTCCTGGCCGATGAATCCGATATTGTATGCCAGTTCATAAGCAGGGGCCATCAAGGCAAGAGCCTCAATCACGTAACTCCGCTCAACAGACAAGTGAACTATACGACTCATGGCGGCAAGCCGAGCAAGAATCTTGATCTGGACGCGCGTTGCGTCAGTGAGCTTGCCGCCGTAAGCCAGAGCCACGAGGTGGACGCTCTGGGTCAACAGCGATTGGTGCTGTCGCATCGCAAGGAAGTGACCGGGTATTTGCTTCCGAAGGGCTGCCGCCACGACTCGCTCCTGGCCAACCGACCCTGCCATCGAGCACGCTCCGTTCCGAGGTAGCTGCCTAACGAATTGGCGCATCAGCTGCGAGGGCGCTGCGCGGCAGCCGCTGCGCCG
>DAOLIZ010000386.1:0-1007 GCA_035328285.1 Gemmatimonadales bacterium
TTTAAAGAAAGCGTAATAGCTCACTGGTCGAGTCGGCCTGCGCGGAAGATGTAACGGGGCTTAAGCCATGTACCGAAGCTGCGGATGCAGGCTCTGCCTGCATGGTAGGGGAGCGTTCCGTACGCCTGCGAAGGTGGATCGTAAGGTCTGCTGGAGGTATCGGAAGTGCGAATGCTGACATGAGTAACGATAAAGGGGGTGAAAAGCCCCCTCGCCGAAAGCCCAAGGTTTCCTGCGCAACGTTCATCGGCGCAGGGTGAGTCGGCCCCTAAGGCGAGGCCGAAAGGCGTAGTCGATGGGAAGCAGGTTAATATTCCTGCACCACTTATTACTGCGATGGGGGGACGGAGAAGGCTAGGTCAGCCGGCTGTTGGTTGCCGGTTTAAGCGTGTAGGCAGTCACCTTAGGCAAATCCGGGGTGGCAATGCTGAGGCGTGACGACGAGTCTCCACGGAGACGAAGTGATTGATGCCCTGCTTCCAGGAAAAGCCTCTAAGCTTCAGGTAATAAGTGACCGTACCCCAAACCGACACAGGTGGGCTGGGTGAGAATCCCAAGGCGCTTGAGAGAACTCGGGTGAAGGAACTAGGCAAAATAGTACCGTAACTTCGGGAGAAGGTACGCCCCTGGTACGTGAAGGCCCTGCGGCTGGAGCGGAAGGGGGTTGCAGTGACCAGGCCGCTGCGACTGTTTACTAAAAACACAGCACTCTGCAAACTCGAAAGAGGACGTATAGGGTGTGACGCCTGCCCGGTGCCGGAAGGTTAAGTGATGGGGTCAGCGCAAGCGAAGCTCTTGATCGAAGCCCCGGTAAACGGCGGCCGTAACTATAACGGTCCTAAGGTAGCGAAATTCCTTGTCGGGTAAGTTCCGACCTGCACGAATGGCGTAACGATAGCCACACTGTCTCCACCCGAGACTCCGTGAAATTGAAATCGCTGTGAAGATGCAGCGTACCCGCGGCAAGACGGAAAGACCCCGTGAACCTTTACTACAGCTTTGCACTG
>DAOLIZ010000387.1:0-1007 GCA_035328285.1 Gemmatimonadales bacterium
CAGCATCATGGCGTTGAAGAGCGCGCCCTCGGCCGGCGAGACGATGTTGTCGTTGCCGTCGAACGCCCTGACGCTGTCCGGGTTCCCCTGCGCGTTGGTGAAGTACGAGTAGGGGTTGCCCGCCGTGAAGAGCAGGTACACCAGGTCGCCGGCGTCCGCCGCGTCCATGTACGGCTCGCCACCCGTGTTGAGGGCCGGGTTGAGGTCGTTCCAGAGCTGGTTGGCCAGACCCACGATGAGCGTGGAATCGGCCACCAGGGCCGAGGCGGCGACGTCGGCGCTGGCGTGGCAGCCGGCGTTGAGGCACCCGGTCCAGTTGCGGTTGCTGGCCGGCAGGTGGTCGCAGCTGTTGTCGGCGATCGGCTGCCCAGTTCCGTCGAGGCAGGGATCCGGCGAGAAGAGGTGCCCAACCGACTGCAGGACGAACTCGCCGGTGGCCGCGTCGGTCACCGTGAACGAGTTCACGTGGCAGCCGGCGCAGAGTCGCGGATTATTAAGCGAGGCGTGCGACGTGTAGGCCTTGTTCGTGTCGTAGACGAAGTTCTGCGGGATGTACCCGGCGCCGGATCCGAGGAGGATCGGGCCCTGGGCCGCATGCGCGCCACGCTTCGTGACGGTGGCGGTCGAGTTCGAGAAGTTGCTCGACGGCGTCGTCCCGCGGTTGTGGCAGGTCATGCAGAGGTTGACCGTCACGTCCGGCACGTCGACCGGGGCGCGGAGCTGGCCCTGGTAGGGGCTGCCGTGCGGGTCGTGGCAGACGGCGCAGGTGGCCGGCGGGAGCGTGGTGATCTGGCCGACCGAGTCCTTCTCGACGTAGTGGCTCGGGCTCCCGTTGAAGCGGGCGAGCGCCGCGCGACCCTCGTGGCACCCCTGACAGGACGCGTTGGAGGCCTGCGACGAATTGGCCGCCGAGTCGGCGTGGCCGGTCTGCGACCACTGCTCCACGAACGGCTCGTGCGCGCCGCTGGGGCACCCGCCGCAGCTCATGACCGTGTCCTTCAGGCCGG
>DAOLIZ010000388.1:0-1005 GCA_035328285.1 Gemmatimonadales bacterium
CGCAGCCGGGGTTCCACGCGCGGAAGAGCGCACTCGGTCGCGAGTACCGGTATGTGGTGGGAGTGGATCCCGCCTCGATGTCGCCCTTCCGCCGCCCCTACGAATGGGCGCTGGGCCGCGAACTCGACGCCGGACGGCTCCGGGGAGCAGCGGCGGCGCTGCCGGGGGAGCACAGCTTCCGCGCCTTCGCGGTCAAGGGTGAGCCCAAGCCGCACTACCGAAGCACGTTGCGGCGCGCCGAATGGCGGGCACGGGAGGCCGGACAGGGGTTCACCTTCCACGTGGCCGCCGACCGCTTCCTGCACCACATGGTGCGGATGCTCGTCGGAACCATGGTGGACATCGGACTCGACCGGCGACCGGTCGAAGACATGACCGCCCTGCTGGCGCGGGAGGACAACGCCGACACCAGTCCCCCCGCGCCGCCCGAAGGACTGTATTTCGTCTCCGCCGAGTACCCGGCGGAGGCATTCGCCGACCACGCCGGGGATGCCGCATGACGTCTCGCCACAGCTCCGCACGCTCCGCCCTCCGCCGCGCGGTTGTCCGGGCGGGCGCGGTCGGCGGACTGCTGGTGGCGCTCCTCGCTCCCGCCCTCTCCGCCCAGTCGAGCGTCGACAGCAGCCGCCGCACCGCCATCGTGACGGCGGTGGAACGCCTCGCGCCGGCCGTCGTGTCGATCAGCGTCGCCGCGCGTCAGCAGGTGGCGGTGCGCTCCTCGTGGGCCGACATGTTCGTCCCGCGCTACGCGTCCCAGCTCGTGCGCGGGTCGGGGACCGGATTCCTGATCCGCAGCAACGGGGTCATCCTGACCAACCACCACGTGGTGGCGGGGGCGGAGCAGATCACCGTGACGCTCAACGACGGGACCCAGCTCCCGGCCAAGCTGGTCGGCTCCGACCCCGTGGCGGACATTGCCGTCATCCAGGTGGCCGGCCGCGGGTTCCCGACCGCGCCCCTGGGCCGCAGCAGCGAGCTCATGGTGGGCGAATGGGTCATCGCGCT
>DAOLIZ010000389.1:0-1001 GCA_035328285.1 Gemmatimonadales bacterium
CGTGTGGCGAGCGCCACGCAGTCGGTGGCCTCCGGCCGCGCCTGATCGAGGATAGCCTGCGCCGGCGAGTCCGACACGACCACCGTGGTGCTGACCCGGCACCCCCTGCGCTCCAGCCGGTCGGCCACCTCGTCGAGATAGATCGCCGCGGCGCCCCGACCCTGGGCGGCTCCACTGGACTCCGGCGCCACCACCCGCAGCAGCGCGATCTCGGCGGTCGGCGGCGGACAGAGCGCCAGCGCCGGCTCAATCACCGCCTCGGCGCGCTCCGATCCGTCAAGCGCGATCAGCATTCTCCGGAACGCCATCCGGCTGTCGTGCATCGGCTGCTCCTTGTGCCGCAGGAGGAGCAGCGGCACGTCGAGATGCCGGAGCAGGTGATCGGCCACACTCCCCAGCCAGAAGCGGCTCACCGCCCCGCGCCCGTGCGTGGTCATCACCACCAGCCCCACCCCGAGGCGCGTCACGCAGGCCGCGAGGGTCTCGGCGACCGGGCCGTCCAGGATGGCCGTCTCGACATGGATGCCGTACTGCACCCGCATCCGCTCCGCGACCTGCGCCAGGTACTGCTCCTCCCCTTCCCGGGCAAGGCGGTCCAGCTCGTCGATGGCGGTGGCCATGGCGGCGGAGTCGGCGTTGGGAGCGACGGGATGGTGGACCAGGGCCATGTGCAGCACCGCCCCGACACGACGCGCCGTGGCGCAGGCCGCACGCAGCGACTCCTCCGCGAGGCGGGATCCATCGAGTGGAGTCAGGATGGCGCGCACAGACGCAGCTCCTCGGGGAGGGGATGCTGGAACGTGCGCCGCACAGTATGAAGGAAGATTGAAATCAGATGGAACGGGCCTTTCGGCCCGCGATCAGGCGAGGGTCTCGCGCAGCTCCGCGACAAAGCGGTCGACGTCGTCCTCCGTCGTGTCGAAGGAGCACATCCACCGCACCTCCCCCGCCCCCTCGTCCCACACATAGAAGAAGCGCCGGGCCTGCAGCGCGGCGATCCG